>NZ_JBHVYE010000003.1:0-383176 GCF_042881135.1 Streptomyces sp. NPDC058284
CGGCCCAGCAGTGGGCGGCGGCACCCGACCCAGGCGCGCAGGCCCGTGACTCTCCACCCCCACCCTGCGGTTGAGAAGATCGCGTAGGCCGTCGCCGACCCCTCACGGCATGGAGGCATGATGGGGCGCTACGCCGCCAGGCGACTGCTCCAGATGATCCCGATCTTCATCGGGACCACTCTGTTGATTTTCCTCATGGTCCACATCCTTCCCGGAGACCCCATCCGGGCGATGTGGGGCGACAAGGCCGCCGACCCCGCACAGGTCGCGGCACTGCGCCATGAGTTCGGGCTCGACCAGCCCGTGTGGAAGCAATACACCGACTACATGGCCAACCTCTTCCAAGGGGACTTCGGCCGGACGTTCGGCGGCCGCGAGGTCGTCGACGTCATGTCGGAGGCATTCCCGGTGACGCTCAGACTCACCGCGCTTGCCATCATCATCGAGGTCATCGTCGGCATCGGTCTCGGTGCCTGGGCGGGCCTGCGCGCGGGCAAGGCGGCGGACACAGGTGTCCTCGTCTTCACCCTGTTCGTGATCTCCATCCCGGTGTTCGTGCTCGGCTACCTCGCCCGGTTCATCTTCGCGGACGAACTCGGCTGGCTCCCGCCGAACGTGCAGGACTCCGCGAACCTCTCCCAGCTCTTCCTGCCGGCGTTCGTCCTCGCGATGCTCTCCATGGCGTACGTGGCGCGGCTGACCCGCACCACCTTCGCCGAGAACCTGCGGGCCGACTACATGCGCACCGCGACGGCCAAGGGCCTGCCGCGCCGCCGCGTCGTCGGTGTCCACCTGCTGCGCAACTCGCTGATTCCCGTGATCACGTTCATCGGCACGGACATCGGCGGCTTCATCGGCGGTGCCGTCATCACCGAGGGCATCTTCAACGTGCAGGGCGTGGGCAACCTCCTCTACAGGGCGATCCAGACGAGCGAGGGCTCCACGATCGTCGGCGTGGTGACGGTCATCGTCCTCGTCATCCTGCTGCTCAACCTGATCATCGACCTGCTGTACGCGGTCCTGGACCCGAGGATCCGGTATGCCTGACGCACCTGTGAGCAAGACGGCCCTCGACGTTCCGCCGGGGACGGCACGCACGGAGGACGGCGCGGACGCCGCGGCCGCGGGCGTCGCCGCCACCAAGGTCAAGGGCGCCGGTGAGCGCGAGAAGCCCCGTTCGCTCTGGGGCGACGCGTGGTTCGAACTGCGCCACCGCCCGATGTTCTGGATCGCGGGGATCCTGCTGGTCCTGCTCCTCGTCATCGCCGCCTTCCCGGGGATGTTCACCGGAGCCGACCCGCGCGACGGAGACCTGACCAACCACTTCCTGAGCAAGCCGGAACTGGGCCACTTCTTCCAGGCCGACTGGTTCGGCTACGACGGCCAGGGCCGCTCCATCTACGCCCGGGTCATCTACGGAACGCGCGCCTCGATCATGGTCGGTGTGGGCGTGACCGTCCTCGTGACCTTGCTCGGCGGTCTGCTCGGCATGCTGGCCGGCTACTTCGGGGGCTGGATCGACTCGGTCATCTCCCGGGTCACGGACATCTTCTTCGGCCTGCCCTTCCTGCTCGGCACGATGGTCATCCTGAACGCCTTCACCGAGCGCAAGGTCTACGTCGTCATCGCGTCCCTCGCGTTCCTCGGCTGGACGTCGATCGCCCGCGTGACGCGCAGCTCCGTGATCAGCGCCAAGCAGGCCGACTACGTGACGGCGGCGCGGGCGCTCGGCGCCGGGACCACCCGGATGCTGTTCCGCCACGTGATGCCGAACGCCATCGCGCCCACCATCGTGGTGGCGACGATCGCGCTGGGCGGCTACATCTCGGCGGAGGCGACCCTCTCCTTCCTCGGACTCGGTCTCGCCGACCCGACGATTTCCTGGGGCATCGACATCTCCGAGGGGAGCAAGGCGATCCGGGACAACCCGCACGCCCTGTTCTTCCCCGCGGGAATGCTGAGCATCACGGTCTTCGCGTTCATCATGCTCGGCGACGCGGTCCGCGACGCCCTCGATCCCAAGCTGCGCTGAGGGAGGCGTACGTGACCAGCATCGACATCAAAGAAGACGCCTTTCCCGCACCGCGTTCAGGTGAGGAGAAGAGCGGCAGGCTCCTGGACGTCAAGGACCTGCACGTCGAGTTCGACACCCGTGACGGCGTGGTCAAGGCCGTCAACGGCGTCAACTACAGCGTGGACGCGGGCGAGACGCTCGCCGTGCTCGGTGAGTCCGGTTCGGGCAAGTCCGTGACGGCGCAGGCCATCATGGGCATCCTCGACATGCCGCCGGGGAGGATCCCGCAGGGCGAGATCCTCTTCCGCGGTCAGGACATGCTGAAGATGTCCGGCGAGGAGCGCAGGAAGATCCGCGGCCGGAAGATCGCGATGATCTTCCAGGACGCGCTGTCCTCGCTGAACCCCGTGCTCTCGGTGGGCTATCAGCTCGGCGAGATGTTCCGGGTCCACGAGGGGCTCAGCCGCAAGGCGGCCAAGGCCAAGTCCATCGAGCTGATGGAGCGGGTCAAGATCCCGGCGGCCAAGGAGCGGGTGAACGACTACCCGCACCAGTTCTCCGGCGGTATGCGCCAGCGCATCATGATCGCGATGGCGCTGGCCCTGGAGCCCGACCTGATCATCGCGGACGAGCCGACGACGGCGCTGGACGTGACGGTGCAGGCGCAGGTGATGGACCTGCTCGCGGAGTTGCAGCGCGAGTACAACATGGGCCTGATCCTGATCACCCATGACCTGGGTGTCGTCGCCGATGTGGCGGACAAGATCGCGGTCATGTACGCGGGCCGGATCGTGGAGACCGCGCCGGTGCACGAGCTCTACAAGCGCCCGGCGCACCCCTACACCCGCGGTCTGCTCGACTCGATCCCGCGCCTTGACCAGAAGGGCCACGAGCTCTACGCGATCAAGGGGCTGCCGCCCAACCTGCTGAAGGTGCCCGGCGGTTGTGCGTTCAACCCGCGCTGTCCCAAGGCGCAGGACGTCTGCCGCACGGAGGTCCCGGCGCTGGTGCCGGTCACCGAGCAGGACGGCGCACCGCTGGCGGGCCGCGGCAGCGCGTGCCACTTCTGGAAGGAGACGATCCATGGCTGAGCCGACGAAGGCTTCGAAGCTCTCGAAGGCCGCGAAGAGCGAGCCGGTCGACGCCACCCCGAACGTCTCCGACGTCGAGCCGGTGGACGCCGCGAGCGAGACCGAGGCGGTCGCCGCGATCGAGGCGCCCGTCGAGCGCGGCGAGCCGATCCTGCAGGTCCGCAACCTGGTCAA
Organism: Streptomyces sp. NPDC058284; assembly: GCF_042881135.1. Classification (NCBI taxonomy): domain Bacteria; kingdom Bacillati; phylum Actinomycetota; class Actinomycetes; order Kitasatosporales; family Streptomycetaceae; genus Streptomyces; species Streptomyces sp. NPDC058284. The sequence continues at coordinate 3,280 of NZ_JBHVYE010000003.1, forward strand.
GCACTTCCCGCTCACCCAGGGCATCCTGTTCAAGAAGCAGGTCGGTGCGGTCAAGGCGGTCGACGGGATCTCCTTTGACCTCTACCAGGGCGAGACGCTGGGCATCGTGGGGGAGTCCGGCTGTGGCAAGTCCACGGTCGCCAAGCTCCTGATGACCCTGGAGCAGGCCACCGCCGGTGAGGTCTTCTACAAGGGCCAGGACATCACCAAGCTGTCGGGGCGCGCGCTGAAGGCGGTGCGCCGCAACATCCAGATGGTGTTCCAGGACCCGTACACCTCGCTGAACCCCCGTATGACGGTGGGTGACATCATCGGTGAGCCGTACGAGATCCACCCCGAGGTGGCTCCGAAGGGCTCGCGCCGTCAGAAGGTCCAGGACCTCCTGGACGTGGTCGGCCTGAACCCGGAGTACATCAACCGCTACCCGCACCAGTTCTCCGGCGGCCAGCGCCAGCGCATCGGCATCGCCCGCGGCCTGGCCCTCAACCCCGAGATCATCATCTGCGACGAGCCGGTCTCGGCCCTGGACGTCTCCGTCCAGGCCCAGGTCATCAACCTGATGGAGCAGCTCCAGGACGAGTTCAACCTCTCCTACCTCTTCATCGCCCACGACCTGTCCATCGTCCGGCACATCTCCGACCGCGTCGGCGTCATGTACCTCGGCAAGATGGCCGAGATCGGCTCCGACGAGCAGATCTACGAACACCCCACCCACCCCTACACCCAGGCCCTGCTCTCCGCGGTGCCGGTGCCGGACCCGCAGGCCCGCGAGGGCCGCGAACGCATCATCCTCACCGGTGACGTCCCCTCACCGGCCAACCCGCCCTCCGGCTGCCGCTTCCGCACCCGCTGCTGGAAGGCGGAGGACAAGTGCGCCAAGGAGGTCCCCCTGCTCGCGATCCCGGAGCGCTTCAAGGACCAGGACACTCCGGCGGCCCACGAGTCGGCGTGCCACTTCGCGGAGGAGAAGGCGGTACTGGTCGGCTGACGCCGGCGTGTGACCGTCTCTGAGGGGCGCCCGGGACCGACGAGTCCCGGGCGCCCTCGCGTTCGCGGGTGGGCCCCCTCGTCGACCTCAGTCGTCGAGACGCTTGTCGTCGATGTCGACGGTGACGATGCCCGGCGGATATCTGTCTTCCTGGTCCGTGAGGATGATGTCCTGCTGAGGGCGGGCCGGGCTCGGCAAGGAGGCGTACAGCGCGTGGCAGACGTCGGGCCCGCCGAGCCCGTCGCGGACCATCGTGGCGACGGAGACGGACGCGACCGTGTCCAGCGGTTCGATGTCGATGCCGGGCAGTGCGAGCGCGTTCGTGCCCGCTTCGGCGTCGTCGCTCTCCGCCTGCATCAGGCAGAGAGCGGGCACGAGGAGGTGCCGGAAGGGGGACGCCGCGGCGTTGTCCGCGATACGGGCGAGTTTGCGGTGCCCGCGGGCAAGGGCCAGGACGGCGCTCGTGTCCATGATGATCACGCGGCGTGGTCCCTGTCCCGCAGGGCGCTCCGGGTCTTCTCCGCCGCGACCTCATAGACACGCTCCAGCGCGTGGGGCGTCGCGTCGAACTCCTCGTCCGTGAGCGTGGAGTGCATCCGCTCGCGCATGAGACGGCGGCTCTCCTCGATACGGGCGCGCGTCTGCTCCGCGGTGAGCCGCTCCGCTGCCAACTCCGCGACGAGCGCGCCTATCGTCGTTCCCCGCTCTTTCGCCAGCATGGCGAGGTGATCGCGGGTCGCTTCGGGGACCTTGATGGTCGAGTCAGCCATACCTGTCACGGTACACCGGCTCTCTACTTCCGGTACACCGCGACTCGTGGGACGACCTCGCCGCAGGTATGCCCTGTGCCGCCGATGCCACCGTCGAGCTCGAACCAGGTGGCCTTGCCCGGCCCCGGCCCGTGTGTGCAGATGCCCCAGGCGCGGGCGCCGTACGAGATGAGCTGTATGCCGCGGCCGGTTTCGTCGCCCTCGGCGGGGGTCCGGCAGACGGGCAGGCCGGGGGCTTCGTCGTGGATGAGAACCCGGAGCCGGCCGCCGAGGTCCTGACCGGCCCAGTCGGCGAAGAGGGTCACCGGAGCGGTGCAGGCTTTGGTGGCGCAGGCGTTGATGGCGTTCGTGACGGCTTCGGAGGTCAGCAGGGCGGCGGTGTCGGCCAGTTCCGTACGCCCCGCCGAGGCGAGGAGCGTCCGCACGGTTTCCCTCGCGGTGCGGACCCAGACGGGGTCGGGCGGGAAGGTGAGGGTGACGCCGGTGGTGGTGGGGGGCGGGTCGTTCATGGGGGCTGCTCCTTGGGGTGCGCCGGTCGGTGACGAGGTCCGCGTGGGCGGGGGTACTTCCGATTGCTGCGCGGGGGGTGCGGGTGCTTTCTGAAGGTAGGGAACACGTTCAGTTAGTTGCAACCGTTTCCACTGCCTGTCACTGGTGTGAGTGACATACGAACTACCTTGTGGACCATGCGAGTTCGAGCCGGAAGACTCCATTGCGGAGGAGGTCAGGCATGCCACCCAGAAGCAATCCCAGTGAGCGGCAACGCCGACTCGGACTCGAACTGCGCAAGCTGAGAAACGCCGCGGGGCTGTCCGGTGACCAGGCTGGAGCGCTGCTCGACGCGGATCGGACTCGGATCAGCAACATCGAGGCAGGGCGCATCGACGTCTCCCGTAACCGGTTGTACAAGCTGCTCCGGGAGTACGGGTGTCCTGACGGCCCGTACTTCGACGGCCTCATGGCGATGGCGCAGGAGAGAGGAACGGGGTGGTGGGACGAGTTCCGCGGCTCCATCGGTCCAAGAGCGCGTGACCTGGCGGAGCTTGAGTCACGCTGCTCCGGCATCCGTATCCACGAGCCGCTCTTCATCCCGGGAATGTTCCAGACCGAGGACTACGCACACGCTGTGGTCACGGTGGTGGAGCAGGATCAGGCGCGCGTAGGTCGATACGTCGAGTTCCGCCGGGCCAGGCAGCGGATCCTGGTGGAGCCCAGGTCGGTCCCGTACCACGCAATCGTTCACGAGGCGGCGCTGCGCGTGCACACGGGCGGTACCAGGACCATGCGCAAGCAGTTGCTGCGTCTGATCGAGATTGCTCGGCTGCCCAACGTCACGCTGCAGGTCTTCCCGTTCGAGCGCGGAGCCTATGCGGCGTTCAGTCGCCCGTTCGTCCTCTTCGGCGGTGGCAGCCGAGAGTTGGACACCGTCTACCTTGAACATCCACTGAGGTCGGTCTTCCTGGGGGATGGAGAGGCCATCGACGAGTACGGCAAGATGTTTGAGCGGCTCTCCGAACTGGCGCTCGCACCGGTCGATCCGGAGTCTGCGCCCGAGTCCCATGACGGACGGGACTCGCTGAGCCTGATCCAGCACATCATGTACGAACTGTAGGCAGGGAGTCAGATGTACCAGCTCACTTGGCAGAAGTCCTCTTTCAGTACGGGCGGCGAGGGCGAATGCGTCGAGTTGGCGAACGGCCCCGGCGGACACGTGCACCTTCGGGAGAGTGACCGGCCCGCGGAGATCACCACGGTGGCTCCTGGTGCCTTGTACGGGCTCCTCCGTGCCCTCAAGGCGGACGACGCCCCCACCCTCCGTGGGTGACCTGGGCCTACGCCCCTGGCGGGAAGAGGACGCCGCCACCGTCCTGGCCGCCTTCTCCGAACCGGAGATGGCGTGGCAGGCGGACGAACCCGTCGACTCCGCCGGCGCCGCCGCCCGTTGGCTCGCGCGCCGCACGGCCGAGCGCGACGGCGGATCGGCGTACGCCTTCGCCGTGGAGGACGAGAACGGCACGGCGCTGGGCAACGCCTCGGTGGGCGCGGTGAACCACGTCCACGGCACCGGCTGGGTGTCGTACTGGACGACTCCGGAGGCGCGGGGCAGGGGAGTGGCGGCCTACGGGTGCGGGGCGTTGGCGGACTGGGCCTTTGTCGAACTCGGCTTGTTCCGCCTGGAGCTGGGCCACCGCACGAACAACCCCGCATCGTGCCGCGTGGCCCGCGCGGCCGGCTTCGCGGTGGAGGGGCTGCAACGCCAGAAGCTGATGTACGACGGCATCCGATACGACGTGGAGCTGCACGCACGCCTGGCGACGGACCCCTGCTGAGTGCCTGGCGGGGGAGGCTTCGGCTTGCCCGCGCCGAGTGGTTACCGGGGCCGCCCGGTTTTTTGCGGAGTGTGGCGCCTCCGGGTCGGCAGTAAAGGGCGCTCCTGCGTCGCGTCGGCTCCGCCGATTCCGCTCCGCTCCACCCTTGACTCCCGCCCCTCCACCGCAAGTCTTCCTTGAGCCGGACGGCCAGGGGTGGGGCCGACGGGGAGCCTCGGATGGGTCATCCCCTTTCATCGCCGGGTGCGGACCGGTCCAACGTGGGCGCGGGTCACGGTCCCGGCTCGGCGGCCCGTCTCCGGCTTCGCCGCTCGGGTCATCACCTTTCGCGGCCGGGTGCCGTCCGGTCCATCGTGGGCGGCCGTCACGGTCGCAGCTCGGCCGCCCGCGCGGCCCGGCTGGGATGGGTCATCACCTCTCGTGGCCGAGTCCGGACCGGCCCATCGTGGGCCTGTGTCACGGTCCCGGCTCGGCCAACTGCGCGGCCCCGCCGCTCGGGTCATCAGCCCTCGGTGCCGGGTGCGGACCGGTCCATCGCGGGCGGCCGTCACTCTCAATGTGCTGGGCAGGCCCGCCCGAGCCCGCCTCCCCCCGGGCACCTACTTTGGGAAAGTTGCGAACGGGCAGACCGCGCGCCCCCCTTCCACGACCAATGCGCCGCCCGGCCAGGAGAGACCGGGAGGGAGAGACCGCCCCCCGGGCACCTACTTTGGGAAAGTTGCGAAGGGGGAGACCGCGCGCCCCCCTTCCACGACCAATGCGCCGTCCGGCGGGAGGGGCAGGGCGGGGAGGGGCCACCGCTCGGGCACCTACTTTCGCCAAGTTGCGAATGCGTTCGCCGCATGCCCCCACGCACACTCAATACGCCCCCGGGAACCGGAACTCTTGCGGCAGAATCCCGCGATAGAGGGCCGGGCGGGAGGGCGCGCGGGGTGTGGCAGGGGGCGCGCGGCCCTTCCATTCGCAACTTTCCCAAAGTAGGTGCCCGGGGGCGGCGGGTCCGGTGTCCTGCCACGCTCCCACCACCCCGGGCACACCACATTGAGCCGGTCCGCACCCGGCAGCGCAAGCCGATGACCCGAGCAGCGAAGCCGGGCCCCTACCGAGCCGGGACCCTCACCCGCGCCCACGATGGGCCGGTCGGCACCCGGCCGCGAGAGCCGATGACCCGGGCGGCGAAGCCGGAAACGGACGGCCGAGCCGGAACCCTGCCCCGCGCCCACGATGGGCCGGTCCGCACCCGGCAGTGAAAGGGGATGACCCATCCAGGGAATCCCGCAGCCCCCACCCCTGGCCGTCCGGCTCAAGGAAGACTTGCGGTGGAGGGGCGGGAGTCAAGGGTGGAGCGGAGCGGAATCGGCGCAGCCGACGCGACGCAGGAGCGCCCTTTACTGCCGGCCCGGAGCCGCCACACTCCGCAAAAAACCGGGCGGCCCCGCCCACCGTCAAAGACGCAGCCCCACCGAAGTTCCCGCCGCTCCGTCAAGGCGGAACGGGGCGGTCACATGGGAAGTGACCGCAGCCGCACCGGCCCCCCGGGCCACCGCGCGTCCTCCCGCAGCGGTGTCACCATCGTCCGCAGGGGCATGGTCACCACGCGGCCCCCGGGCTGTTCGACCTGTACGTCCTCGTCGAGCGCGTGCCAGCCCAGTCTCTCGTACAGCGTGACGAGCGCGGGGCGGCAGAAGAGCAGGGCGTGGGGTGGGCCCATGGTGCGGGCGTGGGAGAGGGCCGTGGTGAGGACCTCGCGGGCCAGGCCCCGGCCGCGTACGTCGGGGGCGACCGCCACACCGCCGACCCCGATGACCTCCAGGTCGGTCCCGTCGACCGACAGGGGCAGGCGTCGCAGGCCTGCGTGGGCCACGAGTCGGCCCTCGTGACGTATGCCGAAGTGTTCCTCCTTCGGCAGCCAGGCCAGACCGGTCTCCGCGACACCGAAGGGGTCGTCGCCGGCACCCAGGATCTCGTCCTGCTCGGTCTTCGTGTACCGGGTGAGCCGGACCGCGCTCGGCCGGTCGGATGTGTGGCGTGCGCTGCGGTGTGTGCTGTGGTGTGTGCTCATCTCCGCATGGTGGCCCAGGGGAGTCCCGCACCGTACGGCAGCCCCGGAACCGGCCGCGCCCCGCTCGGGTCAAGGGGGAGGGCGGGCCGGTTCCGGTGAGCGGGGGCGCTGCCCGGAGGGGTGGGCGGGGTCCCGGTCGGAGATCGGAGGAGTGGGCCCTTGGTCAGAGCGACTTGCGCGCCGACGGGACCGCCATTTCAGCCGGTGCCTCCGGGTGGTGGCACGCCGTCAGGTGGCCCTCGCGGTTGCCGTCGATGCGGACCAGCGGGGGTGTTTCCGTCGCGCACTTGTCCGTCGCCTTCCAGCAGCGGGTGCGGAAGCGGCAGCCGGAGGGCGGGTTGACGGGGGAGGGGACGTCGCCGGTGAGGAGGATGCGTTCGCGGCGCGGGACGTCGTCCGGGGTGGCCTCGGGGACCGCCGACAGGAGCGCGCGGGTGTAGGGGTGGCGCGGGTTCCCGTACAGGCTCTCGCGGTCGGCGATCTCCACGATCCGGCCGAGGTACATCACGGCGACCCGCTGCGAGAAGTGGCGTACCACCGCGAGGTCGTGGGCGATGAAGAGGAACGCGATCCCCAGGTCTCTCTGCAGCTGCTGGAGCAGGTTCACCACCTGCGCCTGGATGGAGACGTCGAGGGCCGAGACCGGTTCGTCGGCCACGATCAGCTTGGGTTCGAGGGCGAGCGCGCGGGCCACGCCGATGCGCTGGCGCTGGCCGCCCGAGAACTCGTGCGGGAAGCGGTTGTAGTGCTCGGGGTTGAGGCCGACGGTCTCCAGGAGTTCGCGGACGCGGGCCTCCCTGCCGTTCGGCGGCTCGATGCCGTTGACCTCCATCGGACCCGAGATGATCTTGCCGACGGTCTGGCGCGGGTTCAGCGACGCGTACGGGTCCTGGAAGATCATCTGGATCTCGGAGCGGACCGGCGCCAGCTGCTTGCGCGAGGCGTGCGTGATGTCCTGGCCCCGGTAGGAGATTTTGCCGCCGGTGGGCTCCAGGAGGCGCGTGATCAGGCGGCCCGTCGTCGACTTGCCGCAGCCGGACTCGCCGACCAGGCCCACGCTCTCGCCCTGGGCGACGGTGAAGTCCAGGCCGTCGACCGCCTGCACGGCGCCGATCCTGCGCCGGAACGGGAAGCCGCCCATGACCGGGAAGTGCTTGGTCAGCCCGCTGACGTCCAGGAGGGGAGTGCTGTCGCTCATCGTGGTCAAATCCCGTCTCGTGTACGTCAGTACGTCAGTCGGTGCGCGTCGTCGCGAAGTCCACGAAGAACTCCGCGCGCTGCTCGGCCGTGAGGTGGCAGGCCGCGCCCCGGCCGTCGGTCAGTTCGAGGAGCGGCTGCTCGCCCGCGCAGCGCCCGTCCCCGACCTGCTCGGTGAACGCGCACCGGGGGTGGAAGCGGCAGCCGGAGGGCGGGTTGAGCAGGCTGGGCGGCGTACCCGGGATGGGTGAGAGCGGCACGTCCACCGGGCCCTCCAGGGACGGCATCGAGCCGAGCAGCCCCCAGGTGTAGGGGTGTTGCGGGGCGCGCAGCACCTCCTTCTTGGTGCCGCGCTCCACGCACCGCCCCCCGTACATCACCAGGACGTCGTCCGCGATGTCGGCGATCACGCCGAGGTCGTGGGTGATGAAGATGATCGCCGTGCCGAACTCCTGCTGGAGGTCTTTGAGGAGGTCCATGATCTGCGCCTGGACCGTCACGTCGAGCGCCGTGGTCGGCTCGTCGGCGATCAGCAGCGCCGGGTTGCAGACCAGTGACATGGCGATCATCGCGCGCTGGCGCATACCGCCGGAGAACTGGTGCGGGTAGTCGTCCACACGGAGGTCGGGCTGGGGGATGCCGACCTTCTTGAGCATCTCGACCGAGCGGTCCCGCGCCTCCTTCTTGGAGGCGCCGGTGTGCTTGCGGAACGTCTCGCCGATCTGCCGGCCGATGGTGTGGTACGGGGAGAGGGAGGCCAGCGCGTCCTGGAAGATCATCGCCATCTTGTTGCCGCGCAGCCGTTCCAGCTCGCGCTCGGTGGCGGTGAGGAGCTCCTGGCCGTCGAGGAGGATCTCGCCGTCGATGGCGGTGCTGTCCTTGTGGTGCAGGCCGAGGATGGCGAGGTTCGTGACCGACTTGCCGGAGCCGGACTCGCCGACGATGCCGAGGGTCCTGCCCTTCTCCAGGTCGAAGTCGAGGCCGTCGACGGCCTTGACCATGCCGTCCTCGGTGGAGAAGTGGACGCGCAGGTCGCGTACGGACAGGAAGGGGGTGGTGCTCATCAGATCTCTCCCTGAGCCCTAGGACAGCCGCACGCGCGGGTCGATCAGCGCGTACAGGGCGTCGACGACGATGTTGAAGATGACGATCGCGGTGGCCGCCACCAGGACCACGCCGAGCAGCAGCGGCAGGTCGCTCGTGTCGACCGCCTTCACGGACAGCTCACCGATGCCGTGCAGGGCGAAGGTCTTCTCGGTGATGATCGCGCCGCCGAGCAGGACGCCGATGTCGAGGCCGAAGATGGTGACGATCGGGCCCATCGCGCCGCGCCAGGCGAAGCGGAAGAAGACCGTACGGCGTGAGAGTCCCTTGGCCCGCGCGGTGCGGACGTAGTCCTCGTTCATCGTCTCGACCAGCTGCGAGCGGGCCATGCGCGTGTAGTTCGCGGTGAAGATGAGCGCGAGCACGAGCCAGGGGATCAGCAGCCCGGAGAACCACTGCGCGGGATTCTCGGTGATCGGGGTGTACGCGGGCCGGTCGAGGAGGTGCATCTGGTCGGTGAGGACGTACACGGCGAAGACACCGACGACGTAGATCTGCATCGAGGACGCGATGAGCGACGCGGACGAGGCGATCTTGTCGACCGCCTTGCCCTGCTTGAGGGCGGCCAGCATGCCGGTGCCCACGCCGAGGACGACGAAGACGACGGCGGCGCCCATCGAGAGCGAGACGGTGGTGGGGAAGCGGTCCAGGATGGTGGCGAGGACGGGTTCCCGGTTGCGGAACGAGTAGCCGAGGCAGGGCGCGTCGCAGAAGCCGTACGTGTCGTAGTCACGGCCGACGAAGACGCCCTCGAACCAGTGCCAGAACTGCACCGGCAGCGGATCGGCGATCCCCAGGTTGTGCTTCACCAGCGCCAGCGTGTCGGGCGGGCAGACCTTGCCGCAGGCCAGGCGCGCGGGGTCGCGCGGAGCGGCGTAGAAGAGAAGGAAGACGATCGCGCTGATGATCAGCAGGATCACCGCGCCGCCGATGACGCGGCGGAAGAGGAAGCGGAGCATGGCAGTTGGGGTTCCTGACCTGACGGATGCCGTGCGGGAGGGGAAGGGCTGGGGCGGGCCCCGTGAGCGGGGCCCGCCCGGGGGCGTTCGTCAGCCCTTGACGTACGTCTTGTGGAGCATCGTCGCGGCGAACTGCGGGTCGTGGATGGCGCCGCCGACCTTGGAACCGTGCAGGTACCAACGGCGCTGGTAGGTCTCCGGGATGATCGGCACGACCTCCTTCATGATCCGCCGGTCGAGCGCGGCCCAGGCCTTGCCGGCCTCCTTCGGGTCCGCGATGACGGCGTTCTTCTTGATCGCCTCGTTGATCCAGGGGACGTCGCACTGGGAGACGTTGTTCTGGCCGTCACCGATCGCCGCGCCGTCGAACAGCGGCTGCATCAGGGTGTAGGCGGTCGGCCAGTCCGGGGACCAGCCGAACCACATCACGTCGAACTTGTTGTCCAGGCGCTGGGCCTGGTCGTAGAAGTCCGTCGAGTTGAGCGGCTTGATGACGGGCTCGAACCCGGCAGCCTTCAGGTTCTTCTCGATGACGATCTTGGTCTTGTCGTACGTGGGGCGCCGCGGGAAGGCGTACACGATCTTCGTGCCGAGCTTGCCGGCCTTCTTCAGGATCTCGTGGGCCCGCTTCACGTCGCCCTGCGGCTTGTCCAGCTTGCCGTAGAGGTCGAACTTCTCGCGGCCCAGGATGTCGGGGCTGAGGATCGTCGTCGCGTAGTCGCCCGCGGTGGCGCCGCCGTAGATCTTGCGGCTCTGCTCCAGGGGCCAGGCGATGAGGAGGGCCTTGCGCACCTCGACGTCGGTGACGCGCTTCATGTTGATGGCGAAGTAGTAGGTGCCCGAGGAGAGGCCGTTGAAGCTGCGCTTCTTGATGTCCGGCGTGGTGAGCACCTTCTGCATGCGCTCGGCCGGGATCGGCTCGTAGAGGGCGATCATCTGCTGGTCCTTGCCCTGGTCCGCGATGAAGCGGTCGCAGGACTCGGGGCCTGTCGGCCCGAACTCGAACTCGAAGGTGTCCGGGTAGGCGTTGCGGATCGGGTCGGTCTTGGGGTCCCAGTGCTTGTTGCGCGTCAGCGTCATCGACTTGTCGATGGAGCGGTGCTTGACGATGTAGGGGCCGCTGGAGAAGGGCGCCTTGTCGTACTTCTCCTTGGTGTCGTGCTTCACGGGCGTGGCCGCGTACGTGTGCATGGCCAGCGTGAAGTTGAACTCCGGGCGCGACTCCTTCAGGTGGAAGGTGATCGTCTTCTTCGCCTTGTCGGTGACGATCGAGTCCAGGTGCTTGCCCTTGTACGGGCCCTCGTACGCGTCACGCCACTTGGCGCCCTTGCCGGTCAGCGCCTGCTGGACGTAGATGGCGCCCTCGGTGATGAAGGGGGCCCAGCCGCGCTCGAAGCCGTGCCGGACGTCGTCGACCGTGAGCTCGCTGCCGTCCTGCCACTTCAGGCCGTCCTTCAGCGTGAAGGTCCAGGTCTTGTTGTTGTCGGAGGCCGTGCCGGTGTCGGTGGCGAGGTCGCCGACGAGGATCTGGTGGCCCTCCATGTCGGTCTGGTAGCCGGTGAGGCAGCGCGCGAAGAGGTTGGCGATGGAGGAGTTGTACGCGAAGTAGATGCGCTGCGGGTCCATGTGCGAGACGTCGTCCTCGGCGACGCCGTAGATCGTGCCGCCCTTCTTCCCGCCCGGCACCGCGGGCGCGGGTCCGGTCGAGTCCTCCTTGGAGCCGATCTTCACGGTCGCGTTCGTGTACTCCGTGGCCCCGCCGTGCGAACCGCCCCCGCCCCCGCCCGAGTCGCCGCTGCTGCACGCGGACAGCACGAGCGAGCCGCCCGCCGCCACGGACGTCGAGATGAGGAGGTTTCTGCGTGAGATTGCCATCTGGCTACCAACCCTGAGTGAAGGAGTAGAGCGGAGGGAACGGAAGGCGGGCCGGCGGCGCCCCGTCGCGCGGGCCGGCCCGGGGCGTGTCAGCGCCGGGTCTTCGGGTCGAGCGCGTCGCGCACCGAGTCCCCGAGGAGGTTGAAGGCCACCACGAAGATCACCATGGCGAGGCCGGGGAACACCATGAAGGTGATGTCGTCCTGGTAGTACTTCGAGCCGTTCTGGATCATCACGCCCCAGTCCGGCGTCGGCTCCTCGAGACCGACGCCAAGGAAGGCGAGGCCCGCCTCGGCGGTGACGAACAGCGGCAGCAGGAGCGTCGCCTGGATCAGGATCGGCGTCCACAGGTTCGGGAGCAGTTCCTTGAAGATGATGCGCGCGGGGGAGGCGCCCGTGACCTTGGCGGCCTCCACGAACTCCCGCTCGCGCAGGGCGAGCACCTCGCCGCGCAGCAGTCGCGCCAGGGGGGCCCAGCCGAAGGCGGTCATCACGGTGATGAGGCTGGTGACGGTGAGCCACTGCGGGATCTTGTCCTCGGGGCTGACGAGCACCGAGATCATCACCGGGAAGAACGCGATGTAGAAGAGCGTCGAGGGGAAGGCGAGCAGGATGTCGATGACCCGCCCGATGAGGTAGTCCGTCTTGCCGCCGATGTACCCGGCGGTGAGGCCGATGGTGATGCCGAGCAGCGTGACGAGGACGGTCGTCGCGGTGGCGATCAGCAGCGAGTTGCGGATCCCGTAGAGGAGGAAGGTGAAGACGTCCCGGCCGAGCACCGGTTCGACGCCGAACCAGAAGCTCCCGTCGATGCCGCCGTTCGGCTTGACCGGGTAGTTGAAGTCGTTGAGCAGCCCGGGCTGGTCGAGTCCGTAGGTGTCGTACGGGTTCTTCCCGTAGACCTTCGCGATCAGCGGGGCGCAGAGCGCGACGACGAAGAAGAAGATCACCGTGCAGGCGGCGATGACGCCGGACTTGTCCCGCTTGAACCGTGTCCAGGCGAGCCGCCCCGGTGAACGGCCCTTGCTGCCGAGGCCGTTGGGAGGCAAGGGTGCGCCGGTCGTCTCGCCCAGCACTTCGAGCGTGGCGGCGGTGGCGGGGGTTGGGGAGGTCATGGCGCTCCAGGCCCGGAGGGGGACTTCAGGAATCCGCAGGACAACCAGCACCCGCGGGCTTGGCGCGACTGTGGCAAGGCGTTTCCCGCCCGGTCAATGAATCGTCAGGCGCTTTGGGCCGGTCTTGGGATCCTTGAGCATCACTTGAGCCAAGCATGGGCATGACATTGCCTTGGCGTAATCATGCGTGATGGACAAGGCCGGGCGCCGTCGGGCAAGCCGGGCAATGAGTCCGATATGCGGGCGCGAGCGTCTCGGAATACGTACATCCGGATGGCCTCCGACGCATACGGGTGGGGTAAATGTGCGGTTCATGCCGTATGAGGCGATATTGGGCCGTGAGTGTGCCGGTTCGCCGGCACACGGGCCAGTACGGCAGGACAGCACCAGGACTGGAGGACTCCATGCGTGGAGCCACACACGCCAAGTGGGCCGCATGTGCGGTGACGGTCGCACTCGCGGCGACGGCCTGTGGTGGCGGGGGAGGCGGCGGTGGCGGTGGCGACGGCTCCGGCATCGTGAGCTCGTCCTGGGGCGACCCGCAGAACCCGCTCGAACCGGCGAACACCAACGAGGTCCAGGGCGGCAAGATCCTCGACATGCTCTTCCGGGGTCTCAAGCGGTACGACCCGAAGACCGGCGAGGCCAAGAACATGGTCGCCGAGTCGATCGAGACCAAGGACGCGCAGAACTTCACGGTCAAGATCAAGAAGAACTGGAAGTTCAGCAACGGCGAGAAGATCACCGCCAAGTCCTTCGTCGACGCCTGGAACTACGGCGCGAACCTCAAGAACAACCAGAAGAACGCGTACTTCTTCGGCTACATCGACGGCTACGACAAGGTCCACCCCGAGAAGGGCGAGGCGAGCGCCAAGACCCTCTCCGGGCTCAAGGTCACCGACGACACGACCTTCACCGTCAAGCTCAGCCAGAAGTTCTCCACCTGGCCCGACACCCTCGGCTACCCGGCCTTCGCGCCGCTGCCCAAGGCGTTCTACGACGACCACGACGCCTGGCTCTCCAAGCCCGTCGGCAACGGCCCGTACACCGTGGACTCGTACACCAAGGGCTCGAAGATGTCCCTGCGCAAGTGGGACGGGTACCCCGGGAGCGACAAGGCGCAGAACGGCGGTGTGGACATGAAGGTCTACACCGACAACAACACCGCCTACACCGACCTGATGGCCGGCAACCTCGACCTCGTCGACGACGTCCCCGCCTCGCAGCTCAAGAACGCCAAGAACGACCTCGGCGACCGCTACATCAACACCCCCGCGGGCATCATCCAGACCCTCGCGTTCCCGTTCTACGACAGCAAGTGGAGCAAGCCGGGGATGGAGAAGGTCCGCCAGGGCCTGTCCATGGCGATCAACCGCGACCAGATCACCGAGACGATCTTCCAGAAGACGCGGACGCCCGCCACCGACTGGACCTCTCCGGTGCTCGGCAAGGACGGCGGCTACCGGGACGGGCTCTGCGGCGACGCCTGCACGTACGACGCCGCCAAGGCCAGGAAGCTGGTCGAGGAGGGCGGCGGCATCCCCGGCGGCACCCTCAAGATCTCGTACAACGCGGACACCGGCTCGCACAAGGAGTGGGTCGACGCCGTCTGCAACTCCATCAACAAGGCGCTCGGCAAGGACAAGGCCTGCGTCGCGAGCCCCGTCGGCACCTTCGCGGACTTCCGCAGCAAGGCCTCCAAGCAGGAGCTCGACGGCGCCTGGCGCGCGGGCTGGCAGATGGACTACCCGCTGATCCAGAACTTCCTGGAGCCGGTCTACTTCACCGACGCCCCCTCCAACGACGGCAAGTTCTCCGACAAGCAGTTCGACAAGCTCGTCAACGAGGCCAACGGCGAGACCGACACAGGCAAGGCCGTCGCCAAGTTCCAGGACGCCGAGAAGATCCTGGCCAAGAAGATGCCCGCCATCCCGCTCTGGTACCAGAACGGCAGCGCCGGCTACTCGGACAACGTCTCCGACGTCGCGCTCAACCAGTTCAGCGTGCCCGTCTACAACGAGATCAAGGTCAACTGAGACGCCGGGAGCGGCCGTACAAGCCCCCGCGAGGGTGCCCGTACGGCCGCTCCCCCGATTTCCGGAGCCCCCATGGGACGTTATGTGATCCGGCGTCTGCTGCAGATGATCCCGGTCTTCATCGGCGCCACCCTGCTGATCTTCCTGATGGTGAACGTGATGGGCGACCCCGTCGCGGGCCTGTGCGGCGACCGCAAGTGCGACCCCGCCACGGCCACCCAGCTGAAGAAGGAGTTCGGCCTCGATAAACCGGTGTGGCAGCAGTACCTGACGTACATGGGCAACCTCTTCACCGGCGACTTCGGCACCGCCTTCAACGGCCAGAAGGTCACCGAGCTGATGTCGGCCGCCTTCCCCGTCACCATCCGCCTCACCATCGTGGCGATCGTCTTCGAGATCGTCATCGGCATCTCGCTCGGCGTCCTCACGGGCCTGCGGCGCGGGCGCCCCGTCGACACCGTCGTCCTGCTGCTCACCCTCGTCGTGATCTCCATCCCCACCTTCGTCACCGGCCTCGTGCTGCAACTCCTTCTCGGCGTCCAGTGGGGCACCATCAAACCCTCCGTCTCCAGCGAGGCACCCTTCAACGAATTGCTGGTCCCCGGCCTCGTCCTCGCCTCGGTCTCCCTGGCGTACGTGACCCGCCTGACCCGCACCTCCATCGCGGAGAACCGGCGCGCCGACTACGTCCGCACCGCCGTCGCCAAGGGCCTGCCCCGGCGCCGTGTCATCACCCGGCACCTGCTGCGCAACTCACTGATCCCGGTGGTCACCTTCATCGGCACCGACGTGGGCGCGCTGATGGGCGGCGCGATCGTCACCGAGCGGATCTTCAACATCCACGGCGTCGGCTTCCAGCTCTACCAGGGGATCCTCCGCCAGAGCACCCAGACCGTCGTCGGCTTCGTGACCGTCCTCGTCCTGGTCTTCCTGGCGGCCAACCTGATCGTCGACCTGCTGTACGCCGTACTCGACCCGAGGATCCGCTATGCCTGAACCTCAGCAGCCGGAGCGCGCCATGGCCGCGACCGGCATGGGCGGCGCGATGGACCTCGCCACCAGCGAGGCCACGACCCTGGAGAAGCCGCCCGGCGGGCCGGGCGGCGGCCCCGACGGCACCGGCTCGTCGGCCCCGGCCCGCAGCCTCTGGTCCGACGCCTGGCGCGACCTGCGGCGCAACCCGGTCTTCATCATCTCGGGCCTGATCATCCTCTTCCTCGTCGTCATCTCCCTCTGGCCCTCCCTCATCGCCTCCCGCAACCCGTTGGACTGCGACCTCGCCAACGCGCAGAAGAGCTCGGCGCCCGGCCACCCCTTCGGCTTCAACGAGCAGGGCTGCGACGTCTACACCCGGGTCGTGTACGGCACCCGCGTCTCCGTCACCGTCGGCGTCTGCGCCACCCTCGGTGTCGCCCTCATCGGCAGCGCGCTCGGCGGGCTCGCCGGGTTCTTCGGCGGCGCGTGGGACGCGATCCTCTCCCGTATCACCGACATCTTCTTCGCCATCCCCGTCGTCCTCGGCGGCCTGGTGCTCCTCTCGGTGGTCACCAGCTCCACGGTCTGGCCGGTGGTCGGCTTCATGGTGCTGCTCGGCTGGCCGCAGATCTCCCGCATCGCGCGCGGCTCCGTCATCACCGCCAAACAGAACGACTACGTCCAGGCCGCGCGGGCCCTCGGCGCCTCCAACTCCCGGATGCTGCTCCGCCACATCGCGCCGAACGCCGTCGCCCCGGTGATCGTGGTGGCGACCATCGCGCTCGGCACGTACATCGCCCTGGAGGCGACGCTCTCCTACCTCGGCGTCGGCCTGAAACCGCCGACCGTCAGCTGGGGCATCGACATCTCCGCCGCCTCCCAGTACATCCGCAACGCCCCGCACATGCTGCTCTGGCCCGCCGGAGCCCTTGCGATCACCGTGCTCGCGTTCATCATGCTCGGCGACGCGGTGCGCGACGCCCTCGACCCCAAGCTGAGGTAGGCGCCCATGGCAACCGTGGCATCCGACGCGACCGGCGCGCCCGCCTCCGGGGCGCCCACCCTGCTCGAGGTACGCGACCTGCACGTGGAGTTCCGTACCAGGGACGGCATCGCCAAGGCCGTCAACGGCGTCGACTACAGCGTCGCGGCGGGCGAGACCCTCGCCGTCCTCGGCGAGTCGGGATCCGGCAAGTCCGTGACCGCCCAGGCCCTCATGGGCATCCTCGACGTCCCGCCCGGAAGGATCACCAAGGGCGAGATCCTCTTCAAGGGCCGGGACCTGCTGAAGCTCAAGGAGGACGAGCGGCGAAAGATCCGCGGCGCGGGCATGGCGATGATCTTCCAGGACGCGCTGTCCTCCCTGAACCCGGTGCTCAGCGTCGGCGCCCAGCTCGGCGAGATGTACGTCGTCCACAAGGGCATGTCACGCAAGGACGCCCGGAACAAGGCGGTCGAGCTGATGGACCGGGTGCGCATCCCGGCGGCCAGGGAGCGCGTGAACCAGTACCCGCACCAGTTCAGCGGCGGCATGCGCCAGCGCATCATGATCGCCATGGCGATGGCCCTGGAGCCCGACCTGATCATCGCCGACGAGCCGACCACCGCCCTCGACGTCACGGTCCAGGCCCAGGTCATGGACCTG
Source organism: Streptomyces sp. NPDC058284 (assembly GCF_042881135.1). Classification (NCBI taxonomy): domain Bacteria; kingdom Bacillati; phylum Actinomycetota; class Actinomycetes; order Kitasatosporales; family Streptomycetaceae; genus Streptomyces; species Streptomyces sp. NPDC058284. Next base: position 20,336 of record NZ_JBHVYE010000003.1, read on the forward strand.
CTCGCGGAGCTCCAACGCGAGCTGAACATGGGCCTGATCCTCATCACCCACGACCTCGGCGTCGTCGCCGACGTCGCCGACACCATCGCCGTCATGTACGCGGGCCGCATCGTCGAGCGCGCCCCCGTCCACGAGATCTACCAGGCGCCCGCCCACCCGTACACCCTCGGCCTGCTCGAATCCATCCCGCGCCTGGACCAGAAGGGCCAGGACCTCTACGCGATCAAGGGCCTGCCGCCGAACCTCATGAACATCCCGCCCGGCTGCCCCTTCCACCCTCGCTGCCCCATGGCCCGGGACATCTGCGTGAGCGACGACCCACCACTCGCGCGGGTGACGTACGAGGGGCTGACCGCCGAGCGCAGGAGCGCCTGCCACTTCTGGAGGGAGACGCTCGATGTCGCACGTTGAGCACGTCGGCGCCGCCATGCCCGCCGGACGCGAGCCGATCCTCCAGGTCCGCGGCCTGGTCAAGCACTACCCGCTGACCCAGGGCATCGTCTTCCGCAAACAGGTCGGCGCGGTCAAGGCCGTGGACGGCGTCGACTTCGAGCTGGCGCGGGGCGAGACGCTCGGCATCGTCGGGGAGTCCGGCTGCGGCAAGTCCACGGTCGCGAAGATGCTGGTCAACCTGGAGCGGCCGACCGCGGGCGAGATCCGCTACAAGGGCCAGGACATCACCAAGCTGTCGGGGCGCGCGCTGAAGGCGGTGCGCCGCAACATCCAGATGGTGTTCCAGGACCCGTACACCTCGCTGAACCCCCGGATGACGGTGGGTGACATCATCGGTGAGCCGTACGAGATCCACCCCGAGGTGGCTCCGAAGGGCTCGCGCCGTCAGAAGGTCCAGGACCTCCTGGACGTGGTCGGCCTGAACCCGGAGTACATCAACCGCTATCCGCACCAGTTCTCCGGCGGACAGCGCCAGCGCATCGGCATCGCCCGCGGCCTCGCGCTGCGGCCCGAGATCATCGTCGCCGACGAGCCGGTCTCGGCGCTCGACGTCTCCGTACAGGCGCAGGTCATCAACCTCCTGGAGAAGCTCCAGAACGAGTTCGACCTCTCCTACGTCTTCATCGCCCATGACCTGTCGATCGTCCGGCACATCTCCGACCGCGTCGGCGTCATGTACCTGGGGCGGATCATCGAGACCGGCTCGGACGAGGAGATCTACGAGCACCCGACGCACCCCTACACGCAGGCGCTGCTCTCCGCCGTCCCCGTGCCCGACCCCCAGGCGCGCGAGCACCGTGAGCGGATCATCCTCTCCGGGGACGTGCCCTCGCCCGCCAACCCGCCCTCGGGCTGCCGCTTCCGCACCCGCTGCTGGAAGGCGCGGGAGCGGTGCGCCCTCGAAGTGCCGCTCCTCGCCGTACCGGCGGAGTTCCGGCTGCACGAGGGCCCCGCCGCGCACGACTCGGCCTGCCACTTCGCCGAGGAGAAGCAGGTCGTGCCGTAGCGGGACCCCGCGCCGCTACGGCCTCTGCATCCCCAGCGACCGCTTCAGGAAGTCGACCTGGAGCAGCAGCAGGTTCTCCGCGACCTCCTCCTGCGGCGTCATGTGCGTGACGCCGGACAGGGGCAGGACCTCGTGCGGGCGGCCCGCGGCGAGCAGCGCGGAGGAGAGCCGCAGGGAGTGCGCCACCACGACGTTGTCGTCGGCGAGGCCGTGCACGATCAGCATCGGGCGGTGCGGCTCCGCGGCCTCGACGAGACCGTCGTCCGAGACGAGGGAGCTGTGCCGGTACGTTTCCGGCGTCCGGTTCGGATCACCCAGGTACCGCTCCTCGTAGTGGGTGTCGTAGAGCCGCAGATCCGTCACCGGGGCGCCGACCACCGCCGCGTGGAACACGTCGGGGCGGCGCAGCGCGGCCATGCCGGCCAGGTAGCCGCCGTAGGACCAGCCGCGGATCGCCACCCGCTCCAGGTCGAAGGGGAACCGCTCCGCGAGCGAGTGCAGCGCGTCGACCTGGTCGGCCAGGGTCAGGGTCTTGTCGTTCTTGATCGACTTCTCCCAGCCGGGGGAGCGGCCGGGGGTGCCGCGGCCGTCCGCGACGAGGACCGCGAAGCCCTGGTCGGCGAACCACTGCGAGGTGAGGAACATGTTGTGCGCACGCTGGACGCGCTGGCCGTGCGGACCGCCGTACGGATCGAGGAGTACCGGCAGGGGCCCGGCCGTCTCCTGGTAATCCGTGGGGAGCAGGACGGCGCACGGAATCCGCCGCGTGCCTCCTTCGGTGAGCGTCACGCGCGGCGTGAGCCCCGGGCGCTGGGCGTGTGAGGCCACGGTGGCCACCGGCTTGCCCTCACGCAGCACCTGGACCCGGGCGCCGGGGCGGTCCAGGGTGGCCGACACCAGGACGGTGAGTCCGCCCGCGCGAACCGCCGAGTGAACACCCGGCTCCTTCGAGACGCGCTCCACGCCGAGTTCGTTGACGCGGTACACATGGATCTCGCCGATCTCGGGGTCGACCGCCGCCTCGCCCGCGGACGCCGAGATCAGGACGTCTTCCTCGGTGACGTCCAGGACCGCGCGCACATGCAACTGCGGTCCGGTGAGCGGCCGTTCACCCCAGGCCAGGACGCGTGCGCCGCCCTCGTCCACGATCCGCACCAGCTTGCCGCTGGGCGACCAGCACGGGACGCCGGGGAAGAGTTCCAGCCAGTCCGCGTCCTCCTCCGCGTGCACCATCCGCGTCGAACCGTCGTCCGGATCCACCGCGAGGTACAGCTGGCTGCCCTGGTCGCGGGATTGCACGAGCAACAGCGGCGCGCCGTCCGACGACCAGTGCACGCGCGCCAGGTAGGGGAAGCGCGCACGGTCCCAGACCACCTCGGTGCGCGAGCCGTCCAGGCCGAGCACGAAGAGGCGCACGTCCGCGTTGGGCGTGCCCGCGGCCGGGTACGCGATCTGCTCGGGTTCGCGGTCGGGGTGTGCGGGGTCCGCGATCCACCACCGCTGCACCGGGGCGTCGTCGACCCGCGCCACGAGCAGCCGGTCCGACGCCGGAGACCACCAGAAGCCCCGTGAACGGGCCATCTCCTCGGCCGCGATGAATTCCGCCAGCCCGTACGTGACGGTCGACTCCTGGCCCGCCTCCGGCTCCGCGAGCGCCCGGTCGCCCGTACCGTCGGCGCCGGTCACGCGCAGCGCGCCCCGCGCCACGTACGCGACATGACGGCCGTCCGGCGAGGGGCGCGGGTCGACCACCGGGCCCTGCGCGGGCAGTTCACGCGCGGTGCCCGCCCGCAGCTCCGCCGTGAAGAGGCGGCCCGACAGCGCGAACGCCGCCAGCTCCACCGCCGCGTCCGTCGCGTAGCCCACGATGCCCGCGCCGCCCTCACGGCTGCGTTCGCGCCGTGCGCGCTCCTCGGCGGACAACTGCTCGGCCGCGCCGCCGAGCAACACGTCCGGATCGGCGGCCACTCGCTCGGTGGCACCGTCCGACACGTCGAGCACCCAGAGTCCGCCCGCTCGATCGGTACTTGAGGACGAACGGAGAAAGACGACGCGCGAACCGTCGGGTGCCACGGTGAACGCACGGGGCGCGCCAAGGGTGAAACGCTGGGTGCGGGCGTGCTGACGCGGGAAGGAGAGCCGCTGTGCCGGGCTCTCGTCAGGCCTGGGAATTCCGGGGATCTCGGTGGTCATCCTCCGAGCCTAGGGCGCATGCGCCCCCCTGTGCTGCCGTGCCCCGAGTCATGCGTCCACACGGATAGTTATGATCCGTAGCGCTTGGTGGGTATGTACCTGCTGGCGTCCGCACTGGGTTACGGCAACGACTTGGAGGTGACCGCCGTGGCACTCTCGATTTCGGCGGTGGTGCTGCTGGCGATCATCGTCTTCCTGTTGGTCAAGAAGTCAGGGCTCAAAGCGGGGCACGCGGTCGTCTGTACGCTGCTCGGCTTCTACCTGGCGAGCTCGTCCATGGCGCCGACCATCAACGAGCTGACGACCAACGTGGCGGGGATGATCGGCGACATCAAGTTCTGAGCCGCGGGCTCGTAGGGTGGTCCCATGACGGAACTGCCCGCCCGACGCCTGCTGCTCGTGCACGCGCACCCCGACGACGAGTCGATCACCACCGGCGCGACCATGGCCAAGTACGCGGCCGAGGGAGCCCATGTCACGTTGGTGACCTGCACGCTCGGCGAGGAGGGCGAGGTCATCCCGGCCGAGCTCGCCCATCTCGCCGCCGACCGCGAGGACTCCCTGGGCGCCGAGCGCATCGGGGAGCTCGCCGCCGCGATGAAGGCGCTCGGCGTCAGCGACCACCGCTTCCTCGGCGGCACCGGGCGCTACCGCGACTCCGGGATGATGGGCGTCGAGCAGAACCACCGGCCCGGCGCCTTCTGGTCGGCCGACCCCGACGACGCGGCCGCGCATCTCGTCGAGGTGATCCGCGAGGTGCGCCCGCAGGTCCTCGTCACCTACGACCCCGACGGCGGGTACGGCCACCCCGACCACATCCAGGCGCACCGCGTCGCCATGCGCGCCGCCGACCTCGCCGCCGAGCCCGCCTTCCGCGCCGACCTCGGCGAGCCCCACACCATCGGCAAGATCTACTGGAACCGCGCCCCGCGGTCCGTGGTCGAGGAGCGCTTCCGGTGGATGTCGGGGGCGCTGCGGCACTCGCCGTTCGGCACGCCCGCCGTCGTCGAGGACGTGCCAGGCGTCACGGACGACGAGCGGATCACGACGGAGATCGACGGCCGTCCCTACAAGGCGGCCAAGGCGGCGGCGATGGCGGCCCACGTCACCCAGATCACGGTGAGCGGCCCGCTCTTCGTCCTTTCCAACCAGCTCGCGCAGCCGATTTTCGAGGTGGAGTACTACGAGCTGGTGCGGGGAGAAGTCTCCCCAGCGCCCGCGGAGGGAACGGCCCGCGAGACGGATCTCTTCGCGGGTCTCGAAAGGGTGACGGATGTGGCTGAGGTGACCGGGCTGTGAGTACGCGATCCCGTGCGTCGTCGGGGGCCGGTTCGGGCGCGCCCAAGAAGTCCGCCGCGCCGGTGCGGAGCGCCGCCCCGGCGTCCGGCGCGGGCGCCGCGGCGCCCGCGGGCAGCTTCCTCGCGCAGCCCCTGCGGCCGGGGCGACTTGCCGCCTATGTCGGACTCTTCGTGCTCGGCGCCGTTGTCGGCGTCGCCGGCGCGCTCGTCCAGGGCGGCTCCTTCCCCGCCGGGCTGCTGCTCGCGCTCGTCGGGGCGGCGGGCCTCTTCTACGGCGGGTCCCGGGCGACCGGCACCAGAGCGGGCGCCGTCGCGCCCGCCGCCGGCTGGCTGGCCGCGGTGATGCTGCTCACCGCCACCAGACCCGAGGGCGACTTCCTCTTCGGCGCGGGACTCGCCTCGTACGGCTACCTGCTCGGCGGAATGGCCGTGGCTGTGATGTGTGCCACGCTCGGCCAGATGTCGCAACCGAGCGGTTACGCCGCCCGACTTGGCAAGTGACGTACCACTTCGGACCGTGTTCCGCACGGGTTTGACGCCGGTCACAGGATGAGTATCGACGGCGGCCAGTATGGTGGTGCGGCCGCCGAGCCTCCCCAACCTCCGGCCGGGGGGGACCCCGGACGAGGTCGAGACGGGCGGCGGAGTCAACCAGGAGAACCTGCCTTGAGTCGTGAAACTGACAGTTCGTCCTCCGGCCCCCAGGGGCGCGGTGGAGCCGCATACCCCTCGGGGACGCCGCCCTACGGCTCCCCGGCCCAGGGCGCCGGCGCCGATGGCGACACGGACGGAGTGCGGCGGCAGGCCGCCGATGAGCGGCCCGAAGAGCCCGAGACCCAGACCACGCTGACCACCCGCGTCCGGATCAACATCCCCGGCTCGCGGCCCATCCCGCCGGTCGTCATGCGCACGCCCGTCGCCGACGACGGCGCGCGCGGGGACTCCTCGGCCGCGGACGACACCGGCCGCCGCGACAGTGCCGCGCCGGGCGTCCACGGCGCGGGCGACCCGGGCGGGGCGACGGGCGCCGGAGCCCCGGCCGCTCCCGGGGGCGGCTTCGGTGCGGGCTCCGGCGGTGGTTCCGGTTCCGGGGCCGGGTCGGGTTCCGCTTCGGGTTCGGGCGACGGCGGTACGGGAGGTTCCGCGGCGGCCGAGGAGAAGACGAGCGACTGGTTCGCGCCGCGCAGGCCTGCCAGGGGCGAGGGCGGCCAGGGCGCGGGAGCGTCCGGGGCGAACGGGACCGCGGGTTCCGGCGGTTCCGCTCCTGCCGGCCCCGGTGTTCACGGCTCCGGTGGTCCGCTGCCGAACGGTTCCGGTACGGGCTCCTTCGACGTCACGGGCGCGGTGGCGTCCGGCCCCCTCGGTACGGGTGCCCCGCAGGGCGGCGACGCGCAGCGCGGCGACCTGCCGTACTTCTCGCCGGGCACGGGCGGCTCCGGGGACTCCCGGCATCCGGCGGGCCCGACCGGCGGCCCGGTCACCGGCGACAGCCCTGTGGCGTCCCCCGCCCCGGGGGCCCGCCCCTCTGCTCCCGGTGCTCCCGGCGGCCCCGCCAACTCGGCCGGACGGCCCCCGCGTTCCGGTGCCATGAGCGACGACACCGCGATCCTCACGCCGCAGAAGGGGGGTGGCCCGGTCGCGCCGCCCGGTGGCTCAGGGCCCGGCAGCTCCGTGCCCGGTGGCAACGTCTCCGGTGAGACGCTCACCAGCGGCATCCCCGTCGTCCCGCCCGCGCAGGACAACTCGCCGTTCCCGTCCGGGCCGCAGGGCGAAGGACCGGTGCCGCACACCCCGCCGAAGCTGCCCGACCCGGTGCGCTCGGACGTCCCGCCCGCCACGCCCGCGCCGAAGAAGGCGAAGAAGAAGGGCCGCAGCAAGCTGGTCCTCCTCGCCGTCGCCGTGGTCGTCGTGGGCTGCGGCGCGTACGGCGCGGGCCTGTTGATGAACCACGCGGACGTCCCGAAGGGCACCACCGTGCTCGGCGTCGACATCGGCGGCGGCACCCGCGACGAGGCCGTCAAGAAGCTCGACGACGCCATCGGCGCGCGCGTCACCAAGCCCCTGAAGCTCTCGGTGGGCGGCGAGCCGGTCACGCTCAAGCCGGACCAGGCGGGCCTGACCCTCGACAGCCAGGCCACCGTCCGCGAGGCCGCGGGCAGCGACTACAACCCCGTCTCCGTGATCGGTTCGCTCTTCGGCGGCCAACGGGTCGTCGAGCCCGTCATGCCCGTCGACGAGGAGAAGCTCGCGGCCGCCCTCGAACGCGCGGCGGGCGACTCGGGCACGGCGAAGGAGGGCACGGTCAAGTTCGTGCCCGGCAAGGCCGTTCCGGTCTACGGGAAGGTCGGCAAGGGCATCGACCCGCAGGCCTCGACCACGGCCGTCGCCGACGCGTACAAGAAGCAGGTCGAGACGGGCGGCACGAGCGCGGTCCAGGTCCCGGTCACCACGCGCAAGCCGACGGTCTCCAAGGCCGAGGTCGACAAGTTCATGACGAACTTCGCGAAGCCCGCCATGTCCGCCAACGTCACGGTCAAGGCGGGCGCCAAGTCGATCCCGTTCGGCCCGGCCAGGTCGCTGCCGAAGATCCTCGAGACGCGGGTCCTCAAGGACGGCACGCTCCAGGTGCACTACAACCTCGAAGAGCTCCGCAAGCTGTACGGCAACGTCTTCGACGGCGTACTGATCCAGCGCGGCAACGGCGACAAGACGCCGGTCCAGCCGACGGACGTCGCCCAGGCGATGGGCAAGGCGCTGATCGGCAAGACGCCCGCGGAGCGGATCGGCGTGATCGAGACGAACGCGAGCTGACCGGCGTACGTTCCGCGACGCCACGCAAGACCCGGAAGGCCGGCAGGTGACGATCCTGCCGGCCTTCCCCATGACATCTGTCATCCCGGAGACACCACAACCGACACTGCCGCCGCCACCTGCGGTTTTGTGACGATGGCGGACATGACGACGACCACAGCACCGCCCGGCGTCGCGGCCACCACCGCCGTGACCTTCGAGCGGGTCTCCAAGAGCTACGGCGATGTCCGCGCAGTCGACGGCCTGACCCTCGACCTCCGGCCGGGCGAGACCGTGGCGCTCCTCGGGCCGAACGGCGCGGGCAAGTCCTCCACCCTCGACCTGCTGCTCGGCCTCAAGCGCCCCGACAGCGGCACCGTACGCGTCTTCGGGGCGGAGCCGAGCGAGGCGATCGCCGCGGGCCGGGTCGGCGCCATGCTGCAGAGCGGCGGCCTGATGGGCGAGGTCACCGTCCGCGAACTGGTGACCCTCGGCTGCGATCTGCACCCGCGGCCGCACCGCGTGAACGACGTGCTCGCCCGTGCGGGCATCACCCAGATCGCGGACCGCAAGGTCGACAAGCTCTCCGGCGGCCAGGAGCAGCGCGTCCGCTTCGCGCTCGCCACCGCCGGCGCCAACGACCTGATCGTGCTCGACGAGCCGACCACCGGCATGGACGTCACCGCCCGCCAGGCGTTCTGGGCCACCATGCGGGAGCAGGCGGACCAGGGCCGCGCGGTCCTGTTCGCCACGCACTACCTGGAGGAGGCCGACGCGATCGCCGACCGCGTCCTCGTCCTGCACCGCGGCCGGCTCCTCGCGGACGGCACCGCCGCCGAGATCAAGGCGAAGGCGGGCGCCCGCAAGGTCGCCTTCGACCTGCCGGACCTCGACGAGGCGCTCACCGGACGGCTCCGCTCGCTGCCCTGCCTGACCACCCTGGACGTCTCGGGCCACACGGTCCGCCTCCAGTCCACGGACGCCGACGCCACCGTGCACGCGCTGTACGGGCTCGGTTTCTACCCCCGCAATCTCGAAGTCGCCGGGCTCGGTCTCGAGCAGGCCTTCGTGGCGATCACCGAGGCCGAGGAGGCCAGGACCGCATGAAAGGCACCCACGGCATGAACAGCCTCATCAAGCTCGAGATCACCCGAGCCCTGCGCAACCGCAAGTTCCTCTTCTTCTCGGTGATCTACCCGTCGATGCTCTTCCTGATCATCGCGGGCAGCCAGGACGGCTCCGACAAGGTCTCCGACACGGGCCTGTCCGTGCCCGCGTTCATGATGGTCTCGATGGCGTCCTTCGGCGCCCTCACCGCAGTCCTCATGGGCAACAGCGAACGCATCGCCAAGGAGCGCGAGAGCGGCTGGGTACGGCAGTTGCGCCTGACGGCCCTGCCCGGCCGCGGCTACGTCCTCGCCAAGACCGCGAGCGCGGCGGTGGTGAGCCTGCCGTCGATCGTCGTGGTCTTCCTGGTCGCCGCGGTCTTCAAGGACGTCCGCTTCGACGCCTGGCAGTGGCTGGCGCTGACCGGCGCGATCTGGGCGGGCAGCCTCTGCTTCGCCGCGCTCGGCGTGGCCATCGGCTACCTGGCGACCGGCGACGCCGTACGCCCGATCACGATGATCGTCTACTTCGGGCTCTCCCTCCTCGGCGGCCTGTGGATGCCGACGACGACGTTCCCCGACTGGCTGAGCCGGGCCGCGACCTGGCTGCCCACGCACGCGTACGCTGCCCTCGGCCGGGCGATCGAACTCGGCGAGGCGCCGCACGCGAAGGACATCACGCTCCTGGTCGCCTACTTCCTCCTCTTCGCGGGCGGCGCGGCGTGGCTGTACCGGAAGGACACCCTGAAGGCGTGAGCGAGACAGATGCCGAAGACAACGAGCGCCACCCCGTGTACACGTTCGGGCGACCGCCCCAGGACCGCCGCCAGTTCCTGACGAAGTCCGTCTGGATCGGTGTCTGGCTGGTCTTCCTGAGCTCCCCGATCAAGGATCTGACGGACGGCCATCACACGGTCCTCGCCACGGTCCTCGGCTCGGCCGGCCTCGCGGTCTTCGTGGTCTGCTACCTGACCCTCGTCTTCCGCTACACCACCCGGGTCCTCCAATGGGGCGGCGTCATCGCCTCCTTCGGGATCCTCGTGCTCCTCGCCGTGGTCCTCGCCTTCAGCCTCGGCGACCACTGGCTCGGACTCTTCGTGTACGCCTCGGTCTCCGCGGGCGCAGTCCTGCCCATGCGGTACGCGCTCTGGGCCATCCCCTCGGTCACCCTCCTGATGATCGTGGTCGGCCTGCGCGACGACGGTCTCGGCGACCTGATCACCAACCTCGGGGTGATCACGCTCCTGGTGGGCTTCGCGATGTCCGGCGTACGCCAGTTGATCCGTACGACGATCCAGCTGCGCCAGGCCCGCGCCACCGTCGCCCAGCTCGCCGCCAACGAGGAGCGGCTGCGGCTCGCCAGGGACCTGCACGACCTGCTCGGCCACTCGCTCTCCCTGATCACGCTCAAGAGCGAGCTGGCCGGGCGGATGCTCCCCACCGATCCGGCGAAGGCGGCCCAGCAGGTCGCCGACATCGAACAGGTCAGCCGCCAGGCCCTGGTGGACGTCCGCGAGGCGGTCTCCGGCTACCGGCGGCGCACCCTCGCGGGCGAGCTCGCGGGCGCGCGCACCGCGCTCACCGCCGCGGGCGTCGAGGCCGACGTCCCGCTGGAGCCGCCCGCCCGACTGCCGGACGAGGAGGCCGAGGCGGTCCTTGCCTGGGCGCTGCGGGAGGCTGTGACCAATGTCGTACGGCACAGCGGCGCCGGGCGCTGCACGGTCTCGTTCACGGCCCGTCAGACGCTCGCGGGGCCGCACCTGGAGCTCTCCGTGGAGGACGACGGGGCGGGCGGTTCCGGGGCCGTCGCGGGCAACGGCCTGACGGGCCTCGGCGAACGCGTGGAGGCGGTCGGCGGGGTCCTGGAGACGGGTCCGGGGGCCCGCCGCGGCTTCCGTCTGGCGGCCCGCGTGCCGCTGACGGACACGGCCGTAGGATCCCCCTCATGAGCAGCGGGAACAGTGGGGCCGACGGGAACGGCAGGGACGGCGCGGACGGCACGGGCGGTGTCATCAGGATTCTGCTGGCCGAGGACCAGGCGATGGTCCGCGAGGCCCTCGCCGCGCTGCTCGGCCTGGAACCGGACATCGAGGTCGTCGCCCAGGTGGCCCGCGGCGACGAGGTGCTCGCCGCGGTGCGCGCCGACGCCGTGGACGTGGCGCTGCTCGACATCGAGATGCCCGGCATGACGGGCATCGAGGCCGCCGCCGACCTGCACGCCGCGTTCCCCGCGGTGAAGATCGTCGTGCTCACCACCTTCGGCCGCCCCGGCTATCTGCGCAGCGCGATGGAGGCGGGCGCCGACGCGTTCCTGGTCAAGGACGCCCCCGCGGCCCAGCTCGCCGCGGCGGTGCGCAAGGTGCTCGCGGGGGAGCGGGTCATCGACCCCACGCTGGCGGCGGCGGCCCTCGCCGGGGGCGCGAACCCGCTGACGGACCGCGAGCGCGAGGTGCTGCGCGCGGCGGCCGACGGCGCCACCAACGCCGAACTGGCCACCGCCCTGCACCTCTCCCAGGGCACCGTCCGCAACTACCTCTCGACGGCCATCCAGAAGCTCGCGGTCCGCAACCGCGCGGAGGCGGTCCGAACGGCCAGGGACAAGGGCTGGCTCTGACTGAGCGTTTAGCCCTGTGAGAGCCCGCCTTCGAAGCCCCCTGCGCGCCCTCGCGCGTCAGTTCAGCATCGCCCGGGCCCCGAACGCCTGCCACCGCGCCCGGTCGGCCGTAGCGGGGTCCAGGGCGGCGACGTCGTCGGCGTAGGCGTCAAGCGCACGGGCGCCCAGCAGGAAATCCCCCCGCTGTACGAGGAGTTGGGCGCGCTCGTAGTGCAGGCGGGGCGGCGCCGCAGGGAGCAGCAGGGCGAGCTCGATCGCCCAGAGCGCGACGTCGGACCGTTCGGGGCGGGCCGCGGCCCAGGCGCGGATGTTGTCGAGGACGCGGCCCACGATGTCCAGGGGGCCCGCGGGGCAGAGCATCGACGGCGCGAGGGGGCCGCCGGTGGCCGCCGCGACGAGGAGTTCCACGTCCATGCCGGTGAGCAGTCGGCCGCCGCCGAAGGGGTCGGCGAGCAGCGGTTCGTCCCGCGGGCCGAAGCCGACGACGAAGTGCCCGGGGAGCGCGACTCCGTGGACGGGTGCGCCCGCGCGCCGCGCGACTTCCATCCAGACGACGGAGAGCAGGATGGGCAGGCCTCTGCGGCGCCGCAGGACCTGGTGCAGGAGCGAGGAGTCGAGGCGCTGGTAGTCGCCGGGTCTGCCCTTGAAGCCGTGCCGTCCGCCGAGGAGTTCGGCCAGGGCGGCGGCCCAGGTCCGCGGTTCGTCGGCGCGGTGGGGGCGGTGGCCGCGTACGGCCTTCGAGGCCTGTGCGGCCTGCGCGCCGAGCCGGTCGAGCAGGCGCCGTGCGGCGTCGATGCCCGCCTCGTCGAGGGAGGGGTCGGCCTCGGCGCCGATCAGCAGGCACAGCAGCGCCAGGTCGGGCCGCGAGGACTCGGCCTCGGCGGCGAACAGCCGCCGCCGCTCGGTGGTTCCGGGAGGTCGGGGGTGCATACGTCCTTGGTGCCCCCTCGCACCGATCGATACGTCGGTCCGCGCCGACGTCAGTTCAGCATGGCCCGCGCCGCCCGCGCCTGCTGGCGCACCCGGTCCGCCGTGGTCGGCTCGACCGTCGACACCACGTCCGCGTACGCGTCCAGCTCCTGCGCGCCACCGAGGAAATCCCCACGCTGTACGAGGAGTTGGGCCCTCTCGTAGCGCAGGCGCGCCGGATGGGCGGGCAGCAGGAGGGAGAGTTCGAGGGCCCACAGCGCGACCTCGGAGCGCTCGGGGCGGGCGGCGGCCCAGGCGCGGATGTTGTTGAGGATGCGCTGCACGATGTTGAGCGGATCGGCGGGCGTCAGCATCGACGGCGGGATGCCCGTACCCGCCGTCCCGCCGACGAGGAGCTCGGCGTCGGCCCCGGTGAGCAGCCTGCCGCCGTCGAAAGGGTCGGCCAGCACCTGCTCGTCCCTGGGCCCGAAGCCGACGACGAAGTGCCCCGGCAGGGCGACCCCGTAGACGGGCGCGCCCGCGCGCCGCGCGACCTCCATCCAGACGACGGAGAGCAGGATGGGCAGGCCCCTGCGGCGCCGCAGGACCTGGTGCAGGAGCGAGGAGTCGAGGCGCTGGTAGTCGCCCGGTGTCCCCTCGAACCCGCACTGCTCACCGAGGAGTTCGGCCATCGCCGCGGCCCACGCGCGGGGTCCGTCGGGCCGGAACGGCAGCAGGCCCGCGAGCCGGTCGAGCTCGATCTCGGCGGCGTCGATGCCCGCCTCGTCGAGGGAGGGGTCCGCCTCGGTGCCGATCAGCAGGCACAGCGGCGCGAGACCGGGCCGTTCGGACCTCGCCTCTTCGGCGAACCGCCGTCGCCATTCGCCGGACTCCGCGTGCATACGTGCCTCGTGTCTGCCCTCACCGGGCGCTCTCTCCGTGCCGTGCTCTGCTCTGCCGTGCTCTTGCCGTGCCCTGTTCCGCCGTGCCTGCCCGTGCCCGCGCCGCTCGCCGCGTCCGTCGGGCCGTCTCCTGCCGTGTGCCCCGCCTGCCGGGTCGTGTGCCCGCTCAGGCAGGTCCGTACCGGTAGTGGTGGTAGGCGTGATGCGCGGCGAAACCCATCCCGCCGTACAGCGCCCGCGCGCCGTCGTTGGCTTCCTCGACCTGCAGCCAGGCCGCCGACGCGCCCTCGGCCAGGGCCTGCCGGGACAACGCGGCCATCACCGCGGTGGCGAGCCCCTGGCGCCGGTGTTCCGGGGCGACCTCGACCGCCATGAACCCCGCCCAGCGGCCGTCCACCACACACCGCCCGATCGCGGCCGGGGCGTCAACGCTCCCGGGCACGGAAGCGAACCATACCGAGGGCCCGCTCGCCAGCACCTTGCGCACATGCGGTCCCGCGGCCCGGAAACGCTTGTACCGCCGCAGCCACGCGTCGTCGAAGGACCGGGACAGCTCCACACGGTCCACGTCCGCGTCCAGGTCACCGACCGGCGCGAGCCCCCCGATATGGAGCTGGGCGCTCACCTCGCGCTCCCAGCCGCGCTCCTCCAGGCCCGCGCAGAGCAGTTCCTGCGCCCCCTCGGCGCCGGTCGCGGTCTGGACGTACGGGGGCAGGCCGCGGGCCGCGTACCACTCGCGCACGCGGCCGAGTGCCTCGTCGAGCGGCCGGCCCGGATCGCCCAGCGGCAGCACGGAGTTGGCCCGCCGCGTGAATCCGGCGGCGGCCCGGAGCTCCCACTCCCCGAGCCGCTCGCTCTCCACGGGCTGCCAGGCGCGCGCGCAGACCCGCGCCAGCTCCTCGTAGGAGGCGGCGGGCCCGCGCCTGCGCGCAGGCGCGGCCGGGACGACCTTGCCCGCGACCAGCGAACGCTCCGGAATGCGGACGCTCTCGCCGTTCCGTCGTGTGATGAGCATTACACCGTCGTCCCACGATGCGAGAACACCCACCGTGTCGGTGAACTTCTCCCCCGGTACCAAAGCGTCGCTCAAGCGCCGAACCGAGACGCGTTTGCCCACGTCAGCAGGGGTGATGCGGACCTCGAGACGTCCGCCCGCGGTGAATTCCACAGCTCTGTGAGCCCCTCCTGTTCGGATCATGCCTGGGAACGGAGATACTAGGGGTGGGCATCGACGACGCCGCGCTCCCGCGCGCCAGGCGAGCGGAGCCTGAGGACGGCCCGCCAACGCCCGTATCGAGGAGGAACGACAGCGTGACCTACGTCATCGCGCAGCCTTGTGTCGACGTCAAGGACAAGGCGTGCATCGAGGAGTGCCCGGTCGACTGCATTTACGAGGGCTCCCGGTCCTTGTACATCCACCCGGACGAATGCGTCGACTGCGGAGCCTGCGAACCGGTCTGCCCGGTCGAGGCGATCTTCTACGAGGACGACACTCCTGAGGAGTGGAAGGACTACTACAAGGCGAACGTCGAGTTCTTCGACGAGCTCGGTTCGCCCGGTGGCGCGAGCAAGCTCGGTCTCATCGAGCGCGACCACGCCTTCATTGCCGCCCTGCCGCCGCAGAACCAGTAACGGCAGCCTGAGCGTCGCCCCGGTCCCGTACGGCACACCGCCGCACGGGACCGAGGCATTTGTCACGACAAGTACCAGTACGGGAGTCACCACGTGTCCGCAGTCTCCGACCGGCTTCCCACCTTCCCCTGGGACAAGCTCGAACCGTACAAGGCCACGGCCGCCGCCCACCCCGGCGGCATCGTCGACCTGTCGGTGGGCACCCCGGTCGACCCGGTCCCCGAGCTGATCCAAAAAGCGCTGACCGGGGCCGCGGACTCGCCGGGCTATCCGACGGTGTGGGGCACGCCCGAGCTGCGCGACGCGATCACCGGCTGGTGCGAACGGCGCCTGGGCGCCCGGGACATCACGCACCGCAACGTCCTGCCGATCGTCGGCTCCAAGGAGCTGGTGGCCTGGCTGCCGACGCAGCTGGGCCTCGGGCCGGGCGACGTGGTCGCCTACCCGCGGCTCGCCTACCCGACGTACGAGGTGGGCGCGCGACTGGCCCGCGCCGAGTACGTCGCCTACGACGACCCGACGGATCTCGACCCCGCGAACCTGAAGCTCCTCTGGCTCAACTCACCCTCGAACCCGACCGGTCGCGTCCTGTCCGCGGACGAGCTGACCCGCGCCGTCGCCTGGGCCCGCGAGCACGGCGTGCTCGTCGTCAGCGACGAGTGCTACCTGGAGCTCGGCTGGGAGGCGAAGCCTGTCTCGGTCCTGCACCCGGACGTGTGCGGCGGTTCGTACGAGGGGATCATCTCCGTCCACTCGCTCTCCAAGCGGTCCAACCTGGCGGGCTACCGTGCGGCGTTCCTCGCCGGTGACGCGGCGGTGCTCGGGGAGCTGCTCCAGATCCGCAAGCACGGCGGCATGATGACCTCCGCGCCGACCCAGGCCGCCGTCGTCGCGGCGCTCGGCGACGACGAGCACGTGCGCGAGCAGCGCGAGCGGTACGCGGCCCGGCGCACCGCGCTGCGCGACGCCCTCCTGAAGCACGGCTTCCGGATCGAGCACAGCGAGGCGAGCCTGTACCTGTGGGCCACCCGTGACGAGTCCTGCTGGGACACCGTCGGCCGCCTCGCCGACCTCGGCATCCTGGTGGCACCCGGCGACTTCTACGGCCCGGCGGGCGACCGGTTCGTGCGGGTGGCGCTGACGGCGACGGACGAGCGGGTCGCGGCGGCGGTCGAGCGCCTGGCGTGAGCCGTGCATGCTGCTGCTCGTGAGCGTGTGCTCGTGGGGCACGCCTAAGGGCCCGGAGCCAGTGGCTCCGGGCCCTTCGCGCGTACCGGGTGGACTAGCCGAGCGGCAGGGTGCCGCCGAGGGGCAGTTCGCCGGTCGGCAGGCCGCTCTTGGTCAGCGAGTCGGTGGGCAGGCCGTCCTTGGTGGCCGTGCCCGCGGTGTCGCCGACCGTCTTGCCCGCGCTGCCCGCGACGTCGCCCGCGGCCCGCTGCGCGGCGGGGGTCGCCGTCTTGCCGGCCCTGCCGACGGCCTTGCCCGCGGCCGGAACGGTCTGCTTCACGGCCTTGCTGCCGGTGTCACCCGCGAGGTTGGTGACGTTCTGAGCCGCACTGTCGACGGTGTCGCCGAGGCCCGAGCCGTCCAGGGCGCTCACTCCGCCCAGGTCGTGGCCGGCCGGCAGGTCGACGGCGCCAGCGGAGCCGGCCGCACCGACCACGGAAGCTGCGCCCGCTGCGCTGAGCAGCGCGGCACGGGCGATCCGGCGGGTCAGGGGGAGGGACATGATGCTCCTTCAGACGGGGGAGAACGTTGAGGTGTCCGGCCGGATCGATTCCGGCGCCCCGCCGGACGGCTTCCGGCGATCGGACGCAGTGACTACCGCTCGAAGCCCGCGAAGGTTGCGGTACGGCAACGTAAAGAGTTCGCAATGCGTCGCATTATCGGCTGCGGATAAAGGCGGGCAAAGGGATCACGGGACCGGGCGCTGCGGAATCCTTCATCCCGTTGATTTCCAAGGGATTCACGGGTGCGCGAGGGGGGTACGGAAAGGCGTACGTGGCGTCGTCCCACGGTGTCCGGCGCGCCCCGATCGAGTGACGTGCCGCACTCCTGAGTGATCCGCCGCCCTCCGCCGCCGCCCTGCCGACCGCCGTCCTGCCGCCCGCGTCCAAAGTACTGGAGTCCACCGACAGGGCGTTCTGCCTCGGCGCTAGGGTCGTCCGCATGCCTCACACACCGCTTGACCTCACGCTCGACGCCGCCCAGCTGACCGCGCGCCTGGTCGACTTCCCGTCCCCGAGCGGTGCGGAGAAGGCGCTCGCCGACGCCATCGAAACGGCCCTGCGCGCCCTTCCGCACCTGACGGTCGACCGGCACGGCAACAACGTCGTGGCCCGTACGAACCTCGGCCGCGCGGAGCGGGTCATCCTCGCCGGGCACATCGACACGGTGCCGATCGCGGACAACGTGCCCTCCAGGCTCGACGAGGAAGGTGTCCTGTGGGGCTGCGGCACCTGTGACATGAAGTCGGGCGTCGCCGTCCAGCTGCGCCTCGCGCAGACGGTGACCGAGCCCAACCGCGACCTGACCTTCGTCTTCTACGACAACGAAGAGGTGGCCGGGCACCTCAACGGCCTCGGGCATGTCGCCAAGGCCCACCCGGACTGGCTGGCGGGCGACTTCGCCGTCCTCCTCGAACCGACCGACGGACAGGTCGAGGGCGGCTGCCAGGGCACCCTGCGGGTCCTCCTGAGGACCAAGGGCGTGCGGGCGCACTCCGCGCGCGCGTGGATGGGCTCCAACGCCATCCACGCGGCCACTCCGATCCTGGAGAGGCTCGCCGCGTACGAGCCCCGCAAGCCGGTGGTGGAGGGCCTGGAGTTCCACGAGGGCCTCAACGCCGTCCGCATCGAGGGCGGCGTCGCCACCAACGTCATCCCCGACGAGTGCACCGTCACCGTCAACTTCCGCTACGCCCCCGACCGCAGCGAGGCCGAAGCCCTCGCCTTCGTGCGCGACTACTTCGCGGACTGCGGCGTCGACGAGTTCATCGTCGACGACCACACGGGCGCGGCCCGCCCCGGCCTCACCCACCCGGCCGCCGCGGCGTTCATGGCGGCCGTCGGCGGCGAGGCGCGCCCCAAGTTCGGCTGGACGGACGTCTCCCGCTTCAGCGCGCTCGGCGTGCCCGCGGTCAACTACGGGCCGGGCGAACCGTTGCTGGCGCACAAGATCGACGAGCGCGTCGAGGCGTCGCTGATCCCGCTGGCGGAGGAACGGCTGCGGTCCTGGCTGACTGCGTAGCCGCGGAAGGTTCCCGGTACCGGACATCCGGAGGTCCCTCCTCCGTAACCCGCGTAGATCTACGCTGTCAGTCACGTACGCACACGTACGCATGGAGGGAGCAGACGATGAGCCAAGCCAACGACGGTGCTGCCCGCGCCGCCAGGAAGGGCCCCGAGGAGCAGCGGCTCGGCCCGGTGCTGCGCAGGCGGGACAAGGTGCAGGCCGGGACCACCGATCAGCGTCTCCTCGACTCCGACGGCCCTTCGGAGTGGGTGCACACGGACCCCTGGAGAGTCCTGCGCATCCAGTCCGAGTTCATCGAGGGCTTCGGCACCCTCGCCGAACTCCCGCCCGCCATCAGCGTATTCGGCTCGGCCCGCACCCCACAGGGCACTCCGGAGTACGTGGCGGGCGTCGAGATCGGCAAGGCGCTCGTGGAGGCCGGTTTCGCGGTGATCACGGGCGGCGGGCCCGGCGCGATGCAGGCGGCCAACCAGGGCGCCGTCGAGGCGAAGGGCACCTCCGTCGGCCTCGGCATCGAGCTGCCCTTCGAGCAGGGCCTCAACCCCTACGTCGACATCGGTGTGAACTTCCGCTACTTCTTCGTCCGCAAGACGATGTTCGTGAAGTACGCGCAGGGCTTCGTGGTCCTGCCCGGCGGCCTCGGCACCCTGGACGAGCTCTTCGAAGCGCTCACCCTCGTGCAGACCCGCAAGGTCACCCGGTTCCCGATCGTGCTGTTCGGCTCCGCGTACTGGGGCGGCCTCGTCGACTGGCTGAAGAACACGGTCATCGCCCAGGGCAAGGCCTCCGAGGCCGACCTGCTCCTCTTCCACGTCACGGACGACGTGGAAGAGGCCATCTCCCTGGTGACGAAGGAAGTCGGGAAGTAGCACTCCCCGAAGGGGAGTGCACACGAGGGGCGGTCAGGCGAGCCCCCGGCGGGCGACCGCCGGGGGCCGGTGCCCGGCGATCGTCGCGACCATGTCCAGGACCTGCTTGGTCTCCGCGACCTCGTGGACCCGGTAGACCTGCGCGCCCAGCCATGCCGAGATCGCCGTCGTGGCGAGCGTCCCGAGGACGCGTTCCTTGACCGGCTTGTCGAGGGTCTCGCCCACGAAGTCCTTGTTGGACAGCGAGACGAGCACCGGCCAGCCCGTGTCGACCATCTCGCCGAGCCTGCGGGTCGCCTCCAGGCTGTGCCGGGTGTTCTTGCCGAAGTCGTGCCCCGGGTCGATCAGTACGGAGTCCCGCTCCACGCCCAGCTCGACCGCGCGCTCGGCCAGGCCGACCGTCACGCGCAGGATGTCGGCCATCACGTCGTCGTACGTGACACGGTGCGGCCTGGTGCGCGGCTCGGCGCCGCCCGCATGCGTGCAGACCAGGCCCACCCGGTACCGCGCGGCGACCTCCGCGAGCTTCGGGTCGACGCCTCCCCAGGCGTCGTTGAGCACATCGGCGCCCGCCTCGCAGACCGCCTCGCCGACATCGTGCCGCCAGGTGTCGACGCTGATCACCACGTCGGGGAACCGCTTGCGGACCTCGGCGACGAAACCGACCGTGCGGCGCGCCTCCTCCTCGGCGGTCACCTCGTCGCCGGGACCCGCCTTGACCCCGCCGATGTCGATGACGGCGGCGCCCTCGGCCACGGCCTGCTCCACGCGCGCGAGCGCGGGCTCGTCGCGGAACGTGGCGCCCTGGTCGTAGAAGGAGTCCGGGGTCCGGTTGACGATCGCCATGATCACCGGCTCGTGCGCGTCGAACTCGCGCCTGCCAAGCCTGAGCATCCCCTGCGGCCCTCCTGGGTCCTTGTCGCGGTACGGCCGCCTGTGACCTTAACTGTCACAGGCGCATGGCACGATCGGACCCTGACAGTTTGAACACGGGCAGTCGAGCGTGGGGGGCCTGAGGAGATGGTCATGTTCTTGTTCCTGGTCATCGCCCTTGTCGTGGTCGTCGGCGCGGTGTCCCTCGCCGTGATCGGCGGCGGGGAGAGCGGCGCGCTGCCCGAGGCCGCGCCCGAGCGGTTCACCGACCCGCTGCCCCCGGACCGGCCGCTGCGCCGCGCCGACGTGGACGCGGTGCGCTTCCCGATGACGTTGCGCGGCTACCACATGGACGAGGTCGACGACGTGCTCGGCCGCCTGGGCGCCGAACTGGCCGAGCGGGACGCGCGCATCGCGGAGCTGGAGGCGGCCCTGGCCGGCGCGCAGGCCACGGCGGTCGCGGGCCCCGCCCTCTTCGAGGGGTACGCGCCGGGCAGGGCAGTCGAAGCCAGGGCAGGCGAAGGCAAGGCCGCCGAAGGCAGTGCCGAGGACAAGAAGGGCGACGACCAGTGAGCACCGTGAGCGGGGCGGTCGCGGGACCGGACGGCGGCCTGCGCTGCCCCTGGGGCCTGTCCACCGAGGATTACGTGGCGTATCACGACGACGAATGGGGCCGCCCGGTCCACGGCGACGACGCGCTGTACGAGAGGCTCTGCCTGGAGGCGTTCCAGTCCGGTCTGTCCTGGATCACGATCCTGCGCCGCCGCGAGGGCTTCCGCGCCGCCTTCGCGGACTTCAGGATCGCCTCGGTCGCCGAGTTCACCGACGCGGATCGGGAGCGGCTCCTCGCCGACCCCGGGATCATTCGCAACCGCGCCAAGATCGACGCGACCCTCGCCAACGCGCGCGTGCTCGCCGACTGGTCCGAGGGCGAACTGGACGAGCTGATCTGGTCCTTCGCGCCGGACCGCGCGACCAGGCAGGCTCCGAGGTCCCTCGCCGACGTACCCGCGATCACCCCCGAGTCCACGGCCCTGTCCAAGACCCTCAAGAAGCGCGGCATCCGCTTCGTCGGCCCCACCACGGCGTACGCCCTGATGCAGGCCTGCGGTCTGGTCGACGACCACCTCGCGGACTGCGTGGCCCGCGAGGCGGCGTAGCGGCCGCGCTCACCGCCCGAGGTACTTCGGCCTCTCCTTGGCGATGAAGGCCCGCACGGCGATCGTGTGGTCCTCGGACGCGCCCGCCTTCGTCTGGAGCTCGTCCTCCTTGTCCAGCGCCTCGTCCAGGGAGTGGGCCGCCGCGTAGGCGAGGGACTCCTTGAGCGCCGCGTGGGCCAGGGTCGGCCCGCCCGCCAGGGCGCGGGCCACCTGGGCGGCCTCGGCGGCGAGGTCGGCCGTCGGCACGATCTTGTTGGCGATGCCCAGCTCGTACGCCTCCTGCGCGGAGATGTTGCGCGGGAAGAGCAGCAGGTCGGCGGCGCGCCCCGGACCGATCACGCGCGGCAGCGTCCAGGAGACGCCCGAGTCGGCGGTCAGCGCGACCCCCGCGAACGAGGTGTTGAACTTCGCCGTGTCCGCGACCACGCGGTAGTCGGCGGCGAGCGCGAAGCCTAGGCCGGCCCCCGCCGCCGCGCCGTTGACCCCCGCCACGACGGGCTTCGGCATGCCGGTGATCGCCCGCACGATGGGGTTGTAGTGCTCCCTGACCGTGCTCATCGTCTGCCCGGTGCCCGCCTCGCGGTCGGCGGTGAGGGAGCCGATGTGCTCCTTGAGGTCCTGGCCCACACAGAAGGCGCGGCCGTTGGCGGTGAGCAGCACCGCGCGTACGGCGTCGTCGGCGGCGGCCGACCGCACGGCTTCCCGCAGCGCGACCTTGGCCTCGGTGTTCATGGCGTTCATGGCCTCGGGACGGTTGATCGTGATCGTCGCGAGTCCGTCGCTCACCTCGTAGAGCACGCTGTCGGCCATGGTGGTCCCCTCCGCTGGTCCAGTACGTCGGAACTCAGCATGACGGAGATCATCGGCGTCCGGCACGAGGACGGATATGTGACCTGCGTCTAAGAATTCCGGGCCCACAATCCGTGCGGGGCGGCGAAGTATCGCAGCCACATCGGCGAAATGAGCGGTTTTGCGGGCGCGCGTTGCGGAGTCGATGCAGACCGATGTTGGTCATCGGGTCCTGCCATGCGGGATAATGGCCTGGAAGCAATGTGTTCGATGCCGGTGACACCTGGGTTGTCGGCTGCGATGAGCTGGTTTCAGGAAGGGGAACGAGCATGGCGGCCATGAAGCCGCGGACGGGCGACGGCCCGCTCGAGGTGACCAAGGAGGGGCGGGGCATCGTCATGCGCGTTCCGCTCGAAGGCGGCGGACGACTTGTCGTCGAACTGACTCCGGACGAGGCCGATGCACTCGGCGACGCCCTGAAGAAGGTCGTCGGCTGACGCGGAAGCGCCCACACTTCTCCACTGCCCCGGCATCGTACGACGAGCCGGGGCAGTGATGTACCCGGGGCCCGCGCGGCCCCGCCCCTCCTTCCGGCTGTCCGCCGGTGGGGGCTGGTCGCGCAGTTCCCCGCGCCCCTGGGTGGTCCCACGCTCGCCCGCACCGGATCAGCCCCCCCGAGCACCAAGCCACGACGGGCCCCCAGGCGACACGCTGGTCGGGGGAAGCCAACGGCAAGGCGGCGCAGCGCTACCTTTTGACGGCGCAGAGCAATCCATCCCCCACCGGCAACAACGCCGGCACGAGATCCGCCCTCTCCCGGACCGCCCGCAGCAACTCACGAAGGTGCAGCACCTCGACCGGCTGCGGCCCGGAGTCCACGGTCCTGCCGTCCGCGAAGACGCCCTCGAAGCAGACGAGCCCACCCGGCCGCAGCAGGCGCAACGATTCAGCGAGGTATTCGAGGGACTCCACGCGGTCGCCGTCGCAGAACACGAGGTCGTACCCGCCGTCGGCGAGACGCGGCAGGACATCGAGGGCCCGCCCCGGAATGAACCGCGCGCGGTTGCCCGCGAAGCCCGCCGCACGGAAGGCCTGCCGGGCGAACTGCTGCCGCTCCGGCTCGGGGTCGACCGTGGTGAGGACGCCGTCGGGCCGCATGCCGTGCAGCAGGTGGATGCCCGACACTCCGGTCCCCGTACCGATTTCGGCCACCGCTTTCGCGTCAGCCGTGGCGGCGAGCATGCGCAGCGCGGCGCCGGTGCCGGGCGACACCGAGGGCAGGCCTGCCTCCCGGGCCCGGTCCCGGGCCCAGCGCAGCGCCTCGTCCTCGGCGACAAAGGCGTCGGCGAACGCCCAGCTCGTCTGCCGGTTGCCGGTAATGGCCCTCTCCTGTCCCCGTGGTTGCCTGGCCGTGACTGTATCCGTTGGGGCCGGGAACCCGCAGATGAGGCCGGGCGTTATGAAGGGGTGGGAGAACAGCGGGGGTGGACGGATGGATCACGGCCGGAGGCGGGCGGTGCGAAGGAGCAGGACACCTGCAGCGAAGCCCGTACCAAATTCACGTAAAAACGCTTATCCGGAGCTAACGGGCGAGGTGGTTATGGTAGGGGCTCCACTGGACACCACCAGAGCCGATAGGGGAGGTGCGGCTGCGTCCGCGGATCGGGGAGGAGCGCTCCGGCGTTTTCTCGGATTGGCGGGTGAGCCGAAATCCGTGACCGAGACCGCTGACCGTTTCCGCGCCAACGACTCCGCTCAGACCGCGACCTTTGCCGCTGATGCGGAATCGCAGGCGTGGACTCCGCCCACCTGGGAGGAGATCGTCAGCACACACAGCGGCCGCGTGTACCGCCTGGCGTACCGCCTGACCGGCAATCAGCACGATGCCGAGGACCTCACGCAAGAGGTCTTCGTCCGTGTCTTCCGCTCCCTCTCGACCTACACCCCCGGCACGTTCGAGGGCTGGCTGCACCGCATCACCACCAACCTCTTCCTGGACATGGTGCGCCGCAAGCAGCGCATCCGCTTCGACGCGCTCGGGGACGACGCCGCGGAGCGGCTGCCGAGCCGCGAGCCGTCGCCGCAGCAGGTGTTCAACGACACGCACTTCGACGCGGACGTCCAGCAGGCGCTCGACACCCTCGCGCCCGAATTCCGCGCCGCCGTGGTCCTCTGCGACATCGAGGGCCTTTCGTACGAAGAGATCGCCGCAACACTCGGCGTCAAGCTCGGTACGGTCCGCAGCCGTATCCACCGGGGTCGCTCGCAGCTGCGCAAGGCCCTCCAGCACCGGTCTCCCGAGGCCCGCGCGGAGCGCCGCTCGCTCGCGGTGACCGGAGCCGTGGCGCTGGGAGGAGGGGGTGCGACCGCGTGAGTGGATCACGGTCGAATCCTGCCGAACGGCAACTAGCCGAGGCCGAGCAGCATCTTGGGGACCGCCTCGCCGCCCTTGTGGACGGCGAGTTGGGTCATGACGCGCGCGAGCGCGTCCTCGCGCATCTGGCGACCTGTCCGATGTGCAAAACGGAGGCCGACGCGCAGCGTCGCCTCAAGAGCGTCTTCGCGCAGGCCGCCCCGCCGCCGCCTTCCGCGAGCTTCCTCGCCCGTCTCCAGGGTCTCCCCGGAGGCGGTTCCGGGCCGTCCGGAAGACCCGGCGCGCCCGGTGACGGGGAGGGGTTCGCCACCGGATCCACCGACTCCGCCGGACTGCCGCGGAGCGGGGTCTTCGGCGTGCGTCCCGACCCCTTCGCGGAGTACGTCCCCGCAGGCGCCCACGCCGCGGTGCTGCCCAGCGAGCAGCAGGGCTTCCGCATCCACGGGGTCACCCGGCACGAGGTCGGCCGGCACGAGGCGGAGCGGTCGCTCTGGCGAGGCCGCCGGTTCGCGTTCGCGGCGGCGGGCGCGGTCTCACTGGCCGCCATCGCGCTCGGCGGCGTCACGGTGGGCGCCCCCACCGGCTCGAACGACACCCGCGCGGGAGGCTCCGGCAGCAATGTGACCCCGCAGCGCACGCAGGGCTCGGGTACTGCCGCGGTCCCCGAATCCATGCGGCGACGTGGCGGCGGCAATCCGCTGTCGGTGCAGGGCCAGCGCCCCGGCCCCCTGGCGGCTCCGCTCGCGCCGGCCGAGGTCACCGGACCGCTGCTGCCCGGACCCCCCACCCAGCCGCTGCGTCCGCGCGGCTCCATGTACGAACTGACGGCCCCCATGGTGGCGGGCGCCGTCACCATCTCCCCGCTGATACGCCCGGTGCCGTCGGGCCGTCGCTCCGCCGTGCCGCCCGGCATGGGGTTCCCGCAGACGGATGAGCCCGTGGTGGCGAGCGAGGCGAATCCGGTGCGGACCACGGCGGCGTCGCCGGGGGCCGGACCGCTGAAGGGCACGTCGCAGCTGCACTGACCCGACGCTGCCCTGCGCTTTCGTCGGGGAACCTGGTTGAATCCTCGGTGGGCCGTGCCCGCCGGGGATCGTGGCGGGCTCGGAGTTGAGCAAGCAAACGGCGTCCGCCGCGGGCCAGTTGTGGGGAGAACATGGACGAGGGGAAGCGGAAGCCCACGAAGGCGAACTGGTGGAGTCGGCCCCGACCGGAGGTACGGGGTGC
Source organism: Streptomyces sp. NPDC058284 (assembly GCF_042881135.1). Taxonomy (NCBI): domain Bacteria; kingdom Bacillati; phylum Actinomycetota; class Actinomycetes; order Kitasatosporales; family Streptomycetaceae; genus Streptomyces; species Streptomyces sp. NPDC058284. The sequence goes on from NZ_JBHVYE010000003.1 coordinate 45,786, forward strand.
GGACGCGGGCGCGGATGCGGGTGAACAGTTGCCCGGCTCGGATGCGGACACGGATGCGGGTGAACGGCTGCCCGGCTCGGATCCGGACCAGGCCGCGGGCCCGGGCCCGGACCCTGCCTCGGACGTGGAGCCGACCTCTGCCCCGGCTGCCCCGGCCGAGGCTACGTACACGACCCAGGCCCAGCCCCCGCACCCAGACCCGGCCCTGCCCCCTCACCCGGACGCGGCTACCGGGCAGATGCCGACGCAGGCCCCGACCGCTCCGATGCCCGACGCGGACGTACCCACGCAGGCCCCCGCGGCCCCGGCTACTCCCGCCCCTGCCCCGCACGGCACGACGCCGCACGGTGTGACGTCCGGTGCCTCCATATCGGCTGCCTCGTCCGCGGCGCAGGGTCCGCCGGTTCAGGATTGCGCGCCGGTCGGCCAGGGGCCTGCGCCCGTGGAGCGGCCCCGCCCCCTGCACGACCCCGACCCGTACGGCACTCCGCCCTACGGCGAGCCCGGCCCGTGGGCGCCCGCTCCGCCGGTGCAGCGCCCCACGGCGACCCCGGCCCAGGGCACCGCCCTCCCGGCGCCCCCGTACAGCGGCACGCCGACCCAGAGCGCGCCCCCTCACGCGGCCCCCTTCCCGGCGCCTCCGTACGGCGGCACCCCCGAACCCTCCGCCCCCGCACCGGCCCCCGGCGGCCCCGCTCCGTACAACGCCGCCAACCGGCCGGCCTACGACCCGTGGAACGCGCCGTTGCAGCAGATCGGGTCGCTGCCGCCGGAGTCGGCGGAGAAGCGGAGTCGGCGGGGGAAGCGGGTCCTGGTGGTCGGGGCCGCTGTGATCGCTCTCGTGTCCAGCCTCATCGGCGGGGCGGTCGGCTCGTACCTGGAGCGGAACGGCAGCGGTGACATCGAGCTGCGGCAGCCGGACACCGAGTCCGTGAACCGGCCCAGGGGCAGCGTCGCGGGCATCGCGTCGGCCTCCCTGCCCGGTGTCGTGACTCTGCACGTCAGCGGCGACTCCGCGCAGGGCACCGGCACCGGCTTCGTGCTGGACGCCAAGGGCCACATTCTCACCAACAACCACGTCGTCGAGCCCGCGGGCACCGGCGGCGAGGTGACGGTGACCTTCAGCGGCGGCGAGACCGCCAAGGCCGAGGTCGTCGGCCGCGACTCCGGCTACGACCTCGCGGTCGTCAAGGTGTCCCACGTGAGCGGCCTGAAGCCGCTGCCCCTCGGAAACTCCGAGAACGTGCAGGTCGGTGACCCCGTCGTGGCCATCGGCGCCCCCTTCGACCTGGAGAACACCGTCACCTCCGGGATCATCAGCGCCAAGGAGCGGCCGATCACCGCGGGCGGCGAGAAGGGCGACGGCAGCGACATCTCGTACGTGGACGCCCTGCAGACCGATGCCCCCATCAACCCCGGCAACTCCGGCGGCCCCCTCGTCGACTCCAAGGCGCGCGTCATCGGCATCAACAGCGCCATACGCTCCGCGGACGAGGGCTCCGACCCGAGCGGTGGCCAGGCCGGCTCGATCGGCCTGGGCTTCGCCATCCCCATCAACCAGGGCAAGCGCGTCGCCGAAGAGCTGATCAACTTCGGCAGGGCCGCGCATCCCGTGATAGGCGTCACGCTCGACACCCAGTTCACCGGCGACGGCGCCCGCATCGCGGACAAGGGCAGGAACGGCGGCCTGGCCGTCAACAAGAACGGTCCCGGCGACAAGGCAGGCCTCGTACCGGGCGACGTCATCACCGAGGTCGACGGCCGCGCGGTGCACTCCAGCGACGAACTGATCGTCAAAGTCCGTGCTCACCGCCCGAAGGACCGGCTGCGGCTGACGGTCGAGCGGGGCGGCGGCGACCGCGAGGTGACCCTGGTGCTCGGCTCGGCCGACGGCGACTGAGCGGGCGCCGGTGGCGGCGCGGGGTGGGTGGGCGCCGGGTAAAGGACTGACCAGGTGTACTCCGCGTTGTCGTGCAGCGGCTACCGGACGGACAGGGACGCCGGGTACCGTGGTCCCGGTCCGGACCATGCACAACCTGCTGCGCACTACCTGCCGCACACGCACGGACGACCTGCTGCGGGCTGAGGACATCGCAAGGAGTTCTAGGTGTTCAATGACATTGGCGCACTCGAGATCGTGGCGCTGGTCGTCCTCGCCGTGCTCATTTTCGGTCCGGACAAGCTGCCGAAGGTCATCCAGGACATCTCCCGCACGATCCGCAAGATCCGCGAGTTCTCCGACAGCGCGAAGGCGGACATCCGCGAGGAGCTGGGCCCGGAGTTCAAGGACTTCGAGTTCGAGGACCTGAATCCCAAGAAGTTCATCCGCAAGCAGCTCGACAGCGATGAGCTCGGGATCAAGGAGATCCGCAACGGCTTCGACTTGAAGAAGGAGATGAACGAGGTCGCGGACGCCGTGCACGGCCGCGACAGCGCATCGACCGACTCCTCCGACGCGGGTTCACAGGCCTCCGCTGCCTCTTCCGGCGGAGCCCGCGTCGACATGCGCAAGAAGTCCGCGGAGCCCGGGAAGCTCGACGCCGGCGACCCTCCGCCGTTCGACGCGGACGCCACCTGAGGCAGCTCCTGAACTGCCGCCGCCAACGGGTGTGGCTATCCTGCCTTGTTGTCCGGGGTGAGGACGCCCGAGGGGGGCGGGCCGCTCCGGACACACGAGAGCGAGGAGGCGGCCGGGTACATGGAGACGACAAGTCGGGTAGGCGCGCAGGCGCCGGCCGCGGAGGGCACCGCAGAAGCGGTGCCCTCCGCCCGGCGCACGGTCGACGACTACCTGCTGGCACCCTTCCCCTGGTACGGCCTTGACGAGGCCTTCACGGGGCAGCGCTGGCTGATGCAGGTCGGCGCGACGTCGGACGGCACCGTGGAGCACGGTTCCATCGGGCACGGCGAGGAGCCGTCCGTGCGTGCGGAGGGCACCCTCGGCAACAGCGACAAGGAACGCTTCGCGGTCGTGGTGACCGTCGCGGCCAACCCCGTGCGGCGCAGTGCGGACGGTACGGGGGTCCTGGAGGCCACCTCGGTCTCCTCGGCGGCCTGGCTCGCCGGGGTGGGCCTGCTGTCCTTCACCTGGCCCATCCAGATGGACCACACCCTGCGCGACGACTGGCTCGACCAGCAGACGGAGACGGCCTGGGTCCTCGCCGACGACCTGGACGGCTCCGACTGGTCGTCGCTGTCCCTGCCGGTGGACGGGGTGCCGACCCCGTTCCACTACCGCGAGTCCGAATACGGCTGGGTCCTCGCGGGCTCCACGAAGGAGGGCGTGCATCTGGGGGCGTACGGGCGCGGGATGAGCGCGTACGGGCTGGGTTTCTCGGTGGTCCCGGACATCGCGTCGTACGCGTAGAACGGCGGACCGAACGGAGAAGGGGGGTGCCGTCGGGTTCGACGGCACCCCCCCTTCACCTGCGAACACGCTCACGACTCGCCTGCGGGCCCGCCGTGGTCGCTCGCGCAGTTCCCCGCGCCCCTTAGCCGGCGGTTGCTCGCGCAGTCTCCGTTGCCCTTGACGGGGCGCTGCGGTGTCCGACCCAGGGGCGCGGGGAACTGCGCGACCGGCCCCCGCGGCCCGCAGGAGGCAGCGGCGGCGAGGCCGGAAGAGGTCCGCAGAGGTCCGCAGAGGTCAGAACTTGTTGCGCGGTGTGATGCCCAGCGTCATACCGGCGAGGCCCCGCTGGCGCCCGCCGAGCTTGCCGGCGATCGTGCGAAGGGCCGAGCCCGCGGGGGAGTCCGGGTCCGTGAGGACGACCGGCTTGCCCTCGTCGCCACCCTCCCGCAGGCGTACGTCGATCGGGATGGAGCCGAGAACCGGCACCGTCGCGCCCGTCGTCCTCGTAAGGCCCTCGGCGACCTTCTGGCCGCCCCCCGAGCCGAAGACGTCGACCATCTCGCCGCAGTGCGGGCAGGGCAGCCCCGACATGTTCTCGACGACGCCGACGATCTTCTGGTGGGTCTGCACGGCGATGGAACCGGCGCGCTCGGCGACCTCGGCGGCAGCCTGCTGCGGGGTGGTGACCACCAGGATCTCGGCGTTCGGGACGAGCTGGGCGACCGAGATGGCGATGTCGCCCGTGCCCGGCGGCAGGTCGAGGAGCAGCACGTCCAGGTCGCCCCAGAAGACGTCCGCGAGGAACTGCTGGAGCGCGCGGTGCAGCATCGGGCCGCGCCAGACGACCGGCGCGTTGCCCGGGGTGAACATGCCGATGGAGATGACCTTCACGCCGTGCGCGGACGGCGGCATGATCATGTTCTCGACCTGCGTGGGCTTGCCGTCGGCGCCCAGCATGCGCGGCACCGAGTGGCCGTAGATGTCCGCGTCGACGACGCCGACCTTCAGGCCGTCCGCCGCCATCGCGGCCGCGAGGTTCACCGTCACCGAGGACTTGCCGACGCCGCCCTTGCCGGAGGCGACCGCGTAGACACGGGTCAGCGAGCCGGGCTTGGCGAAGGGGACCTCGCGCTCGGCGGTGCCGCCGCGCAGGGCCGAGGCCAGCTCCTTGCGCTGCTCGTCGCTCATCACGTCGAGGGTGACGTCGACGCGCGTGACGCCCTCGACGGCGGCGACCGCGTCGGTCACGTTCTTGGTGATGGTCTCGCGCATCGGGCAGCCGGAGACCGTCAGGTACACGGTGACCGCTACCGCCCCATCAGCGGCGATATCCACCGATTTGACCATCCCCAACTCGGTGATGGGTCGCTGGATCTCGGGGTCGTTCACCGTCGCCAGTGCTTCACGCACCGCGTCTTCCGTAGCCATACGACCGATAGTACGGCGCGGTAACCCATGCCGGGAAAGAGCTGTCAGCGGTCGCCTACGTCACGTCCGCGGGTGCCCTCGGAGGGGAATACGACGCGGCTCTCCGTGCGCTGCTCGATCCGCTGCTCCTCCAACTCCTTGACGAGGTCCTGGAGCTCGGAACGGATCCAGTCGCGGGTCGCCACCTCGCCGAGGCCCATGCGGAGCGAGGCGATCTCACGGGTGAGGTACTCGGTGTCCGCGATCGACCGCTCGTTCTGCTTGCGGTCCTGCTCCAGATTGACGCGGTCGCGGTCGTCCTGGCGGTTCTGCGCGAGAAGGATCAGCGGGGCCGCGTAGGACGCCTGGAGCGACAGCATCAGGGTGAGGAAGATGAACGGGTACTGGTCGAAGCGCAGATGGTCCGGCGCCGCGACGTTCCACACCACCCACATGATGATGACGACCGTCATCCAGACGATGAACCTGCCGGTGCCGAGGAACCGCGCGATGCGCTCGGAGAACCGCCCGAAGGCCTCCGGGTCGTAGTCGGGCAGGAGCTTGTTGCGCGGGGGCCTCGGCTGGTCGAGCCGCGGGCGCGGGCTGCGCGGCTCGGCGCGGTTCTCGCGCTCGCGCTCAGCCGCCATGGCCCACTCCTTCCTCCTCCAGATGGAACTCCGTCTCGCGCCAGTCGTCGGGCAGCATGTGGTCGAGTACGTCGTCGACGGTGACCGCCCCGAGCAGCGAGCCGCCCTCGTCGACGACGGGCGCCGCCACCATGTCGTACGTCGCGAAGAACCCGGCGACGGCGGGCAGCGTCGCGTCCGGCGCGAGCGGTTGCAGATCGTCGTCGAGGATCGAGCCGACCAGCGTGTACGGCGGATCGCGAAGCAGCCGCTGGAAGTGCACGGTGCCCAGGTACTTGCCGGTCGGCGTCTCGTCCGGCGGACGGCACACGTACACCTGCGCGGCGAGCGCGGGGGAGAGGTCCTGCTGACGCACGCGCGCGAGGGCGTCGGCGACCGTCGCGTCGGGACGCAGCACGATCGGCTCGGTCGTCATCAGACCGCCGGCGGTGCGCTCCTCGTACGCCATCAGGCGCCGCACGTCGGCCGCGTCGTCCGGCTGCATCAGGGTGAGCAGCCGTTCCTTGTCGTCCTCGGGCAGCTCGGCGAGGAGATCGGCGGCGTCGTCGGGGTCCATGGCCTCCAGGACGTCGGCCGCGCGCTCCTCCTTGAGCTTGCCGAGGATCTCGATCTGGTCGTCCTCGGGGAGCTCCTCGAGGACGTCGGCGAGGCGGTCGTCGTCGAGGGCGGCGGCCACCTCGGTCCGCCGCTTGGGGGAGAGGTGGTGCAGGACGTTGGCGAGGTCGGCGGGGCGCAGCTGCTCGAAGGTGGCGAGCAGGCTCTCGGCGCCCTGGCCGTGCTCCTCCAGGGAGAAGCCGTCGACGGCGGACCAGTCGACGGTGAGGGTCTCCCCCTTGCGCCGGAAGGTTCCCCCCTTGCCCTTGCGTACGAAGACCCGGTCGATCTCCCAGTCGCGGCGGGCCGGGAGCTGCTGGACAGATACATCCAGGACGGTGACCTCCTCGCCCGACTCGACGAGGTGCACCCGCCGGTCCAGCATCTCGCCGAGGACGAGCCGCTCGGTGGGCCGCTGCTCGAAGCGCCGCACGTTCATGACGCCGGTGGTGATCACCTGGCCCGACTCGATGCCGGTGACGCGGGTCATGGGCAGGAAGATGCGGCGCCGGGTGGCGAGCTCGACGACGAGGCCGAGCAGCCGGGGCGGGCGCCTGCCGACCCTGAGCATCGTCACCAGGTCGCGCACCCGGCCGACCTGGTCGCCGTTCGGGTCGAAGACGGGGATGCCGGAGAGGTGCGAGACGAAGATGCGGGGGGCGCCTGCCGCCATACGTGCGCCTCCTTCCGGCCGGGGGGTTCATGCCGTTTGGTCCGTCAATACGGGCTTCAGGCTAGCCCGTCCCGGTCGGACACGCCCCGGCGGAGGTCCGGACGGTCTGCCTCCGGTCGACTCGCCCGACCCGGGTACGCTGCCGTACTGCCGAAGCCGTAGAGGTCGTCCGCACGAGAGGCAGCGCCACCTGTGACCGTACTTCCCCCGGCCAGCCGCGCCCGCAGGGCAGCGTTCGTGACCGCGATGTGCGCGGGCCTGGTGGCGGCGTCCACGAGTCTGACGGGCTGCGGCGGCGGCGAGGACCCCGACGCGGGCACGAACGGTGTCGGAAAGCTGTCCGCGCCGAAGATCCAGGGCAAGGCGGGCAAGGCGGCCGAGGCGGCGTCGGCGGTCCGGCTCTCCGGCACGGTGGTGAGCAAGAACCACACGTACACCCTCGACATGCGCCTCAAGGGCGAGGGCGGTACCGGTTCGGTCACCTCGAAGGGGCAGACCTTCCAGCTCCTGCGGATCGGCGAGGAGCTCTACCTGAAGGCCGACTCGGAGTTCTGGACGCACGACGGCGCGACCGACGGCAAGTCCCCGAACGGCGACGAGGCCGCCGCGGCCAAGCTGAACGGCAAGTACGTGAAGGTCCCTCAGGGCGACCCCGCCTACCAGCAGCTGAGCGGCTTCACCGACAAGGACGAGCTCCTGGACGGCATGCTCGTGCTGCACGGCACGCTCACCAAGGGCGACCGCGGCCGGACGGGCTCGCAACGCACCATCGAGATCACCGGCGACCAGGGCGCGGGCGGCACGCTCTCCGTCTCCCTCGAGGGCAAGCCCTACCCTCTGCGCCTGGAACGCGGCGGCCACGCGGGCACCCTCAAACTCACCGACTGGAACAAGGACTTCCCCTTGCAGGAGCCGGGGAAGGACGAGATGGTCGACTACGGGAAGCAGTTGCCGACGTCATAGCGGGGGAGGCGAAGCCCCCGAAGGCGCAAGCCTCCCAGGGGCGCGGGGAACTGCGCGACCAGCCACAACGCACCCGCAGGGCAGGACAGCCCCACCCCTCAACGGCGCTTGCGGCGGAACAACAGCCGAGGAAGCCCAGCAGGCAACGCCTCACGCGTAGTGGCCCCGGTCGGCAGCGGCGCAGCCGCGAGAGACCCCGAGGGCAGCTCAGTCGTCACCGTACGCGGCGTGAGCCGGACGACCCGACACTGCTCGGCCCACCGCACGGTGACCCGCTCGGCGTCAGGCGCGTTCAACCGCTTGCCCTTCAGCTCGGCGACAGCCGCCTCCCACTCCGGGGAACCGGGCGCCAGCTCACTCACGTCCGCCGTCCAGGCGACAAGGCGCCCGCCCTTGTCCTTGCTGCGTACGGTCACCTCGGCGGATCCCCCGTCGACGAGCCCCGGCAGCGGCTGCTCGCCGGGCCCGTCCCCGACGAGGTGGACGGCGCCCTCGTGCCAGACGTGCCAGAGCCCCCGGGCGGGCGAGCCCTCGCCCCGGACCCAGATGAGGCCGGACTTCTTGGTGGCCTCCTCGACGAGGGCACGCTCAAGGAGCGGGTCAGCAGTCATGGGCGGCAGCCTACCGAGTGGCACCCGGCCGGGGATCTGACACAGGCTCTCAGAGCCAGCCGTTGCGCTTCAGGGTGCGGTGGATCGCGAAGCAGACGCCGCCGATGAGGGCGAGCACCATCGGGTAGCCGTACCGCCAGTGCAGCTCGGGCATGTGCTCGAAGTTCATGCCGTAGACACCGCAGACGGCCGTCGGCACGGCGATGATCGCCGCCCACGAGGTGATCTTGCGCATGTCCTCGTTCTGCGCGACGGCGGCCTGCGCGAGGTTGGCCTGGAGGATCGAGTTGAGCAGTTCGTCGAAGCCGATGACCTGCTCCTGGACGCGCGTGAGGTGGTCGGCGACGTCACGGAAGTACTTCTGGATGTCGGGGTCGACGAGCCGCATCGGCCGCTCGCTGAGCAGCAGCATCGGGCGGAGCAGCGGCGAGACGGCCCGCTTGAACTCCAGGACCTCGCGCTTGAGCTGGTAGATCCGCCCGGCGTCGACACCGCGCGAGCTGCCCTTGCCCTTGCTCGGCGCGGAGAACACCTCGCTCTCCACGTCGTCGATGTCGTCCTGCATGGCGTCGGCGACCGCGATGTAGCCGTCGACGACGTGGTCGGCGATGGTGTGCAGCACGGCGGAGGGGCCCTTGGCGAGCAGCTCGGGGTCCTCCTGGAGGCGGCGGCGCAGGGCGCGCAGCGAGCCGTGGCCGCCGTGCCGCACGGTGATGAAGAAGTCCCGGCCGGTGAAGCACATCACCTCGCCGGTCTCGACGACCTCGCTGGTGGCGGTGAGTTCGGTGTGCTCGACGTAGTGGATGGTCTTGAAGACGGTGAACAGCGTGTCGTCGTACCGCTCCAGCTTGGGCCGCTGGTGGGCGTGGACGGCGTCCTCGACGGCGAGCGGGTGGAGCCCGAACTCGGCGGCGATACCGGCGAATTCGGACTCGGTCGGCTCGTGCAGGCCGATCCAGGCGAAGCCGCCCTGACGGCGCACCTCCAGCATCGCCTCGTGCGGGCTGAGGATGTCGGCGCACTCCAGGCGCCGGCCGTCGCGGTAGACGGCGCAGTCGACGACGGCGGACGCGGCGTCGCGGGTCGCGTCATAGGTGTCGTACGACGCGGGGGAGGAAGGGTAGGAGGTGCCGTCCTTGCGCAGCGAGGGGCGGACGGCGGCACGAAGGTCACGGATCATCGACATGGGCAGGCTCCTTCGACGGAGGCCGCCTGCGACGGTTGGAACTGCCCGGAATGGGGACGTCCTGCGTGCGTGGTGTTTGGCACGTCCACAAAGCGGGGAGCACCGCACCGTTGCGGTGGCAGCTTCGCTACTGACACAGATCAGGAAACTCAGACAGATCAGGTGGGAACGAAGTGCTCTTCCGTCGCACACGGCACGAACAGTGCTCGTGGTGCGTGTGGGTGCGTGCGCAGCTACCGGGCTGCGTGATTCACCGGGCGGAAGAGCGGGTGGTACTGCACGGTCGACTTCGGTCCATTGCAGCCCCACCTCCTCCGGCCGGTCCCCCGTAAGGGAAGTCCCATGCGCCCTTCGCGCCAGTGGCGCGAAGTCAGTGTCTGTCTGCAGGGCTTGAAAGCGACGCTTCTGCGTGCTGCCCTGAGCCAGCGGCCAACACTATCAGCCGACAGAAGTGTCAAGCCCCCGCTTTGCCCTTTACTAGCGAGTTCTATGCTCACGTCATGGCTGATGTTCTTGCGCTGGTCGAGGCCCGTCTCCGTACCGGCCTCGGCGAACCGGACGCGCGCGCCGCGGTGACCTTCCTCGGCACCGACCGCGTCGAGGTCCTGCGGTTCACGGACGGCGACGTGGTGCGCTACGCCACGCTCGGCATGTCCGCCCAGCCGATGACCGACCCCACCGCCGCCCTGGCCGACCCGGTCAAGGGCCCGCGCGCCGAGCTGGTCCTCTCGGTACGGGGAGGACTCGCCGACACCGACAAGGTGCTGCGGCCGCTCGCCGTCCTCGCCGCCTCACCGCAGGTCGAGGGCCTGGTCGTGGCGCCGGGCGCCTCGCTCGACGTGGGCGACCCGCTCTGGCCGGGCGCGCCGTTCACCTCGGTGCTCGTGGCGGAGTCCGGCGGCCTGGTCGAGGACCTCGACCTCGACGAACCCATGGAGCCCGTACGTTTCCTGCCGCTGCTCCCCATGACGCCGAACGAGGCGGCGTGGAAGCGGGTGCACGGCGCGGCGGCCTTGCAGGAGCGCTGGCTGAACGGCGGCACGGACCTGCGCGATCCGCTGCGCAAGTCCGTGTCCCTGGACTGAAGTGCCGCTGCCGAAAGGTCAGTCGGCGAAGACCGTGACGCTGTCCTCCGTCGCGTGCCGGGGCTCCAGTTCCTCGGCCTCGTGCGTGAGTGCGTTCCTGCGTACCCACACCACGACCGCGCCGAGCACCGCCGTCACGGCCGCGACCACGAACGGGATGTGGATGTTGCTCCACTCCTCGATCTTCGGCGCGAAGAACGGCGCGGCGGCGGCCGCGAACCAGCGCACGAAGTTGTAGCCGGCGCTGGCCACCGGGCGCGGCGCGTCGGAGACGCCGAGGGCGAGCTCGGTGTAGACGGTGTTGTTCACGCCGATGAACGCGCCGGACAGGATCGTGCAGACGACGGCGACCGTGTGGTTGCCGTAGCCGAGCACCAGCACGTCGGCGGCGAGCAGCATCAGTGAGCCGCCGAGCACCTGCAACGAGCCGAACCGCGCCTGCAGCCGCGGCGCCACCAGTACGGAGAACACCGCGAGCAGCACGCCCCAGGCGAAGAAGACCGCGCCCGACCTGTACGGGGACATGTTCAGCACGAACGGCGTGAAGGCCAGCACGGTGAAGAACGTGTAGTTGTAGAAGAAGGCAGAGGCGGCCGCGGAGGCGAGCCCGCCGTGGCCGAGCGCCCTGAGCGGGTCGAGCGGCGACGTCTTCCTCGCGGGCCTCGGCTGCTCCTTGAGGAACGCCGTGATGCAGAGGAAGCCGACCGCCATCAGGGCCGCGGTGCCGAAGAAGGGGTAGCGCCAGCTGGCGTCGCCGAGCAGCGCGCCGACCAGGGGCCCGCACGCCATGCCGAGGCCGAGCGCCGACTCGTACAGCAGGATCGCGGCCGCGCTGCCGCCGGCCGCGGCGCCGACGATGACGGCGAGCGCGGTGGAGACGAAGAGCGCGTTGCCGAGCCCCCAGCCCGCCCGGAACCCGACGAGCTCGCCGACCGAGCCCGAGGTGCCGGAGAGGCCGGCGAAGATCACCACGAGCGCGAGACCGAGCAGCAGGGTCTTCTTGCCGCCGATGCGGCTGGAGACGAAGCCGGTGACCAGCATGGCGACCGCGGTGATCAGGAAGTACGAGGTGAAGAGGAGGGAGACCTGGCCGGCGCTCGCGTCCAGGCCCTTGGCGATGGACGGCAGGATCGGGTCGACGAGGCCGATGCCCATGAAGGCCACGACGGACGCGCCGGCCGTGGCCCAGACGGCCTTCGGCTGCCGCAGGAGGCCGCCGGCCCCGGCGTCGAACGGGTCCCCTTCGGCGGGGCCCCCTGTGCTGCTGTGCATACAGCCGCTCCTTCGCTGATGTCGCTGGGTTCGTCGACGGTTCGTCGATGGTTCGTTGACGTATGCACATATTAAGTTAGGCAGGCTAAATGATGCAAGCTACATCTAGTTTCTCCTGGTGACAGGGCCACCGGACGGGTGATCGTCCTTGACGGGGCGGCGACCGGGGAGGACCGTTGGGCGACATGAGGGGCGAACCCAGTTGCCCGAAGTGTGGTGGCCGGGTCAGGGCTCCCGGTCTCTTTGCCGACTCCTGGCAGTGTGACGTGCACGGCACCGTGCATCCGCTGCAGCCCGTGATCCCACCCAGCGTCGAGGCCCTCCAGGTCGTGGTGCACCGGGCCCAGGTGCCGGTGTGGATGCCCTGGCCGCTGCCGGTCGGCTGGCTGTACACGGGTGTGGGCTGTGCGGGCGACGACCGCAGCGGCGGCCGTGCGACGGCCGTGGCCTGCACGGGCCCCGCGCCGCTCGGCGGCGTCGGCGAGCTCGTGCTCGTCGCCGAGGAGCTGGGCGTCGGCCTCGGCGCGCGGTACGCGGGCATCGAAGGGCCCGACCCGGGACCGCACATGAGCGTCGAGAAGCCACCGCAGACCAAGGTCCTCGCCGCAGGCCGGCCGACGCCGATGTGGCATGTGTCGGGGACACCGGACGACCGCGCCGTCTTCGCAGGTGAGGCACGCGGCCTGTGGCTGTGGGCCATCGCGTGGCCGGCCCAGTCGGGCCTCCTGATGTACGACGAGCTGGTCCTCACGGACCTGCGGGACGCGGGCGCGGAGGTGGACCTGCTGCCGTGCGGGGCGCTGTCGCCGCGGCTGCTCATGGCGTGAGCGGCGTCGTAACGGCTGGTGCGCGCGGGCCCCGGCAGGGAGCGGTGCGTACGGGCCCGTGGCGCGGTCGTGCCGCTGCCCTCCCGGCGTGAGCGATGCCTCGTTCGGGGCGGCCGGAGCGGCGTCGCGTTCCCGTTATCCTTGAGCGTCCCCCTCAGCCGCCTGTCAGAGCACTGGAGCCAGCGTCGTGCGCATCGATCTGCACACCCACTCCACTGCGTCCGACGGCACGGACACCCCGGCCGAGCTGGTCCGCAACGCGGCCGCCGCCGGTCTCGACGTCGTCGCGCTGACCGACCACGACACCACCCGGGGCCACGCGGAGGCGAAGCGGGCCCTGCGCGAGCTGCCGGCCGGGCCGACCCTGGTGACCGGCGCCGAACTCTCCTGCCGCCTCGACGGCATGGGCCTGCACATGCTCGCCTACCTCTTCGACCCCGATGAGCCGGAGCTCGCCCGCGAGCGCGAGCTGGTCCGCGACGACCGGGTCCCGCGCGCGAAGACGATGATCGGCAAGCTGCAGGAGCTGGGCGTGCCGGTGACCTGGGAGCAGGTCGCACGGATCGCGGGCGAAGGATCGGTCGGCCGCCCGCACATCGCCGAGGCGCTCGTCGAGCTCGGCGTCGTGCCGACCGTCTCCGACGCCTTCACGCCCGAGTGGCTCGCCGACGGCGGCCGCGGCTACGCCGAGAAGCACGAGCTCGACCCCTTCGACGCGATCCGCCTGGTCAAGGCGGCCGGTGGCGTCACCGTGTTCGCGCACCCCGGCGCCGCCAAGCGCGGCAGGACGGTGTCCGAGACCGCGATAGCCGAACTCGCGGCGGCCGGCCTCGACGGCATCGAGGTCGACCACATGGACCACACCCCCGAGACCCGTACCCGGCTGCGTGGACTCGCCGGGGAACTCGGCCTCCTCGTCACCGGCTCCAGCGACTACCACGGCAGCCGCAAGACGTGCGTGCTCGGGGAGTACACCACCGACCCCGAGATCTACGGCGAGATCACGCGCCGGGCGACGGGGGCGTTCCCCGTGCCGGGGGCGGGCGGAACCCCGGCGGCGTAACGGCTCGCACGGGCCGCGCGGCCAACACCGCTCACGCGGTCCCCTCTGTACCGGCCGCCCGCCACCACACCGCGCCACACCGCGCCGCGTCGCGCCGCATCGCTTTGCTTCGCGCCGCAGCTCACTCCGCTCCATCACTTCACCGCATCCACCGCATCCACCGCATCCACCGCCCCTGACGGCGGCCACCGCGCCCCGCGCCCGGTGCCGCCGTTCGGCGCGGCTCCTTCGTACGACTCTCTGCAAGGCCATCACTGTGTTCGACGTCGCCGTCTTCGGATCCCTCTTTCTCACGCTTTTCGTGATTATGGACCCCCCTGGGATCACCCCGATCTTCCTCGGTCTCACCGCGGGCCGCCCCGTCAAGGTGCAGCAGCGGATGGCCTTCCAGGCCGTGTGCGTCGCCTTCGGTGTCATCTCGGTCTTCGGCCTCGTGGGCCACCAGATCCTCAACTACCTGCACGTCTCCGTCCCCGCGCTGATGATCGCGGGCGGGCTGCTGCTGCTCCTCATCGCGCTCGACCTGCTCACCGGCAAGACGGACGAGCCGAAGCAGACCAAGGACGTCAATGTGGCGCTGGTGCCGCTCGGCATGCCGCTGCTCGCCGGGCCCGGCGCGATCGTCTCGGTCATCCTCGCCGTCCAGGACGCCGACAGCATCGGTACGCAAGTCTCCGTCTGGGCGGCGATCGTGGCGATGCACGTGGTGCTGTGGCTGGTGATGCGGTACTCGCTGCTGATCATCCGCGTCATCAAGGACGGCGGCGTGGTCCTCGTGACCCGGCTCGCGGGCATGATGCTCTCCGCCATCGCGGTGCAGCAGATCATCAACGGCGTCACACAGGTCATCCAGGGCACCTGAAGCTCCTGGAGGCGCCTGACGGCACCTGAAACGGTGGTGCACCCGTCCTTGGACGCACGAAGGGCCCCCGTACGGAATCCGTACGGGGGCCCTGCGACGTCTGCGTTATGAGGCCGAGGTGTCGGCCGGGCGGATGTAGATGCGCTGGCCGATCGCTGCGGCCTGCTGCACGATCCGGTTGACGGAGGCGGCGTCTACGACGGTGCTGTCCACGGCCGAGCCATCGACGTCGTCGAGTCGCATGATTTCGAAGCGCATAGGGGCTTCTCCCTTCGTCTGGTCATCCTCCTGCAAGGAGAACTGCTGTGTGTTGCTGGTGTTGCTGCGGTGTTCCTGATGGGTACAACGAGTTGTCCCGTGCAAACATTCCCTACGCTAAGGAAATTTTTCGAGAACCTAATTACCTGTGAGTAGCGAGACCGGTTGTGTTCGCTGTGTGACCGGCGGGAGACTGGTGACGATATGAACGACGCCTACCCCAACGCGGCCGACATCACCGCTCAGCTGGACCGCGCCAACAGCCTGCTCGAACGGGTGCTCGCCGAGGTGGCGAAGACTCCGTCCACGCACGCGATCTTCGTCGACGCCGGATACCTGTACGCGGCCGCGGGCCGGCTCGCGGCCGGGACCGAGGACCGGCGCGCCTTCGACATCGACGCGGAAGGCCTCATCGACGCGCTCATCGACAAGGCCCGGACGATCTTCGCGGACAGTCGTCTGCTGCGCGTCTACTGGTACGACGGTGCGAGGCGCCGCATCCACACGAACGAGCAGCAGTCGATCGCCGAGCTGCCCGACGTCAAGGTCAGGCTCGGCAACCTCAACGCCAACAACCAGCAGAAGGGCGTCGACTCGCTGATCCGCAGCGACCTGGAGTCACTGGCCAGGCACCGCGCCATCAGCGACGCGGCGCTGATCGGCGGCGACGAGGACCTCGTCTCGGCGGTCGAGGCGGCGCAGGGGTACGGCGCGCGGGTCCACCTGTGGGGCATCGAGGCGCCCGACGGCCGCAACCAGGCGGAGGCGCTGCTGTGGGAGGTCGACAGCCAGCGCACGTTCGACCTCGACTTCTTCAAGCCGTACGTCACGCGGCGCTCCGTCACGGCGTACGAGGCGGGCGCCACCGCGCACCGCCCCACCCGCGAGGAGGTCCGCTTCGTCGGCGCGCAGATCGCCGCGAAGTGGCTCGCGGCGCGGGGGCGCGAGGCACTGGTGGGCCTGCTGCCCGGCCATCCGTACCTGCCCGGCTCCGTGGACCAGGATCTCCTGGTGGAGGCGGAACGGCTGCTCCAGTACTCGCTGCGCGGCCAGGCGGACCTGCGCCGGGCGCTGCGGGACGGCTTCTGGGATCACCTGCAGGCGCAGTACTGAGGACGTCGTACCGCGCCGGTCAGCGCGTGAGTCAGTGGCGGTTCCAGAAGTCGATCAGAGCCGCCGCCGTCTCCGCGGGGCGGTCGGTGTTCGGGGAGTGCTCGGCGCCGTGGATCACCGTGCGACGGGCGTGCAGGCGGTCCGCCATGTCGTCCAGGAGCGGCACGGGCCAGGTGTCGTCGCGCTCGCCCGACACCACGTGCTTGGGCAGCGGCAGGGCGGCGAGCTCGGCGACACGGTCCGGTTCGGTGCGGAGCTGCCTGCCGGTGGCGATCAGCTGGGCCGGAGCGTGCAGCAGCCAGCGGGCGCGCAGCGCCTCGTCGTCGCTCTCGGCGGCGCCGGTCCGTACGGCCGGGGCGTCCCGCGTGGATCGTGCGTCTTGTGCGTCCGGCGTGGCCTGTGCGTCTTGTGCGTCCTGCGGGGGCGGCGGCTCCATGGCCTGCATCGCCTGCCACACCTCGTCCATCGACAGCGCCGCGAGGGCGTCGGCCAGCATCGCGACGCGGGACTGCTGGGTGGGGGCGACCGCGGCGGGGCCCGAGGACATCAGGGTGAGGGTGGCGAAGGCGCCGGGGTCCAGGAGCACGGCGGCGCGGGCGATCTGACCGCCGAGGGAGTGACCGAGCAGGTGGGGCCGGAGGGGTGACGGCTCCCCGGCCGCTCCTTGCGCCCCCGCCGCGTCCTTCTCCAGAGCCGCCGCCTGGGCCAGGACATCACGGGCCAACTCGGTCTGTGCGTACGCCGACTCGTCGTCGGGCCCCGCGGTCTCGTACTGGCCGCGGCCGTCCACGGACACCGCCCGGTAGCCCGCGGCCGCCAATGGCTCGAGGAGGGCGATGAAGTCCTCCTTGCTGCCGGTGAAGCCGGGGATCAGGAGAACGGTCCCCCTGCGCCGGACGCCTCGCGCCGGAGCAGCGGCGAGGACGGCGAAGTCCCCGCGCGCGGTACGAAGGGTGTGCGCGGTCGCGCACGGGGGCGGGACGAAGGTCGGGGGCCTGCTCATGAGCCGAGGCTAACGGGTCGGGTGGGGGCGGTGACGGCGCGGTGGGGCAGGGCGGGGCGATAGGGCAGGGCAGGGCGACAGGGCCGTCGGGATCTCGTGCTCGAACCGGCCCGTGGTGGGTGTCACGCGCGAAGGCCCGCCCCCGGGCGGGGGCGGGCCTTCGGTACGGCGGATCCGTGCGGACCGGGGGAGAGGTGACCGGTGGGTCAGCTCTCCGGGGTCTCCACCGGCTCGGCCTTCTTGCGCGTGCGACGACGCGGCGCCGGGGCGGCTGCCTCGGCCTCGGTCGTCTCCACCGGGGCGGCGGCAGCCTTGCGCGTACGACGACGGGGCTTGGCCTCGTCCGTCGCCTGCGCCGGGATCTCCGCCTCGACGGCCTCGACGGCCTTGGCCGCGGTCTTGCGGGTGCGGCGCTTGGGCTTGTCGGCCTCGGCTTCGGCGTCGGGCGTGGTGGCCTCGGGGGCCGCGGCGTCGGCGACCTTCTCGGCGACCTTGCGCGTACGGCGCTTGGGCTTTTCGGCGACGGGCGCCTCGGCCTCCGCCTCGACGGCCTCGACGGCCTTGGCCGCGGTCTTGCGGGTGCGGCGCTTGGGCTTGTCGGCCTCGGCTTCGGCCTCGGGCGTGGTGGCCTCGGGGGTCGCGGCGTCGGCGACCTTCTCGGCGACCTTGCGCGTACGGCGCTTCGGCTTCTCGGCAGCGGGTGCCTCGGCGACGGGCGCCTCGGCCTCCGGGGCGGCTGCCTCGGCGACCTTCTCCGCCACCTTGCGGGTGCGGCGCTTCGGCTTCTCCGCCGCGGGCGCCTCGACGGCCTCGACCGTCTCCGGGGTGCCCTCGGCCGCGGCGACCGCGGTCTCGGCGGCCTGTGCCGTCTTGCGGGTGCGGCGGCGCGGCTTGGTGGCCGGAGCCTCCGCCTCGGCCACCGGAGCGGCCTCGGGCGCCGTGACCTCGACAGCGGCGGTCTCGGCCGCCTTCTCCGCGGTCTGTGCCGTCTTGCGGGTGCGGCGCCGCGGCTTCGTGACCGGGGCCTCCACCTCCTCGACGGCGGGGACGGCGGCAGGCGCGGGGATCTCCGCCTCGACGACCGTCGTGGTCCCGGCCGTGGCCACGGACTCCGACGCCGCGCCGGAACGCGTCCGACGACGGCGACGCGGGGTGCGCGGCTCGGTCGCCTCGGCGACGGCCGGAGCGACCGGAGCGGCCTCGGCCACCGGAGCGGCGGCCTCGGTCACCGCGGTGGCCTCGGTCACCGCGGTGGCCTGAGCCGTCGTGGCGGTGTCGAGCGGGCTGCCGGCCCGCGTGCGACGGCGACGACGCGGCGTACGGGCAGGACGCTCGCGCTCGGCGGGCGCGGACTCGGGGGCGGAACCGGCACCGCCACGGCCACCGCGGTCACGGTCGCGTCCGCCATGGTCCTGACCGCGGTCCCGGTCATGGCCACGGTCCCGGTCCTGGCCACGACCGCCGGAGCGGCCACCGCGGCCACGCCCACCGGTCTCGCCGAGGTCCTCGACCTCTTCCGCGCCCAGACCCGCACGGGTCCGCTCGGCGCGCGGCAGCACACCCTTGGTGCCCGCCGGGATGTTCAGCTCCTCGTACAGGTGAGGAGAGCTGGAGTACGTCTCGACCGGGTCGTTGAAGCCCAGGTCGAGGGCCTTGTTGATCAGCTGCCAGCGCGGGATGTCGTCCCAGTCGACCAGCGTGATCGCGATGCCCTTGGCGCCCGCGCGGCCGGTGCGGCCGATGCGGTGCAGGTAGGTCTTCTCGTCCTCGGGGGACTGGTAGTTGATGACGTGCGTCACGCCGCCGACGTCGATGCCGCGCGCGGCGACGTCCGTGCAGACGAGCACGTCGACCTTGCCGTTGCGGAACGCGCGCAGCGCCTGCTCGCGCGCGCCCTGGCCGAGGTCGCCGTGGACCGCGCCCGAGGCGAAGCCGCGCTTCTCGAGCTGCTCGGCGATGTCGGCGGCGGTCCGCTTCGTCCGGCAGAAGATCATGGCGAGTCCGCGGCCCTCGGCCTGCAGGATGCGCGAGACCATCTCGGGCTTGTCCATGTTGTGCGCGCGGTACACGTGCTGCTTGGTGTTCGCGACGGTCTGGCCCTCGTCGTCCGGCGCGGTGGCGCGGATATGCGTGGGCTGCGACATGTAGCGACGGGCCAGGCCGATGACGGCGCCCGGCATCGTCGCCGAGAACAGCATCGTCTGGCGCTTCGCCGGAAGCATGTTGATGATCTTCTCGACGTCGGGCAGGAAGCCCAGGTCGAGCATCTCGTCGGCCTCGTCGAGGACCAGGCACTTGACGTGCTTGAGGTCGAGCTTGCGCTGTCCGGCGAGGTCGAGCAGGCGGCCCGGGGTGCCGACGACGATGTCGATGCCCTTCTTGAGGGCCTCGACCTGCGGCTCGTAGGCCCGGCCGCCGTATATGGCGAGGACGCGGACGTTACGCGCCTTGCCGGCGGTCAGGAGGTCGTTCGTCACCTGCTGGCAGAGCTCGCGGGTGGGGACGACGATGAGCGCCTGCGGGGCGTCGGTCAGCTGTCCGGGCTCGGCCCGGCCCGCCTCGACGTCCGCGGGGACGGTGACGCGCTCCAGGAGCGGGAGGCCGAAGCCGAGCGTCTTGCCGGTGCCGGTCTTGGCCTGGCCGATGACGTCCGAGCCCGAAAGGGCGACGGGGAGTGTCATCTCCTGGATGGGGAAAGGGCTGATGATGCCGACGGCCTCAAGGGCCTCGGCCGTCTCGGGAAGAATCCCGAGCTCTCGGAAAGTCGTAGTCAGGGCTATGCCTCTTCTGTGAGACGCGGCGTGAGGCGAACGCTGGGGGTCGTGACCGTGCCACTACCGCCGGCCGCTGTGGGGCGTGCCGGGGGCGCGGGACCACTGCCTGCGCTCGAGCGCTCTTACCGCTGAGGTTCCCCCCTCATGCCGCACGCATCTGCGCGTAGGGCTCGGAGGGCTGTCGGGTCGGAGCCGATCGTGCCACCGACCGGGCATCCTCATTCGTACGGCCC
The DNA here is from genome assembly GCF_042881135.1 of Streptomyces sp. NPDC058284. Lineage (NCBI taxonomy): Bacteria > Bacillati > Actinomycetota > Actinomycetes > Kitasatosporales > Streptomycetaceae > Streptomyces > Streptomyces sp. NPDC058284. The sequence goes on from NZ_JBHVYE010000003.1 coordinate 65,706, forward strand.
GTCGAATGTCCAGCGGGCGCATTACCACTGTACCGCTAAATCTCGCATGTGTGTCCGGCGAATTGGTCACATGGCCGTCGTCACACTCATTGACCAGGGCCTTACGCCTTCCTGCAAGCGGGCTATTGTGCGCTTCATGGAGACGCCTGACACCTCTGCCGAATCCGCCCCCGAACCCACCGGAGTCGCCGCCCAGGACTGGGCGAAAGCCTCTGCCGAGCCCCACTACCGCGCGGCGGTGGTGGACCTGCTCGGCGCGCTCGCCTACGGGGAGCTCGCGGCGTTCGAACGCCTCGCGGAGGACGCGAAGCTGGCGCCCACGCTCGGCGACAAGGCGGAGCTCGCGAAGATGGCGTCGGCGGAGTTCCATCACTTCGAGCAGCTCAGGGACCGGCTTTCGGCGATCGGCGCGGAGCCGACGGAGGCGATGGAGCCGTTCGTCGCCGCGCTCGACGGCTTCCACCGCCAGACCGCGCCGTCCGACTGGCTTGAGGGCCTGGTCAAGGCGTACGTCGGTGACTCGATCGCCAGTGACTTCTACCGCGAGGTCGCGGCGCGCCTCGACGGCGACACCCGCGCCCTGGTGCTCGGGGTGCTCGACGACACCGGGCACGCGAGCTTCGCCGTGGAGAAGGTGCGCGCCGCGATCGACGCGGATCCGCGGGTGGGCGGGCGGCTCGCGCTGTGGGCCCGCCGGCTGATGGGCGAGGCGCTCTCGCAGTCGCAGCGGGTGGTCGCCGACCGGGACGCGCTGTCGACCATGCTGGTCGGGGGCGTGGCGGACGGGTTCGACCTTGCCGAGGTCGGGCGGATGTTCTCGCGGATCACTGAGGCGCACACGAAGCGGATGGCGGCGTTGGGCCTCGCGGCCTAGCGGAGCGGTGCGGGTGGCTGTTGGCCTGCGGCTCCGCTGTGGCCGGTCGCGCAGTTCCCCGCGCCCCTGGCGTCGCTGAGGGTTACGCTGTCGCCGAGTGGCGCAGTCTGGTGCCGGTGGGGCGGATCAGGAGGGACAGCAGGGCCGCCGAGACGGCCAGTGCTCCTGTGAGGGTCGCGGGGGCGTGGCCGGAGCCGAGCGCCATGTGGGTGATGAAGGCGCCGATGAGTGCGCCGACGGGGCCCGTGGACAGGACCAGGCTGCGCGCGGGCAGGCGGTGCCCGAAGCGGTGCGCGGTGGCCCAGGCCAGGGCGAGGCCGAGCAGTGTGGAGCCGAGTGCTTCCAGAATCACGGTGGTGCCCTCCCTTGCGGCCAGGTGCAAATCGGTCGTAGCCGGTCTACCCCAGGCGGCCGGAATGCAACCCTCCATGATCGGGTGGCGTCGACATCTCCTCGTACAACACAGCGGAACGGCCCGGTGGTTGAGACCACCGGGCCGTTCCGCATATCAACGCATATCCACCGGGAGCGTCCCGCAGGACGCCCGGCAGTGTCCTACAGGGCGCTGAAGCCCACCTTGCGCGTAGTCGGCTCGCCGAGCTCGACGTACGCGAGGCGGTCGGCCGGAACCAGGACCTTGCGGCCGTGGTCGTCCACGAGGCTCAGCAGCGGCGACTTGCCGGTCAGCGCCTCGGACACCGCGTGCTCGACTTCCTCGGCGCTCTGGCCGCTCTCCAGCACGATCTCGCGGGGCGCGTACTGCACGCCGATCTTGACCTCCACGGCTTTGTCCCTCCGACGGTCAGTCTGTGCGCGGCCGTCCGCGCCGTACCCAGCACACATTAGCCCGGTGAGGGGACGGGGACGGCCGCGGCCGTGCACGCCGGTAGCGAACACGGGACGGGAACAGACCGCGCGGGTCGGAGCCCGTGCTCTCAGTGGCCTTCCGTGCCGTGCAGCGGGAAGCCCGCGATACCGCGCCAGGCGAGCGACGTGAGCAGTTCCACCGCCTTGTCGCGCGGCACGGTGCTGCGGCTGGCCAGCCAGTACCGGGCGACCACCTGCGAATACCCGCCGAGGCCCACGGCGAGGAGCATCGCCTCGTCCCGGGGCAGGCCGGTGTCCTCGGCGATGACCTCGCAGATCGCCTCGGCGCACTGGAGGGTGACGCGGTCCACGCGCTCGCGCACCGCCGCCTCGTTCGTCAGGTCCGACTCGAAGACCAGCCGGAAGGCGCCGCCCTCGTTCTCCACGTACGCGAAGTAGGCGTCCATCGTCGCGGCGACGCGGAGCTTGTTGTCCGTGGTGGACGCCAGCGCCGTGCGCACGGACTGCAGCAGTGACTCGCAGTGCTGGTCGAGCAGGGCCAGGTAGAGGTCGAGCTTGCCCGGGAAGTGCTGGTAGAGCACGGGCTTGCTGACGCCGGCGCGCTCGGCGATGTCGTCCATCGCCGCCGCGTGGTAGCCCTGCGCGACGAACACTTCCTGTGCCGCCCCGAGGAGCTGGTTGCGTCGGGCACGGCGCGGCAGCCGTGTGCCGCGCGGGCGTGCCGCCTCTGTCTGCTCGATGGCTGTCACGCCGCCTCCCAAATCGTCCGGTGTGCGGTGAGCGCCGCGCCGCCATCGTACTTTTCGGTAACTGTGATGTGCGCGGTGCGAGCGCAGAATTTCACGGACTGGACGACCACAGAAGGGCCGCGCAGCGGTGCGTAGCAGGGCAAACACGGGCAGCTGCCCGTACGCGGCCCCCGGCTTACCCGTCGGCTTCGGCGCCGGTTGGCCGACCGGGCCCTCCCGGTGAGTCGTCTCGGTGAGTCCTAGCGGTAGTCGTCCTCGTCCAGGTTGACGACGCGCGCCTGTTCCGCCAGGTCGCCTTCGCTGGCGACGGCCGGGTCGGCCTCCTCCAGGGGGTCGTCCCTGCTGGGTGTCAGGTCCGCCTGCTGCTCGGCCGCGTCCGCCTCCGGCGCCTCCACGTCGGCCACGGGCCCGGTCTCTGCCGTCTCGAAGGTGTCGGGATCGGTCGGGTCGACACTCATGTGCTGGCTCTCTTCCCTTGCGGTACTCGGTGGTCCTGGGGGTGCGAGTGCCCGCCTCGCCCTCCTTCCATGACTCTTTCCGTCCGCTCTTTCGAGCGTAGAAGAGACCCGGACGAGGCGCTACGCGATCTGTGTGCATTCTGTGACAGCGAACAGGTGAACTACCGCGTGATCGTCTCGTAACATTGCCGCATGTCTTCGACCGACTTGCCGAACCTACTGGCCGCCGCCGCGCCCAAGCCGGGTGCCGTGGCGGTCGCGGAGGGGGAGCGGCTCGACTCGGTCGGTCTGCCCGGGCTCTCGCTGACCGTGCGTTCCCGGCCCCCGGCCCGCCCCGGCCTGCCGCCCGCGCTGTTCGTGCACGGGCTCGGCGGCTCCTCGCAGAACTGGTCGGCCCTGATGCCGCGGCTCGAGGACGTCGTCGACTGCGAGGCGCTCGACCTGCCCGGGTTCGGGGATTCCCCGCCGCCGGACGACGGCGACTACTCCATCACCGGGCACGCCCGCGCGGTCATCCGCTACCTCGACGCGCGCGAGCGCGGCCCCGTCCACCTCGTCGGGAACTCACTGGGCGGCGCCATCACCACGCGCGTCGCCGCGGTCCGCCCCGACCTGGTCCGCACCCTGACGCTGGTCTCGCCAGCCCTGCCCGAGCTGCGGGTGCAGCGCACGGCGTTGCCGACCGGACTGCTCGCGGTACCGGGCGTCGCCGCCCTCTTCACCCGGCTCACCAGGGAGTGGACGGCGGAGCAGCGGGTGCGTGGCGTCCTCGGCCTCTGCTACGGCGACCCGGGCAGGGTGACGCCGGAAGGTTTCGGCGCCGCGGTGAGGGAGATGGAGCGCAGGCTCCAGCTCCCCTATTTCTGGGACGCCATGGCCCGCTCGGCGCGCGGCGTCGTCAACGCGTACACGCTGGGTGGCCAGCACGGACTCTGGCGGCAGGCCGAGCGGGTGCTCGCGCCGACCCTGCTGGTCTACGGCGGGCGCGATCTGCTCGTCTCCTTCCGCATGGCCCGCAGGGCTGCCGCCGCGTTCCGCGACTCGCGGCTGCTCACGCTGCCCGACGCGGGGCACGTGGCGATGATGGAGTACCCCGAGACCGTGGCGACAGCTTTTCGTGAACTCCTCGTCGACGCGGGCGAGTTGAGTGACGGGCGCCATGGCGCCTCGCGCGCGGGTTCGGGGAGCTGAGGCGGGGCGTGGGACGTCACAGCCGCCGCGGTCCGGCAGACACGACTGACAACGACAGCACCTCTGGTGACCACAGCGGGGCTTCGGATGACCACATCAGAGCCTCGGGCATGGCGGCGTCGCCCGGCGTGGGCCCGCAGGCCGGGGCGGGCAGCGGGCGGCGCAGGCGGGCCCCCGGGGCCGACGGCGCGTCGGCGGACAGCACGCCCGCGCACGGCATGCCCCGGGCGACGCCGCCGCACGGGATCCCGCACGTCCGTGGCGGGCACCCCGAGCAGCGCGAGTCCGGCGTACCCGGGCCCCGCCAGGACTACGTCGCCGCCTTCCCCGACGATCTCCCCGAGGGCTTCACCCCGGGCGCGCCGACCGCGGCCACGCCCAAGCCGGACACCCCGGCTCCGGCCACCCCGACTCCGGCCACCCCGGCTCCGGCCACTCCGACTCCGGCCGTGCCGAATCAGGCCGCAGCCCCGCAGCCCGCGTCCCCGCAGCCCGGCGCGCAGCCGCCCCGCCCCCGCGACCCGTACGCCTCCGTCACCGAGTGGGACGGCGGCGACATCTCCGGCGGTGACGGGCCCGGATCGGCGGGCGACGGCAAGAAGGGCGGTCGCGGTCGCCGCCGTGCCTTCGCCGGTATCGGGGCCGTCGCCGTGACCACCGTGCTGGTGGCCGTCGTGTCGGGCCAGTTCGCCGACGGGGCGAAGGACTCGGACACGGGTACCAAGGCGGCCCCGGGCGGCGCGCGTGACACCGAGGACCCGGCCTCCCGCTCGGACCGCCGGCCGACGCCGGCCGAGGAGCGGAAGGCGGCCCCGGAGACGTACGAGCAGAAGATGGCCAAGACGGTCCCGATGGATCCGAAGCTCAAGGCGTCCGGCGACTTCGAGGTGGTGCCCGGGTTCGCCAAGGCTCCCGGCAAGGGGCAGCGGCTCCGCTACCGCGTCGACATCGAGAAGGGGCTCGGTCTGGACGGCGAGCTCTTCGCGCAGGCCGCCCAGAAGACGCTGAACGACGACCGGAGCTGGGCCCACGGCGGCGCCCGTACTTTCGAGCGCATTTCGTCAGGGCACCCCGATTTCGTCCTGACGCTGGCGAGCCCGGGGACGACCGCGGCCTGGTGCGCGAAATCCGGTCTGGACACGACCCAGGACAACGTTTCGTGCGATTCCGCGGCGACGGACCGCGTGATGATCAACGCCTATCGGTGGGCGCAGGGCGCCAAGACCTACGGTGACGCGGTCAAGAAGAAATTCGGCAGCGCCATTTACCCCTACCGCCAGATGCTCCTCAATCACGAGGTCGGGCACCGGCTCGGCCACAATCACACGGACTGCACCAAGGACGGTGCCCTCGCCCCCGTCATGCAGCAGCAGACGAAGTTCCTCGAGCACGACGGCATCAAGTGCAAGGCCAACCCCTGGGTGTTCCCCAAGAGTTGAGGCGGGGCGCCCTCGCGGGGAGGGGCGCCGCTTTGACATCTGTCGGAAGTTCGTTCATATTTCTCCGCATGTCGAACCATCACGCCCCGTCGAGCGCCGCCATTGAGCTGGCGCTGTTCGGCGTGACCGCGCTCTGCGTGGCCGACATTCACTGTTGCTGACGCCCGCCCCGGCGAGTGCGTCGCTCTTTCCCAGCTGTTCAGGACCCGGTCGTCCCGTAATCCCTTTCGGCCGTCCGTAACCCGGTTCAGCTGTTTCCACGCCGCCTTCTGTGCCGCGTCTCCGCGCCTTCTCCCGGGGCGAGCTCCGCTCGGTCTCTGCTCGATTCCCATTGCTCCGCTGCCCTTCGCGCAGCGCCCCCGAGAGGTCTTTCCCCGATGCGCCAAACGTCCGTCATAGCCCGCCGCGTGGCAGCGGCATCCGTCAGCCTGGTCCTGGCCTCGGGCGCCGTCGCCTGCGCGGGCCCGAAGGACAACGGCGCCGGGAGCGGCGACGGCAAGCCCACCGAGGGCGGCACGCTCACCGTCCTCAACCGCGACCCGCAGATCGACTTCGACCCCGCGCGGCTCTACACCTCCGGCGGCGGCAACGTGCCGAGCCTCGTCTTCCGCACCCTGACCACCCGCAACCGCGAGGACGGCGCCAAGGGCGCGGAGGTCGTCCCGGACCTCGCCACGGACCTGGGCAAGCCGAGCAAGGACGCCACCGTGTGGACGTACACCCTGAAGAAGGGCGTCAAGTACGAGGACGGCTCGGCGATCACCTCGGCGGACGTGAAGTACGGCATCGAGCGGTCCTTCGCCGCCGAACTCAGCGGCGGCGCGCCCTACTTGCGGGACTGGCTCATCGGCGGGGACAAGTACCAGGGGCCGTACAAGGACAAGAGCGGCAAGGGGCTCGCGTCCATCGAGACGCCCGACGAGCGGACCATCGTCTTCCACCTGAACAAGCCCGAGGGCGAATTCCCCTACCTCGCGACCCAGACGCAGTTCACGCCCGTCCCGAAGAGCAAGGACAAGGGCACGAAGTACGAGGAGCACCCCGTCTCGTCCGGGCCCTACAAGGTCGTCAAGAACGAGAACGACGGCGAGCGGCTGCGCCTGGAGCGCAACCCGCACTGGTCCGCGAAGACCGATCCGGAGCGCAAGGCCTACCCGGACGTCATCGACGTACGCTCCGGGCTCGACTCGTCCGTCATCAACCAGCGGCTCTCCGCGAGCCAGGGCGCCGACGCCGCCGCCGTCACCACCGACACCAACCTCGGCCCCGCCGAACTCGCCAAGGTCACCGGCGACAAGGAGCTGGCCTCGCACGTCGGCACCGGCCACTTCGGTTACACGAACTACCTCGCCTTCAACCCGAAGGTGAAGCCGTTCGACGACCCGAAGGTCCGCCAGGCCATCTCCTACGCCGTGGACCGCTCCTCCGTCGTCAACGCCGCGGGCGGCTCCTCCCTCGCCGAGCCCGCCACCACGTACCTGCCGAACCAGAAATCATTCGGATACACGAAGTACGACCACTTCCCGGCGGGCCCGTCCGGCAACCCGGAGAAGGCCAAGGAGCTCCTGAAGGAAGCCGGTCACAAGGACGGGCTGACCATCACGCTCACGCATTCCAACGCCAAGGACTTCGAGACGAGCCCCGAGATCGCGACCGCGATCCAGGACTCCCTGAAGAAGGCCGGGATCACCGTCAAGCTCCAGGGCCTCGAGGACAACGACTACAAGGACAAGACCCACAGCGCCAAGGACGAGCCCGGCCTCTTCCTCGCCCACTGGGGCGCCGACTGGCCCTCCGGCGGCCCCTTCCTCGCCCCGATCTTCGACGGTCGGCAGATCGTGAAGGACGGCGCCAACTTCAACACCGGCTTCCTCGACGACAAGTCCGTCAACGACGAGATCGACGAGATCAACAAGCTGACCGACCTGAAGGCCGCCGCCGAGCGGTGGGGCGCACTCGACAAGAAGGTCGGCGAGAAGGCACTGACCGTGCCGCTCTTCCACCCGGTCTACAAGCGCCTGTACGGCAAGGACGTCAAGAACGTCGTCATCAGCGACTGGACCGGTGTGCTCGACGTCTCGCAGGTCGCGGTGGAGTCGAAGTGATCGCAGGTTCGCGCTTCTGGGGGCGGCTGCGCGAGCAGCGCGCCGCCCTCGTCGCGGCGGGCGTCGTCGCGCTGCTCGTCGTCGTGGCGCTCGCCGCGCCGCTGCTCACCGCCCTGGAGGGGCAGGACCCCACCGCGTACCACCCGGACCTCATCGACTCGGCGCGCGGCGGCGTGCCGGTCGGCCCGCTCGGCGGGATCAGCGCCGAGCACTGGCTCGGCGTCGAGCCGCAGACCGGCCGCGACCTCTTCGCGCGCCTGGTGTACGGGGCCCGGGTCTCGCTCGGCGTCGCGCTCGCCGCGACCGTCGTGCAGGTCATCGTCGGTGTGGCGGTCGGGACGGCCGCCGGGTTCGGCAACCGCTGGGTCGACCAGGTGCTCAGCAGGGCCACCGACGTCATGGCGGCCCTGCCGCTCATGGTCTTCGCACTCGCGCTGATGGCGGTCGTGCCCAGTGGATTCCCGCGGCCCGTGCTCGTCGCCCTCGTCATCGGGCTCGTCGCCTGGGGCGGCCTCGCCAAGATCGTGCGCGCGCAGACCATCACGCTCAAGGAGCTCGACCACGTGGCCGCCGCGCGGCTCAGCGGCTGGGGCTCCGTGCGGATCGCCCGCCGCGAACTGCTGCCAGCCCTCGCCGCGCCCGTCATCACCTACGCGGCGCTGCTCGTCCCCACCAACATCACCGTCGAGGCCGCGCTCTCCTTCCTCGGCGTGGGCGTGAAACCGCCCACCGCGTCATGGGGCCAGATGCTCACGTCCGCCGACGTCTGGTACCAGGCGGCGCCGCAGTACCTGCTGTACCCGGCGGGCGCGCTGTTCGTGACCGTGTTCGCCCTCACCGTCCTCGGTGACGGCGTGCGCACGGCGCTCGACCCGCGGGCCACGTCGCGGCTGCGGATCGGCACGGGCCGGAAGCAGGAGGCCCGCGCATGACCGGCCTCCCCGGATTCCTGCTGCGGCGCCTCATCGGCGCCGTCGTCACGCTCCTCGCCCTCTCCGTCATCGTCTACGCGGTCTTCTACACCGCTCCGGGCGACGTCGCCCAGATCACCTGCGGCCCGCGCTGCTCACCCGCCCAGGTCCAGCAGGTCGCCGAGCAGCTGCGGCTCGACGATCCGCTGTACGTCCGCTACTGGGACTTCCTGCAAGGAATCGTCGTCGGCCAGGACTACTCGACGGGCACCGGCACCGAACACTGCTCCGCACCCTGCCTCGGGATCTCCTACCAGAGCGACCAGCAGGTCACCACGCTGATCACGACGAAGCTGCCGGTCACCGGGTCGCTCGCGCTGGGCGCGATGGTGCTGTGGCTCCTCCTGGGGGTGGGCGCCGGCGTGCTCTCCGCCTGGCGGCGCGGCCGGATCAGCGAGCGCGTGCTGACCGCCGTCACGCTCGCGGGCACCGCCACGCCCGTCTTCGTGATCGGCCTGCTCCTGATGATCGTGGTCTGCGGTCAGCTCCAGTGGCTGCCCTTCCCGCAGTACGTCCCCTTCGCCGACGATCCGACGCAGTGGGCGTGGAACCTGCTCCTGCCCTGGCTCTCGCTGGCCCTCATCGAGGCCGCCAAGTACGCGCGCCTGACCCGCTCCTCGATGCTGGAGACCCTCGCCGACGACCATGTGCGGACCTTTCGCGCGTACGGCGTGGGGGAGCGGTCGATCATCGGGAAGCACGCGCTGCGCGGCGCCGTCGCGCCCGTCATCGCGCTGACCGCCAACGACTTCGGGTCGATGTTCGGCGGCGCGGTGCTCAGCGAGACGCTGTTCGGACTGCCCGGACTCGGGCGCGAACTCGTGCACGCGGTCAAGGTCGTCGACCTGCCGGTGGTGGTCGGGATGGTCCTGGTCACCGGCTTCTTCGTGGTGCTCGCCAATGCCGTCGCGGACGTCCTGTACGCGGTGGCCGACCGACGGGTGGTGCTGTCGTGAGTCTTGTTCAAGTCACCGACTTGTCGGTGGAGTTCGGCTCCGGGGTGCACGCGGTCGACGGGCTCTCCTTCTCGCTGGAAGCGGGCGGCGCGCTCGCCCTCGTCGGCGAGTCGGGATCCGGCAAGTCCACCGTGGCGTCCGCGCTCCTCGGCCTTCACCGGGGCACGGGGGCGCGCGTCGACGGGTCCATCCTCGTCGACGGCGTCGACGTACAGGCGGCGTCCGAGGCCGAACTGCGCGGGCTGCGCGGCGGGAAGGCCGCAATGGTCTTCCAGGACCCGCTCTCCTCCCTCGACCCGTACTACGCGGTGGGCGACCAGATCGCCGAGGTGTACCGCGTGCACACCGGAGCGTCCAGGCGGGCGGCACGCGCGCGTGCCGTGGAAGTGCTCGACCGGGTCGGCATTCCCGACGCGACCCGCCGCTCCCGCTCGCGCCCGCACGAGTTCAGCGGCGGCATGCGTCAACGAGCCCTCATCGCCATGGCGTTGGCCTGCGAGCCCGCGCTGCTCGTCGCCGACGAGCCGACCACCGCGCTCGACGTCACCGTCCAGGCCCAGATCCTGGACCTGCTGCACGCGCTGCGGACCGAGACCGGCATGGGCCTGCTCCTGGTCACCCACGACGTGGGCGTCGCCGCGGAGAGCGCCGACGAGGTGCTCGTCATGCGGGACGGGCGCGCGGTGGAGCGTGGCGAGGTGCGGGACGTCCTCGGCGCGCCCCGGGAGGCGTACACGCAGGAACTCCTCAAAGCCGTGCCCCGGGTGGACGCACCGCTCGTGCCGGCCGCCGGGGAGCCGGGCGAGGTCGTGCTCGAAGCCGTCGGGCTCCGGCGTGAGTTCGGGCGAGGGAAGCGCGCGGTCACCGCCGTCGACGACGTCTCGCTCACCGTCCGCCGCGGGGAGACCCTCGGCGTCGTCGGCGAGAGCGGCAGCGGCAAGACCACGCTCGGGCGCATGCTCGTCGGCCTCCTGGAACCGACCGCCGGGCAGCTCCGCCACGGGGGTGCGGAGAAGCCCGGCGGCCGGGTGGTGCCCGGGGTGCAGATGGTGTTCCAGGACCCCGTCTCCTCGCTCAACCCGCGGCGCTCCATCGGCGAGTCCATCGCCGACCCGCTGCGGGCACGGGGCGAGAACGACGCCTTCGTGCGAGACCGTGTGCGCGCCCTCCTGGAGCGCGTCGGCCTCGAACCGGCGCACTACGACCGCTACCCGCACGAGTTCAGCGGCGGACAGCGCCAGCGCGTCGGCATCGCGCGGGCGCTCGCCGCCGAACCCCGCCTCATCGTGTGCGACGAGCCGGTCTCCGCCCTCGACGTGACGACTCAGGCCCAGGTCATGGCGCTGCTCGCCGAGTTGCAGCGGGAGCTCGGGCTCGCCCTGGTCTTCGTCGCGCACGACCTCGCGGTGGTCCGGCAGGTCAGCGACCGGGTCGCGGTGATGCGACAGGGGCGGATCGTCGAGCAGGGCCCGGTGGCGGAGGTCTACGGGGCGCCCCGTGACCCCTACACCCGGCGGCTGCTCGCGGCGGTGCCCGCGCTCGACCCGGAGGTGGCGGCGCGGCGGCGGGCGGCGCGCGAGGAGCTCGCAGGGGTGTGAGGCGCCCGTAGGGGGCGTGCGGGTGGCGCGAGGCCAGGGGCGGTCGCAGCCTGACGTTCCGTGGCGAAACGCGGCTTCCGCGGGGCTATAGCGCGACGGAACGCGACCGACGCGGGAAAGTTACTGCCGTTCACCCCTTCTGGTGGCGCGATGGACAACCGTCCGTCGCGCCACCCGCATGACCGCATACGTTCTTCCCGCTGCGAGCCGCCGGTCCGGCGGCTCCCCAGACGGGAGATCGGGGGTGCGCTCGTGCGCGTCGGACTGCTTACGGAGGGTGGCTACCCGTATGTGAACGGTGAGGCCCGGCTCTGGTGCGACCGGCTCGTGCGCGGGCTCGGGCAGCACGAGTTCGACGTCTACGCACTCAGCCGCAGCGAGCGGCAGGAGGCGCGGGGCTGGGTCGAACTGCCGCCCCGCATCGGCCGGGTGCGCACGGCGCCGCTGTGGACCACCGACGACGAGGCGCTCCGTGCCGCGGGGCCCCGCGGCGGACGCGGACGGCGGGCCAGGCGCCGGTTCGCGGAGTGCTTCGGGGAGCTGGCCGACGTGGTCTGCCGGGATGGCTCCGACGGCGTCGACCGAGCGGCGCGGGACGGCCGCGACGAGGTGGCGGACCGTTTCAGCAACGCGCTGTACGGGCTCGCCGAACTCGCCCGTGACGAGGGCGGCCTGGTCGGCGCGCTGCGCTCCGAATCCGCCGTCCGCGCCCTGGAGCGCGCCTGCCGCGCGCCCGGCGCACCGCGCGCCGCCCGCGCGGCCCGCGTCTGCGACCTGCTCACCACAGTGGATCTGATGGAGCGGGCGCTGCGGCCGCTCTCCCTCGACTGGTACGGCGCCGACGGGCTCGGCGCCGTCGACCTGTGCCACGCCACCTCCGGCGGGCCCGCCGCGCTGCCGGGACTCCTCGCCGGACACTTCGCCGGAGTGCCGCTGCTCGTGACCGAGTACGGCGTGCAGTTGCGGGCGCACTACCTCGCCGCGGGCGACATGGACCTGAGCGCGCCCGCGAGGACGCTGCTCGCCTCCTTCCACGGCCTCCTCGCGGCCGAGGTGTACCGCGGGGCCGCCCTCATCACCCCCGGCAACACCCACGCCCGGCGCTGGCAGGAGCGCTGCGGCGCCGACCGCGCCAAGCTGCGCACGGTCTACCCCGGCATGGAGGCCGACCGCTTCACGGAGATCGGCGAGCGGGGCTACGACGCGTTCACGACCGACCCCGACACGCTCCTGTGGGTCGGCCGTGTCGAGCCCGCCAAGGACCTGATCTCCCTGCTCCACGCCTTCGCGGCGATCCGCGGGGAGGTGCCGGGGGCGCGCCTGCGGATCGTCGGGGCGCCCGCCGAGGGGCCCGCGGCCCTGGAGTACCTCGCGCACTGCCGGGCCCTCGCCGCACAGCTGTTCCCCGACGAGGCGGAGGGCGCACACGCCGTCGGCACGAACCCCGTCTCCTTCGAGGAGATCGGCGGCCCCGACGTGCCCGAACTCGCCGACGCGTACGCCGGTGGAGGCATCGTCGTCCTGTCCAGCGTCGTCGAGGGCTTCCCGATCAGCCTGGTCGAGGCGATGTTCTGCGGGCGCGCGACCGTCTCGACGGATGTCGGCGCGGTGGTGGAGGTCATCGGCGGTACGGGACTCGTCGTGCCGCCGCGCAATCCGAGGGCGCTCGCTCAGGCGTGCGTGGCGCTCCTGCGCGACCCCGGCCGACGTGCGCGCCTGGGCGCGGCGGCGCGGGCGCGAGCCCTCGAACTCTTCACCGTCGAGCAGAACATCGCGGCATTTCGAAGCATTTACCTGGACATCGTCTCGCACTGCCCGGTGCGCAGGGACGCGGTGGACGAGGCGGGCGAACCGGTGCCGTTCGCGCATCCGGCGGAGGCGTATCTCCCTGGCCGGTGGGCGGTCGCGGTGGGGCCCACGTCGTCCGGAGCGCAGCCGGGTGCCGAGAGCGGCGGGGTGCCGAGCTGGGCCGTGACGGAGGAGGGGGCCGCCGTATGAAGCGAGTCGAGGGAGCTGTGGACGCCGTCGAGGCCGTGGACGCGGTGGACGGGCCGCGTGCTCCGGAGGGGTTGGTGGGCCCGGCGGAGTACGTGCCTGCCTTCGGCGCAGGCGCAGGCGCAGGCGCAAGCGCTAGCGGCAGCGAGGGCGAGGGCGACGGTGACGGCGACAGCGGGTGGGACGCGCGGGGCAAAGGGCGGGGTTACGGCAGCGGAGACGGCGCCGACGGCCGCAGCAGGGTGAGCGGAAACGGCAACGGCGGCACCGTCACCACCGAAGCGCACTCGCCCGGCCCCCGCGCCAACCCCCCACGCCGCGGCCCCGCCGACCCCGTGAAAGCCCTCATGCACCGCCACCGCGAGCTGTGCGAGCGCGCCGTCGACCCGCTGGAGATCGCGGTGGGCCTGGAGGCCCACGGGGTCACCGACAGGGCGGCCGCACGCTTCCGGCACCGGGACGTGTTCGCGCTCGCCGAGGAGATGTACGCGCGCGTGCCGCGCGACGGGGACGACACCCCGGGCGCGGCCTCCCCCGGCAAGGGGCGCACCGAGGGGCGTACGAAGGGACGTACCGACGGGCGTAGGGAAGTACATGAAGGCGCGCGCCCCGCACACCGCACCACCCCCGACCTCGCCCCCGCCGTACCCACCGGCTGGGCCCTCTTCGCGCTGCTGCCCGGTGCCGCCTGCGCCGCGGCCGTGGCCGGGCTGGTCCTCGGTGAGGGAGACACGCGGCTCGTGGCCGTACCCGTCGGCGCGCTCGCCGTCGGCGTGGCACTGCGTATCGCCCTGCGGTACGGGCCACTGCGCGCCGTCGCCCGCCCGGCGCACGCCACGCGCGCGTGCGTGTGCTGGCTCCTCGCGTACGCCCTGCTCGGCGACGGCCTGTTACGGGGCGTCGTCGCGGACGGCACCGACGGACCCGGCGATCTCTGGGACCCCGCGGTCGCCCCGCTCCTCGGCCTCGCCCTCGCCGTCGCACCCGCGACGTGGTGCGCCCGCCTCTTCGCCGTACGGGCCGGGCGCAGGCTCGCCGCCAGCCGTGGGCTCGACGAGTTTGCCTCCTCCGTAAGGCCGTTGCTGCTCGGCGTGTTCGCGCTCTTCCTGGCGGCTCTCGGGGCGCTGCTCGCGACGGCGGACGCGCTGCTCGGCGATGTGGGTGGCCGCCCGGGCGGCCACCCCGTCCACGGCCCTCCCGCACTCCTCGGAGCCGCCGCGCTCGGCGCACTGCTGCTGCTCGCCCGGCTCCTCGGCGTCTACGGCTTCACGCGCGCCCCCACCCTGCTGCTCGGCGCAGCGGGCACCTGCGAAGCGGCCGCCCCCGCCCTGGTGTTCGCGGGCCGGCTGCCCGGCTGCGACGCACTGGCCGCCCCCGTCAGGGCCGCCGTCGACGCGTGGGGCCCCGGTGTCGTACCGGCCCTCGCGTGCGGCGCGGCGGCCCTCGCCCTCCTGGTCCACGCGGCCAGGACCCTGACCCTCGCCTCGGCCCACTTCGGCGCCCGGGACGCACCGTGAGCCGCCGCACCAAGACCGGCACGACCACTCTCCCGCGGGGCCGACACCGCGGGCCTCATCCCGTGCACCACGGCAACACCCCGAAGGAGAAAGACAGATGACCACCCGCAGCCGTCTCCGCCTCCGAGCGGCCACCCCGGGAGGCGCCCGATGAGGGTGCTGCTGATCGGAGCCAACGGATACCTCGGCCGGTTCGTCGCCGACCGGCTGCTCGCCGACCCGGCCGTGCAGCTCACCGCGCTCGGTCGCGGCGACGACTCGGACGTACGGTTCGACCTCGCCAGCGGAAGCCCCGGCGCGCTCACCCGCTTCCTGGACGCCGTGCATCCGGGCGTCGTCATCAACTGCGCCGGTGCCACCCGCGGCGGCGCCCGCGACCTGACCCGGCACAACACCGTCGCCGTCGCCACCGTCTGCGAAGCCCTGCGCCGCAGCGGCTGCGGGGCCCGCCTCGTGCAGCTCGGCTGCGGCGCCGAGTACGGCCCGAGCCAGCCGGGCTCCTCCACGGCCGAGGACGCGGTGCCGCGCCCCGGCGGGCCCTACGGCGTCAGCAAGCTGGCGGCCACCGAACTGGTGCTCGGCTCCGGACTCGACGCCGTCGTCCTGCGGGTGTTCTCGCCCGCCGGGCCCGGTACGCCCGCGGGGTCGCCGCTCGGGCGGCTCGCGGAGGCCATGCGGCGCGCGATGCAGGCCGGTGACGGCGAGCTCAAGCTGGGCGGGCTCGGCGTGCAACGGGACTTCGTCGACGTGCGCGACGTGGCGCGCGCCGTGCACGCCGCCTCGCTCTCCGCCGCCCAGGGCGTCGTCAACATCGGCTCGGGCCGTGCCGTACGGCTGCGCGACGCGGCCGCGGTCCTGGCCCGCGTCGCGGGGTACGGCGGCGCGTTGCACGAACTGGACCAGGTCCCCGTGCGGGGAGTCATCGGTCACCCGCGCGGCGAAGCCGAACACGGCCCCCCGGCCGCCGCGTACCCCTACCCCGACGGCTGCGGTAGCTGGCAGCAGGCCGATGTCCGCACCGCGCGCGACCGGCTCGGATGGAGGCCCCGCATCAACCTCGAAGAGTCGCTCGCCGACATCTGGATGGAGGCCGCATGCCGCATCTGACCAGGGCCGACAGGGGCACCGCGAGCACCGAGGTGCGCGTCGGCTTCGGCATCCCGGGCTTCGCCCACCCGCTCGTCGCCCCCGTCGAATGGGCCGAACTGACCCGGCCCGGCGCCCCTTTGAAGTGGGTCGTCCTCAATGTCGCGAACGGTCCCGGCGAGCGGCCCGACCCGCACTGCCTCGAAGCGGCGGGCCGACTGCGGAACGCGGGCATCCGCGTGCTCGGCCACCTCGACACGGCGTACGGCGCCCGCTCCTTCGGGGAGCTGGTCTCCGACGCGCACCGCTACCTCGACTGGTACCGGGTCGACGGCTTCTCCCTGGACCGCTGCCCGACCGAACGGGCGGCGCTTCCCGACGTCCGCCGGACGGTGGCGACCCTGCGCGCGCTGGTCGACGACGCGCACATCGTGCTCGGCCACGGCTCCCACCCCTACCCCGGATACGCCGAGACGGGCGACCAGTTGGTGACCTTCGCGGGGCCGTGGAGCGACTACCGCTGGTCACAGGTGGCGGAGTGGACCGCCGACCATCCGCCGGAGCGCTTCTGCCACTTCGTGCACGGCATGCCGCTCGGCCACCTGGACGAGGCGCTGCGCATCGCGCGCTGGCAGGGCGCCTCGACGATCTACTTCACCGACCGGGTGGAAGGGCGCGGTCACGGCGACCCGTGGGAGTCCCTGCCCGGGTACTGGGACGAAATCGTCTCGCGTATCGGGACGGGTATCTCGGAATGAAAAAGGGCGTGGCAGTGTTACGTGGAGAACAACCGTTCCGAAATACCGACCAACGGAGTCCCCGTGTCGCTGCCACCCCTGGTCGAGCCCGCCTCCGAGCTCACCGTCGACGAGGTTCGCAGGTACTCCCGCCACCTGATCATCCCGGATGTCGGGATGGACGGGCAGAAGCGGCTGAAGAACGCCAAGGTGCTGTGCGTCGGCGCCGGTGGCCTCGGGTCGCCGGCCCTGATGTACCTGGCCGCGGCCGGTGTCGGCACGCTCGGCATCGTCGAGTTCGACGAGGTCGACGAGTCCAACCTGCAGCGCCAGATCATCCACAGCCAGGCGGACATCGGCCGCTCCAAGGCGGAGTCCGCGAAGGACTCGGTCCTCGGCATCAACCCGTACGTCGACGTGATCCTCCACGAAGAGCGGCTCGAGGCCGACAACGTGATGGAGATCTTCGGCCAGTACGACCTGATCGTCGACGGCACGGACAACTTCGCGACCCGCTACCTGGTCAACGACGCGTGCGTGCTCCTCAACAAGCCGTACGTCTGGGGCTCCATCTACCGCTTCGACGGCCAGGCGTCCGTCTTCTGGAGCGAGCACGGCCCGTGCTACCGCTGCCTCTACCCGGAGCCCCCGCCGCCCGGCATGGTCCCCTCCTGCGCCGAGGGCGGCGTGCTCGGCGTGCTCTGCGCGTCGATCGGCTCCATCCAGGTCACCGAGGCGATCAAGGTCCTGACCGGTGTCGGCGACCCGCTGGTCGGCCGCCTGATGATCTACGACGCCCTGGAGATGCAGTACCGCCAGGTCAAGGTCCGCAAGGACCCGGACTGCGCGGTCTGCGGCCCGAACGCGACCGTCACCGAGCTCATCGACTACGAGGCCTTCTGCGGCGTCGTCTCCGAGGAGGCCCAGGAAGCGGCGGCCGGTTCGACGATCACTCCCAAGCAGCTCAAGGAGTGGATCGACGCCGACGAGAAGATCGAGATCATCGACGTACGCGAGCAGAACGAGTACGAGATCGTCTCGATCCCCGGCGCCAAGCTGATCCCGAAGAACGAGTTCCTCATGGGCACCGCCCTCCAGGACCTCCCGCAGGACCGGAAGATCGTCTTGCATTGCAAGACGGGTGTCCGCTCCGCGGAAGTTCTCGCCGTGCTGAAGTCCGCGGGCTTCGCGGACGCGGTGCACGTGGGCGGCGGCGTGATCGGCTGGGTCAACCAGATCGAGCCCGAGAAGCCGGTGTACTAGACCTGCCTGCCGGACAGCCCATCGGCCTGCTGGAAACGCCCCGCTCACCTCTTGGTGAGCGGGGCGTTTCTCATGAGCAGACCTTGCCGTCCTTCGGGGCCTCGCCCTCCAGCAGGTACGCGTTGATCGTGTCGTCGACACAGGAGCTGCCGTTGCCGTACGCCCCGTGGCCCTCGCCCTTCCACGTGAGGTGGACGCCGACGTCCTTGCCGAGTTCGTCCGCCATCTTGCGGGCGCCCTCGTAGGGGGTGGCCGGGTCGCCGGTGTTGCCGACGACGAGGATGGGGTCGGCGCCCGGCGCGCTCACGTCGGGGGAGTCGTGCAGCCCGGCCACCGGCCACTCGTGGCACCAGCCGGCCGTGTCCCAGCCCATGAACTCCCCGAAGACCGGCGATATCTCACGGAAGCGGCCCAGGCGCTTCTTCGCCTCCTCCGGAGAGGTCCGCGTCTTCGCGTCCAGGCAGGAGATGGCCCGCTGCGAGTGGCTCTGCGTGCTGTAGCGCCCGGAGGCGTCGCGTTCGTTGTAGGCGTCGGCGAGCTGGAGCAGCGTCGAGCCGTCGCCCTTCTCGGCGTCCGCCAGGCCGCGGGTCAGCGCGGGCCACGTCTGCTTGCTGTAGAGCGTGACGAGGATTCCCGTGCTCGCCAGGGACTCGGTCAGCTTCCGGTCGCCCGAGGCGCGCATCGGCGCGGCGTCCAGGCGCTTGAACAGCTTCGCTATCCTCGCGCTCCCCGCCTTCGGGTCCTCGCCCTGGGCCCTGAAGTAGTTGTCCAGGGCGCGCTGGAAGCCCTTCGCCTGGTTCTCCGCGTGGCCGATCGCGTCCGCGCTCGGGTCGACGACCGCGTCGAACATGAGGCGGCCGACGCGCCGGGGGAACAAGTGGGCGTACGTGCCGCCCAGTTCGGTGCCGTACGAGACGCCGAAGTAGTGCAGCTTGTCGTCGCCGAGGACCTGGCGCATGACGTCCATGTCGCCGGCCGCCTCGACCGTCGAGATGTGCTCGATGACGTTCTTCGCGTTCCGCGCGCAGCCCGCTCCGAAGTCTGCCGCGTCCTTGAAGTAGGCCTTCTCCTCTGCCGGAGTGTCCGGTGTGAGGTCGATCTTCTTCTCGGCGGCCCGCGTCGCCGCGTCGTCCCGGCAGCGCACGCCCTTGCTCGCCGCGACCCCGCGCGGGTCGAAGCTGACCAGGTCGTACCGCTCACGCAGCTTGGTGTAGGAATCGGCGAAGGACGGGAGGCCCGAGACGCCCGAGCCGCCCGGACCGCCGAAGTTGAAGAGGAGGGAGCCGATGCGGTCGCCCTTGCCCGTGCTCTTGGCGCGGATCAGGGCGATCCCGATGGTCTCGCCGCCCGGTCTCGCGTAGTCCAGCGGGACCTCGAGCGTCGAGCACTGCCACTCGGCACCCGGCGCACTGCCCTTCTCGGGCGCCTCGCAGCGGCTCCAGTCCAGCTTCTGGGAGGTCAGCGAGGCGGGCAGGGTCGAGGAGGGATCCGGCTTCGGCCTCGGCTCGGGAGCGGTCGCCGAAGGGCCCTTCCCGTCCTCCCCGCCCCCGTCGCCGGACGAGCCGCAGCCGGCGGCCAGGCCCGCCACCAGCACCCCCGCCGCGGCCAGAGCCGTGGACCGTACAAAACGCTGCATTGAGGCGCTTCCCCCCTTGGAAGACAGTCAGGCCATAGTAGGTGGGGCCTCTGACATCGGTTGGGGCGCCCGGGGTTGGCGGTCCGGCGCGCGGGTGACGGCGGTCCGGGCGCGGGTGACGGCGGTCCGGGCGCGGGCGATTTCCGTCCCGCGCGGGTCAGGAGCAGACCGTCTGCGCCTTGGGCGTCCTGCCCTCCAGCAGATAGCCGTCCACGGCGTCCCGCACGCACTTGTTCTTGCTGTCGTACGCCCCGTGCCCCTGGCCCTTGTACGTCAGCTCGACGCCGACACCCTTGCCCAGCGCCTGCGCCATCTTGTGCGCGCCCTCGTACGGTGTGGCCGGGTCGCCGGTGTTGCCGATGACGACGACGGGCGGCGCGCCCTGGGCGCTCACGTCGGGGTGGGCGGCCTGGCCCTTGACCGCCCAGTCGGTGCAGCCGAGCATGCCCCACGCCAGGTAGTCGCCGAACAGCGGGGAGGCCCCGCGGAACTCGGGGAGCTTCTTCTCGACGTACTGCGGGGTGTAACGCGCCGTGTCGTCCGCGCAGTTGATGGCGACGTTGGCCGACTGGATGTTGCTGTACTCGCCGTCCTCGTTGCGCCCGTTCATCGAGTCGGAGAGCGCCATCAGGATCTTGCCGTCGCCCCTGTAGGCCTCTTCGAGGCCCTGGGTGAGGTACGGCCAGAAGTCCTTGGAGTACAGGGCCTGGGCGATGCCGTTGGTGGCGGCGGTCTGCGTCAGTTCGCGCGGCGGGAGGCCCCGGATCGGCTTGCCGTCCAGGTCCTTCAGGAGTTTGGCGATCTTCGCCTTGACGTCCTGTGCCGTATCGCCGACCGGGCAGTCGTCCTGCTGGGACGCGCAGTCCTTCGCGAAGTTGTCGAGCGCGAGCTGGAACCCCCGGGCCTGGCCGAGCGAGCCCTCTTCGGAGTTCTCGGTGGGATCGACGACCGCGTCGAAGACGGCCCGTCCCACCTTCTTGGGGAACAGGTGTGCGTAGACGCCGCCGAGTTCGGTGCCGTACGAGATGCCGAAGTAGTGCAGCTTGTCGTCGCCGAGGACCTGGCGCATCAGGTCCATGTCGCGGGCCGCGTCGGTGGTGCGGACGTGCGGCAGAGTGTTGCCTGCGTTCTGCTCGCAGCCGCCGTTGAAGGACTTCACGTTCTCGACGAGCTTCTTCCGCTCGGCGTCGTCGTCGGGTGTGGAGTCCTGCTGGAAGTACTTGTCGAGCTGTTCGTCGTCCTCACATCTGATGCCCGCGCTGCGGCCGACGCCCCGTGGGTCGAAGCTCACCAGGTCGTAGCGGGTGCGGAGCTTGGCGTACTCCTCCGCGAAGGCGGGCAGCGTGGTGATGCCCGAGCCGCCGGGGCCGCCGAAGTTGAAGACGAGGGAGCCGATGCGCTTGTCCTTGCCACCGGTCGTGGCCGCCTTGATCAACGCGATGTCGACCGTGTCGCCCTTCGGCTTCGACCAGTCGAGAGGCGCCTTCATGGTGGCGCACTGCCATTCGGCGCCGCCCGGCAGCGGGGACGGGGCCTCGCCGCCGCCCTCGGAGGCGGCGGGCGCGGGGCAGTCCTTCCAGCTCAGCTTCTGAGCCGGCAGATCCTCGTCCTTGGAGTCGGCTCCGCCGCACGCCGAGAGCGCGGCGGACAGGAGCAGGGTGGCGGCGGCCAGCGCGGTGACGCGCGGCTGGGACTGTGTGGGCATGGGCCCATCCTGCGGGGGACCCTGACGGGACGCTATGGGCGCGGGCCGTGTGGGTGAGGAACGGATACGCCGGAGCGGCGTCCTCTCCCTTGAGTGGCCCCCTCTTCAGAGGAGACCCTTTCGCGTCAGATGGTTGAAGAAGAGCCACCCCGGAAGCACCGGCAGCCACAGCGTCAGGAGCCGGTAGAGCAGCACGGCGGGGGCCGCCACGTCCTTGGGGACGCCCACCGCGATCAGACCGAGGGTCAGCGTCGCCTCGACCGCGCCCACACCGCCCGGCGTCGGCGCCGCCGATCCCAGGGCGTTGCCCGCGAGGAAGACGACCGCGACGCTCGCGAGACTCAGCGACGTCATCTGCTCGTTGCCGAAGGCCCGCACCGAAGCGTCCAGGCAGAGCACGAACATCAGGGTGAGCAGCAGCATCCCGCCGATGCCGGTGAGCAGCTTCTGCGGCCGCTGCAGTACGTCCAGCATGCGCGGCACGACCCCGGCGAAAAGCGACCGCACGCGCGTGACGACGAATTTCCGCAGGAACGGGATGGCGGTCACCACGAGGACGAGGACCGCGACCGACAGCAGACCGGCGATGACGGTGCGGGACGGCGTGAAGGACGGGGTCTTCTCCGTCCCCGTCAGATAGCCGAAGATCAGCAGCAGCAGGATGTGCGAACCGAGCCCGAAGAGCTGCGAGGCGCCGACGCTCGCCACCGCGAGCCCCGAGCGCACTCCGGACCGCTGCAGGAACCGGGTGTTCAGCGCGACACCGCCGACGGCCGCGGGCGCCACGATCTTCACGAACGATCCGGCGACCTGCGCCGCCACCGCCCGCAGGAACGGCACCCGCTCCGGCACGAAGCCCAGCAGGCTCATCGCCGCCGCGAAGTAGCTCAGCGCGGAGAAGCCCACCGCGGCGGCCACCCAGCCCCATTCCGCCTCGTCGACGAGGGTGCCGAACTCGACGTGCGTGAGCTGCGAGAGCAGGAAGTAGGCGCCGATGGCGCCGGCGATGAAGCTGACCAGCGTGCGCGGCCTGATCCGCTCCAGCTGCGCGGGCTCGACCGGCGCCGTCGGGCGGATGAGGAGTACCTGGTGGCGGATCTGGGTGAGCAGATCCTCCTCGCGGGCCTGCTCCAGGGCGTCGTCTATGGCCTGCTTCTCGGCCTGCCGCTCCTGCTTGGCCGCCTGCTTCTCCTGCTTCGAGGACTGCTTGTCCGCCGGGTCGCCCCCGGCCGCCTCCGCGCGCGCGTTCTGCCGGGACTTGCGGGAGGCCTCGAGGACGGCCTCGCGCTCGCGCTGGGACCGTTCCCTGGCCAGCCTGGCGAGGGTGGCGCGGGTGGAGCGGGTGAGGGCGATGGGCTGCAGCAGCGGCAGACAGTCGGCCACCGCGTCGGGTCCGAGGACCTCGACGGCGGCGGCGACCGCGCGTTCGGCCCCCACCCGCAGGCCGAGGGCGGTCAGGAGCTGGGCGATGTCGATGCGCAGGACCAGGTCGCCCGCGGCGATCTCGCCGCCGCGCAGGTCAGTGAGGATCACGGTGCCGGAACGATCCACCAGGACCGCGTCGCCCGCGAGCCTGCGGTGCGCGATGCGCCGGGACTGCAGTGCCTGCACCTGGCGCCAGGTGTCGCACAGCAACTCGTCGGTGATGGCGTCGTCCGGCAGCGAGTCCAGGGTGCGGCCGCCCGTGTGCTCGTAGACGAGCATCACGGCGTCGGGGCCGAGCTCGGAGGTGGCGATCAGCTTCGGCGCGTTCGCTCCGGCCGCGATGGCCGCGTACGCGAGGAGGGCCTCCTGCTCCAGGGCCTGCCGCAGCGACTGCAGGCTGCGCCGCTGGGTGATGCCCCGCAGGGTGAGCCTGCGCCAGACGCGGTAGAAGAAGCCCTGCGCCTGCTGCTCGCGGTCGATGACCGTGACGTCCAGCGGCGGGCCGTCCTCCATGGTGACGAAATACCGCCTGCCGCGGTCGCCGTGCTCGCTGTCCGGGGACTCCTCGCGGGCGGCGTTGACGGGGTGGAAGCCGACGTGGCGCAGGCCCACGAGGAGCGTCTGCCCGGTCGGCCGTACGTTCGGTGAGCCGACCGCGTAGAGCGTGCCGTACGCGACCGCCCAGCCGATCAGCACGGTCAGGATGATCGAGAACGGCGTCGTGTAGCCGGTCACCAGCATCGTGAACGCGTCGAGCAGCAGCACCACGAACAGGACCAGGCGCCAGCGCGGTCTGCGGGACATGCCGACGGCCGTCATGTACGCGATAACGGGTGCGAGGTAGCCGTGCACCGGATCGGTGAAGGCGTGCACGTCGGCCGGGGACGGCTTGGTCAGCGCGTCCTGGATGGAGTCCGGGGCGGCCTTCGCCACCCAGAGGTCGGTGGCGAGCGTCACGCCGTGCGCGAGGACCGCGGCCAGCACACCGTCGGCGATGCGCAGCCCGTCGCGTTTGACTAGGCGTTCGATCGCGAAGGCGACGGGGACGAGCAGCACCCCGATGCTGGCGATCAGGCCCGCCACCTTGATCAGCAGGTCGGGCGCCTGCTCCGTGCCCTTGTCGATGTCCTGTTCGAGCCCGGACGTCGTGCCGTGCGCGAACGCGGCGATGGCCAGGAGCACGGCGATGGCCAGGACGCCGACGAGGAGACGCATCAGGTCGGACGGGCGGTGCACGCGCGCGGCCAGGAGCGGTTCGTCGCCCGCGACGCGGTCGACGTGCGCACCCTCGCCGTCGGCGCAGTCGGGACCGCGGTCCACGCCCTGCCCCTGGGCCTTCTCGACCTCTTCGGTCCGCCCGATCTCGTTGGTCTGGTCGGTCTTCTCGGTCTTCAGGGGGCGCTCACCGGTGTCCAGGTGTGACTCGGACGCAGAGGTGCCCGCCTTCTCATCGGGATGCACGCCCTGCCGCTCCGTTGCCTCTTCTTGATCTCGTATCACCAGTCACCGCCCGCACGATGGTGGCATGTCCCGCCCCCGGAGGGGGGCACCAGGGGGCAACGCGAGGCTGCGAAGTGGTCACGAAACGACACTTTGTGCCCTGTCACGGGGCCTGCGGCACGCTCCGTGGTGGGCACGTCACCATGTCGGTGGGGTACGGCAGGATGGTCCGGATGAGCGAGGAGAGCCGAACGGGACAGGCGCGGCCCGACGACACGGGGCAGGCGCTGCCGGAGTACGCGGAACGGGTCCTTGAGGTCGCCGAACTGATCCCCCCGGGGAGGGTGATGACCTACGGGGACGTCGCCGAGTGGCTCGAGGAAGGCGGCCCGCGCCAGGTCGGACGGGTGATGGCCCTCTACGGAGGGGGTGTTCCGTGGTGGCGCGTGGTCCGCTCGGACGGCGTGCTGCTGCCCGGCCATGAACTGCGCGCCCTTGAGCGCTACCGGGAGGAGGGCACGCCGCTGCGGCAGGCCTCGCGCGCCGCCCATGGGCATGTCCCGAAGCTCGACATGCGGCGGGCGCGGTGGGACGGCGGTGCGGTGGGCGGCGGCGCGGCGCACGGCGGCGCGGAGGGCGTCGCCGCGGATGACGCTCGCCCGCAGGCTCCGGAGGCTCACACCTGACAGCTTCCGGCATGCGGCGGCACGGCGGGGAACTGGTGGCCCGTACGGGGGAAGCCACGCGTTCCCCGCGCCCACTGGCGTAGCGTCGACAGCACGCATCCCCTTCACCCCGCGGCCACCACGAAGCCGCTCTTCGACCAGTACACCCACCAGGACCGGCGACCCACGTGAGTTCCCCTTCTTCCACTCGGCACACCCGGCACCCGTCGCACCACCAGGTACGACAGGGAGCCCGGGATGTCTACCGACTGGTGCGTACGCCGCCGACCCCATTGGCCCCCCCTCGCCTGGACGCAGGTCAGCGCGGTGTGGTTGACCACGAGAGCGGACCGCTGCTGGTCCTGGCCGGGCCCGGCACGGGCAAGACGACCACCCTCGTGGAGGCCGTCGCCCGCCGCGTCGCCGAGGGCGGGGACCCAGCACGCATCCTGGTGCTGACCTTCAGCCGCAAGGCCGCGGTGGAGCTGCGCGACCGCATGGCGCTGCGCATAGGGGCGGCGCGCGCCCCGCAGGCCACGACCTTCCACTCCTTCTGCTACGCCCTCGTCCGCGCCCACCAGGACGCCGATCTGTTCGTCGAGCCGTTGCGGCTCCTGTCCGGCCCCGAACAGGACGTGGCGGTACGTGAACTGCTCGCGGGCCAGATCGACCTCGCGCGGGAGGGGCACGGCCACATCCGCTGGCCGGACGAGTTGCGCGCCTGCCTGACCACGCGCGGCTTCGCCGACGAGGTACGCGCGGTGCTCGCCCGCAGCCGGGAGCTGGGGCTCGGCCCTGACGCCCTGGACGCCTTCGCGCGCCGCAGCGGCCGGCCCGACTGGGGCGCGGCAGCGGCCTTCCTCGCCGAGTACCTGGACGTACTCGACCTGCAAGGAGTGCTCGACTACGCGGAACTGGTGCACCGCGCCGTGCTGCTCGCGCGCCGGCCCGAGGTGGCGCGGGCGCTCGGCGCGCAGTACGACGCCGTCTTCGTGGACGAGTACCAGGACACCGACCCCGCACAGGTCCGGCTGCTGCACGCGCTCGCCGGGGGCGGCCGCACGCTCGTCGCCTTCGGCGACCCCGACCAGTCGATCTACACGTTCCGCGGCGCCGACGTGAACGGCATCCTGGAGTTCCCGCACGACTTCCCGCGCGCGGACGGCACCCCGGCGCCGGTCGAGGTCCTGAGGACGTCCCGCAGGTCGGGCGCGGGCCTGCTCGACGCCACCCGCCTGCTCACCCGCCGCATGCCGCTGACCAGGCTTCCCGCGCAGAAGGTGCGGGCCCACCGGGAGCTGGAGCCGGTCAGGGACGGCGGCCGCGTCGAGGTGTACACCTACCCGACGGCAGGCACCGAGCTCGACAACATCGCGGACATCCTGCGCCGCGCCCACCTGGAGGACGGCGTCCCCTGGGGCGACATGGCGGTCCTGGTCCGTGCGGGCGCCCGCACGATTCCCGCGGTCCGCCGCAGCCTCAGCGCGGCGGGCGTCCCTCTGGAGATCGACGGCGACGACATCGCCCTGCGCCACGAGCCCGCGGTGACGCCGCTGCTCACGGCGCTGCGCGTGGTGGCCACGGCGGTGGACGACGCGGAGGCGGGGGCCGCGGGGGAGGGGAGTCCCGAGGGCGAGGCCGCCGAAGCGGAGGCTTCAGTGAGCGATGTCTCGGAAGAGGGTGCCTCTGTGAGCGGTGTCTCGGAGGACGGTGCCTCTGTGGGCGGTGCCTCGGAAGGCGGTGCCTCCGTAAGCGATGTCCTGGAAACCGAGGCACCCGGAAGCGCCGCTGCAGAAGGCACCGCTGCGGAAATCAGCACTCCAGAAGGCGGCCCCTCCGGAAACGACACCCCCGGGGAACCCGGCCCGCGCCGGACGACCGCCCCGCGCGCGGAAGCCACCGCACCCGCCTGGCTGGACACCGAGACCGCCATCGCCCTCCTCACCTCCCCTCTGGCCGGCATGGACGCCGCCGACCTGCGGCGACTGGGCCGCGCCCTGCGCGAGGAGGAGCGCGCGGCGGGCAACCACGTGCCGCCGCCCTCCGACGAGCTGCTGGCCCGCGCCCTCGCCGAGCCGGAGCGCCTCGTCGCGCACGACCCGGCGTACGCACGCGGTGCCCAGCGGCTCGGCGCGCTGCTCCGCAAGGCCCGTGAGCGCCTTGCGGGCGGCGGCACCGCCGAGGAGGCGCTGTGGGAGCTGTGGGACGGCACGCCCTGGCCCAGGCGGCTCGAGCGCACCGCGCGCCGCGGCGGCGCGGCAGGCCGCAACGCCGACCGCGACCTCGACGCGGTGTGCGCGCTGTTCGCCGCCGCCGCCCGCGCGGAGGAGCGCACGGGCGGTCGCGGCGCCCTCAACTTCCTGGAGGAGACCGAGGCCCAGGACATCGCCGCGGACACACTCACCCGGCGGGCGGCCCGCCCCGACGCCGTACGGCTGATGACGGCGCACCGCTCCAAGGGCCTGGAGTGGCGGCTCGTGGTGGTCGCGGGCGTCCAGGAGGGCCTCTGGCCCGACCTGCGCCGCCGCGGCTCCCTCCTGGAGGCCGACCGCATCGGCCGCGACGGCCTCGCCGAACCGCTCACTCCCGGAGCGCTCCTCTCCGAAGAACGCCGGTTGTTCTACGTCGCCGCCACGCGCGCGCGTGAACGGCTCGTCGTGACCGCGGTGAAGGCGCCCGCGGACGACGGCGACCAGCCGTCCCGCTTCCTGAGCGAACTCGGTGTCGAGCCCAAGGACATAACGGGCCGCCCACGGCGTCCTCTGTCCGTCGCCGCGCTCGTCGCCGAGCTGCGCGCCACCACCGTCGACCCGCGCGTCTCCGACACCCTGCGCGAGGCGGCGGCCCGGCGCCTGGCCCGCCTGGCCGCGCTGAGCGACGCCGACGGGCGCCCCCTCGTACCCGCCGCGCACCCCTACCGCTGGTGGGGCATGTACGAACCGACGGCGAGCGAGGTCCCCCTGCGGGACCGGGACAAGCCCGTCGTGCTCTCCGGAAGCGCCCTCGACCAGCTCGCCAACACCTGCGCCCTGCAGTGGTTCCTCGGCCGCGAGGTGAAGGCGGACGCCCCCGCGACCGCCGCCCAGGGCTTCGGCAACGTGGTGCACGTGCTGGCCGACGAGGTCGCCTCCGGGCGCACCCCCGCCGACCTCGCCGTCCTCATGGAGCGCCTCGACTCCGTGTGGGACGCGCTCGCGTTCGACGCCCCCTGGAAGTCGGCGCAGGAGAAGGAGCACGCGCGCGTGGCGCTTGAGCGCTTCCTCCAGTGGCATGTGATGGACCGCGCGAGCCGCACCCCCGTCGCCAGCGAGCACGGCTTCGACGTGACCCTGGAAGCCGGTTCCTACGAAGTGCGGGTACGCGGCTCCATGGACCGTGTCGAACAGGACGCGGAAGGTCGTGCCTACGTAGTCGACTTCAAGACAGGCAAGCAGTCCCCGAGCGCCGCCGAGGTCGCCCGCCATCCGCAGCTCGCCGTCTACCAGCTCGCGCTCCGCGAGGGCGCCGCCGACGAGGTCTTCGAAGGCGTACGACCCGAACCGGGCGGCGCCGAACTGGTGCAGCTGCGCCAGGGCGCCGCCAAGAAGAACGGCGGCGAGAGCCTGCCGAAGGTGCAGGCCCAGGAGGCCCTTACCGGGGAGTGGATCGGCGACCTCCTCGCGACGGCCGCGGGCAAGGTCCTCGACGAGCGCTTCACCCCGACCACCGGACAGCACTGCGCACACTGCGCGTTCCGGGCGTCGTGCAGCGCGCGGCCGGAGGGCCGCCACGTCGTGGAGTAGCCCCGGGGGACCCAGCACCCGCGTGGCCGAATTAAAGTCACGGTAAGAACTTGCTGTGCGCCGTCCGAGGTGCACCCTTTTGAGGAGTACGCGTATATGGCAGCCAACCGAAAGCTCCTGGCAGTGGCCGTCGCCTGTGCCGCCGCCGTCATCGGCGTGACGGGCTGCAGCAGCGACGGCGACAAGGACCCCTTCGACGGCATGAGCGCCGACAAGATCGCCGACAAGGCGTCCAAGGCCTCCAAGGACGCCGGGTCCTACCGCATGAAGGGCCAGATGAAGCAGAACGGCCAGGCGAGCGACGTCGAGTTCGCCGTCGCCGAGTCCGGCGACTGCAAGGGCACCGTGGGTTCGGCCAAGACGGGGAAGGCCGAGTTCCTCTCCGTCGGCGAGTTCAGGTACTCCAAGGGCGACGACAAGTTCTGGGACTCCAAGGGCGGCGGCGCCACGGCGGAGCTCCTCAAGGGCCGCTGGGTCAAGCAGCCCAGCACGGCGGGCAAGGCCGTCTGCAACCCGGACGACATGTTCAGCAACAAGAACCTGAAGAAGCTCGAGCGCGAGGACGACGCCGAGGTCGACGGCGCGAAGGCGGCCGTCCTGACCCGCAAGAAGGGCGGCGAGACCACCACCTTCTACGTCGCGATGGAGGGCAAGCCGTACTTCCTGAAGGTCGTGAACAAGGGCTCCGACGGCCCCAGCACCGTCACCTTCAGCGACTACGGCAAGACCGTCGACGTCAAGGCCCCGCCGGCCAGCGAGGTCGTCGACCCGAAGAAGCTGGCCTCGGGCTCCTGACCTCACCCTCCACCTGAGCATGCGGTGGCCGCTCGCGTCCGGGTCCGCCCCGGTTGTCAGTGGCCACCGCTAGCCTCTCTGACGTGTCACCTCGCCTCACCGATCCCGAGCAGCTCAAGGAGCTCCTCGGCATCCCGTTCACCCCGGAGCAGACGGCCTGCATCACCGCGCCGCCCGCCCCGCAGGTGATCGTGGCCGGAGCGGGATCGGGCAAGACGACGGTGATGGCGGCACGCGTGGTGTGGCTGGTCGGCACCGGCCAGGTCGCCCCCGAGCAGGTCCTCGGCCTGACGTTCACGAACAAGGCGGCGGGGGAGCTCGCCGAGCGCGTGCGCCAGGCCCTCGTCAGGGCGGGCGTCACCGACCCCGACGCGGTCGACCCGGACAACCCGCCCGGCGAGCCGCTCATCTCCACCTACCACGCGTTCGCCGGCCGCCTCCTGACCGACCACGGTCTGCGTATCGGCCTGGAGCCGACCTCCCGCCTGCTCGCCGACGCCACCCGCTTCCAGCTCGCCGCCCGCGTGCTGCGCGAGGCGCCCGGCCCCTACCCGTCGCTCACCCGGTCCTTCCCCGACCTCGTCAGCGACCTCCTCGCCCTCGACAGCGAGCTCGCCGAACACCTCGTACACCCCGAGCGGCTCCGCGCGTACGACACCGCGCTCCTCGACGCCCTGGAAGGCGCCAAGCTCACCAACGCCGACCTGCGCAAGGTCCCCGAGACGGCGGCGGCCCGGCTCGAACTGGCCGAGCTCGTGGGTCACTACCGCGCGGCGAAGCGCTCCCGCGACCTCCTCGACTTCGGCGACCAGATCGCCCTCTCCGCGACACTGGCCCGCACCCGCGCGGAGGTCGGCGAGATCCTCCGCGACGAATTCCGCGTCGTCCTCCTCGACGAGTACCAGGACACGTCGGTCGCCCAGCGCATCCTCCTCTCCGGCCTGTTCGGCGGCGGCACGGGCCACCCGGTGACCGCGGTCGGTGACCCCTGCCAGGCCATCTACGGCTGGCGCGGCGCCTCTGTCGCCAACCTCGACGACTTTCCCGAGCACTTCGCGTACGCCGACGGCCGCCCCGCCACCCGCCACGCGCTCAGCGAGAACCGCCGAAGCGGGGGCCGCCTCCTGGACCTCGCCAACGGCCTCGCGGAGCCCCTGCGCGCCATGCACGCGGGCGTGGAGGCCCTGCGGCCCGCGCCGGGCGCCGAGCGCGACGGCACGGTGCGCTGCGCCCTGCTGCGCACGCACGCCGAGGAGATCGACTGGCTCGCCGACTCCATCGCCCACCTCGTCCGCACCGGCAAGGCGCCCGGCGAGATCGCCGTCCTGTGCCGCACGGCGACGGACTTCGCCGAGATCCAGGGCGCGCTCGTCGCCCGCGACATCCCCGTGGAGGTCGTCGGCCTCTCCGGACTCCTGCACCTGCCGGAGGTCGCCGACCTCGTCGCCGTCTGCGAGGTCCTCCAGGACCCGGGGGCGAACGCGTCCCTGGTGCGGCTCCTGACCGGCCCCCGCTGGCGCATCGGGCCCCGCGACCTCGCCCTCCTGGGCCGCCGCGCCCGTCTCCTCGTGCGCCCCGGGCACGCCGCCCCCGACGACCCGGACCGCCGCCTCGCCGAAGCCGTCGAAGGGGTCGACCCGGCCGAGGTGATATCGCTCGCGGACGCGCTCGACACCTTCCTGGAGACGCCGCTCGACCCGGCCGGCGCCTCCGGAGGGGACGACGGCCTGCCCTTCTCGGCGGAGGCCAGGGTGCGCTTCGCCCGGCTCGCCGCGGAACTGCGCGAGCTGCGCCGGTCGCTGTCCGACCCCCTGATGGACGTGCTGCACCGGGTGCTCGCCGTGACCGGCCTGGAGGTCGAGCTCTCCGCGTCACCGGGCGCCCTGGCGGCCCGCCGCCGCGAGACGCTCTCCAACTTCCTGGACGTCGCCGCCTCCTTCGCGGCCAACGACAACGGCGCCTCACTCCTCGCCTTCCTCGGATTCCTGCGCACCGCCGCCCAGTACGAGAAGGGCCTCGACAACGCCCTGCCGGGCGGCGAGAACACCGTCAAGGTGCTCACCGCGCACAGGTCCAAGGGCCTCGAGTGGGACGTCGTCGCCGTCCCCGGCCTGGTCACGGGCACGTTCCCGAGCGCGCAGGGCCGCGAGAAGTGGACCGCCCAGGCCAAGGTCGTACCGCACGAACTGCGCGGCGACGCGGCGACACTGCCCGACATCGACGCGTGGGACGCCAAGGGAATGAAGGCCTTCCACGAGGCGATGAAGGACCACCAGCGCACCGAGGAGCTCCGCCTCGGCTACGTGACCTTCACCCGGCCCCGCTCGCTGCTCCTCGGCTCGGGCCACTGGTGGGGCCCCTCCCAGAAGAAGCCGCGCGGCCCCTCGGACTTCCTCCAGGCCCTGTACGACCACTGCGCGGCGGGCCACGGCGAGATCGAGGCCTGGGCGGACAAGCCTGCCGAGGACGAGGAGAACCCCGCCCTGCGGGAGGCCACCGCCGACCGGGCGTGGCCGCTCCCGCTGGACGACGACTCCCTGGCCCGCCGCCGCGCCGCCGCGCGGACCGTCCTCGCGCACCTGGACCGCCTCACGGGAGAGGGCCCCGCGGAAGAGGCCCGTACCCACGAAGAGACTCATCCGGCGGCGTACGACGACGTGCCCCCGGCCGACGATCCGGAATGGCCACCCCCTCCGGAGGACGACGAACCCCCCTATGACGAACCCTCCTATGACGAACCTCCTTATGAGGAGGCCGATCCTCCCGGCGACGCCCCGGTCGACTGGGCCGCGCTGACGCCGGAGCGCCCGACGATCCCGCACCCCGCGGACGCCCCGGACGCGCGCGTGCCGCTCCCCGCAGGGGCCGCGCCCGAGGCCCGACCGCACCCCGCCGACGCCGGCGCGGACATGGACGCCGACGCCGACCGCGTCCCGGACAGCCGCCTCACCCCGGAGGAGGCCCGCACCCTCGCCTCCTGGGACCGCGACCTGGACGCCCTCACCGGCGAGCTGCTGCGCGCCCGCGAAGCCGTCAGGGACATCCCCGTGCCGCCCTCGCTCACCGCGTCCGAGCTGATGCGCCTGGCCGCCGACCCCGAGGGCTTCGCGCGGGACCTGGCCCGGCCCATGCCGCGCCCACCGCAGCCCGCCGCCCGCCGCGGCACCCGCTTCCACGCCTGGATCGAGTCCCGCTTCGAAGAGCTCACCCTGCCGATGCTCTCCCCGGAGGAGCTGCCGGGCGGCGGGCCCGACGAGGCCGAGATCGCCGACGAGCGCGACCTGGAAGCCCTCAAGGAAGCCTTCGAGCGCACCGAGTACGCCCACCGCGCGCCCTACCGCGTCGAGGTCCCCTTCCAGTTCGTGATCGCGGGCCGCGTCATCCGGGGCCGCATCGACGCCGTCTACAAGGAGGGCGAGGGCGCCGACGCGACGTACGAGATCGTCGACTGGAAGACCAGCCGCACCCGCACCGCCGACCCCCTCCAGCTCGCCGTCTACCGCCTCGCCTGGGCCGAGCAGCAGGGCGTCCCCCTGGAGTCCGTCAAGGCCGCCTTCCTCTACGTCCGCAGCGGGGAGACCGCCCGCCCGGCGAACCTCCCGGGCCGCGCCGGGCTGGAACGCCTCCTGCTGGAGGAACCGGCGGCCGGTGTGCCGGGCGACGGGCCGCAGGACGGGACCATCCCGGATGGCGGATAGGCTCGTGACCATGAGCGAGACACCGGACGGCGCCGTCCGCACGTACATCGAGAACCACCGTGCCGCCTTCCTCGACGACCTCTCCGAGTGGCTGCGCATCCCGTCCGTGTCGGCCCAGCCCGACCACGCCGGGGACGTGCGTGCCAGCGCCGAGTGGCTCGCCGGCCGGCTCAAGGAGACCGGCTTCCCGGTCGCGGAGGTCTGGGAGACGCCCGGGGCGCCCGCCGTCTTCGCCGAGTGGCCCTCCGGCGACCCGCAGGCCCCCACGGTCCTCGTCTACGGCCACCACGACGTCCAGCCCGCGGCCCGCGAGGACGGCTGGGACACCGACCCCTTCGAGCCCGTGGTCCGGGGAAACCGCCTCCACGCGCGCGGGGCCGCCGACGACAAGGGCCAGGTCTTCTTCCACACCCTCGGCGTCCGCGCCCACCTCGCCGTCACCGGCCGCACCGCGCCCGCGGTCAACCTCAAGCTGCTCGTCGAGGGCGAGGAGGAGTCCGGCTCGCCGCACTTCCGCGCCCTCGTCGAAGCCCACAGGGACCGCATCGCCGCCGACGCGGTGATCGTCTCGGACACCGGCATGTGGTCGGAGGACACCCCGACCGTCTGCACGGGCATGCGCGGCCTCGCCGAGTGCGAGATCGAGCTGCACGGCCCCGACCAGGACATCCACTCCGGCTCGTTCGGCGGCGCCGTGCCGAACCCCGCCACCGAGGCCGCCCGGCTCGTCGCCGCCCTCCACGACGACCACGCGCGCGTGGCGATCCCCGGCTTCTACGACGGCATCACGGAGCTCACCGACCGCGAGCGCGAACTCTTCGCCGAGCTGCCCTTCGACGAGGAGCGCTGGCTGCGCACGGCCAAGTCGCACGGCACCCACGGCGAGTCCGGGCACACCACTCTTGAACGCATTTGGGCCCGCCCCACCGCCGAGGTCAACGGCATCGGCGGCGGCTACCAGGGCGCGGGCAGCAAGACGATCATCCCGTCGTCCGCCGTCGTGAAGCTGTCCTTCCGGCTCGTCGCGGGCCAGGACCCGGAGCGCGTCGAGAAGGCCGTGCGCGCCTGGGCCGCCGACCGCGTCCCCGCCGGTATCCGCCAGACGGTCACCTTCAGCGCAGGCACGCGCCCGTGCCTGACCCCGCTGGACCACCCCGCCCTCCAGTCCGTCGTACGGGCGATGGGCCGCGCCTTCGAGCAGAAGATCCGCTTCACGCGCGAGGGCGGCTCGGGACCGGCCGCCGACCTCCAGGACGTCCTCGCCGCGCCCGTCCTCTTCCTGGGCATCTCCGTCCCGTCCGACGGCTGGCACGCGCCGAACGAGAAGGTCGAGATCGACTTGCTGCTCAAGGGCGTCGAGACGACCGCCTACCTGTGGGGCGACCTCGCGGCGAACTGGCACGATGCAGACTGAGGCGCCCCTCGAAGGCCCGCCGGCCGCCGTACACGCCCCGCCGCACGCCCTGCTGAACCACCCATTCCACCGGGGGAGTTGGAAGCACCTGTGACCACCTGGACCGACAGCACCGCAGATCGCCCCGTCTCGCTGACCGCTCCCAGCGGCATCGACCGTGCGGCCCACCACCGCATGGACGAGGCGTGGCTCGCCGCAGCCTGGAGCCACCCCACGACCCGGGTCTTCGTGGTCTCCGGCGGCCAGGTACTCATCGACGAGACACCCGAGGGCAACACCGAACTGGTGATGACGCCGTCCTTTGAAGCGCCCCTCACCGAGGAGCACCGCTACTTCCTGGGCACCGACGACGACGGCGTCAGCTACTTCGCCCTCCAGAAGGACAGCCTGCCGGGCCGCATGGACCAGTCGGCGCGCCCCGCGGGGCTGCGCGAGGCGGGGCTCCTGCTCTCCCCCCGGGACGCGGGCCTGATGGTGCACGCGGTCGCCCTGGAGAACTGGCAGCGCCTGCACCGCTTCTGCTCACGCTGCGGCGAGCGCACCGTCATCGCGGCGGCCGGTCACATCCGCCGCTGCCAGGCCTGCGGCGCTGAGCACTACCCGCGCACGGACCCCGCCGTGATCATGGCCGTCAGGGACAGCGAGGACCGCATCCTCCTCGGCCGCCAGGTGCACTGGCCCGAGGGCCGCTTCTCCACCCTCGCGGGCTTCGTCGAGCCGGGGGAGTCCATCGAGCAGTCGGTGCGGCGCGAGGTCTTCGAGGAGGCGGGCGTCACGGTCGGCGACGTCGAGTACGTCGCGAGTCAGCCCTGGCCGTTCCCCTCCAGCCTGATGCTGGGCTTCATGGCCGACGCGACCTCCTCGGAGATCAACGTCGACGGTGAGGAGATCCATGAGGCCCGCTGGTTCTCCCGGGAAGACCTGCGGGCCGCGTTCGAGTCCGGGGAGGTCCTGCCTCCCTACGGAATCTCGATCGCGGCCCGCTTGATCGAACTCTGGTACGGCAAGCCCCTGCCGAAGCCGGGGACCGTGGGCTGAGCCCGTGCCGCACCCTCGCCCGGATGCTGCGCCTCAGGCGTCCAGCTTCTGCTTGACCTGCGCCAGCGAGGGGTTCGTCAGCGTCGAGCGTCCGGGAAGAGAACGGTGGGGACGGTCTGTAGGCTTCGCGCCTAGGGAGGGCTGGTCGGGGAGGACCGCCCGCGTCCAGGGAGGGGGAGTTCGTGAGCGACAAGCCCAGGGCTCTTGGTGTCGTCCGTCTGTCGGTGAGCAACGAGCACCAGACCGGCGAGGAAACGCAGCGCACCCGCATCACCAAGCGGGCCGAAGCCGAAGAGATGGAGCTGATCGACTTCGCCGTCGACATCGACGTCTCGGCGTCCATCTCGCCATGGATGCGCCCGTCCTTGGGTGACTGGCTGAACAACAAGAAGGACGAGTTCGACCACGTCGTCATCCTGAAGATCGACCGCATCGCCCGGTCGGTCCGGCACCTCTCGGACATCATCGAGTGGTGCGAGGCGAACGGTAAGGGACTCATCTCCTGCGAGGAGGGCTTCGACCTCTCGAAGCCCTGGGGCAAGACGATTGCGAAGATCCTCGCCGTGGTCGCCGAGGCGGAGCTGGACGCCATCAAGGCCAGGGCCAAGGCGTCGCGCGAGACGATGCGCAAGGGCGGTCGCTGGCCGGGTGGGCTGGTCCCGTTCGGCCGCCGCTCGGTGAAGGGCGAGGACGGCTTCACGCTGGAACTCGATCCGACGTACGGCCCGGTGCTGATCGAGATGATCCGCCGCTTCATCGAGAAGCCCAGCTTCTCCGCCGTCGCCACATGGCTGAACGAGCAGGAGATCCCCACGGCTCAGGACATCGCGCGTATCCGGGCGGCAGCAGGCGAGAGCACGACACGGCTCGCAGCGCCGCAGCCTCGCGGCAGCAAGTGGACGGCGACCGCAGTCCAGGCCGTACTGTCCAGCCGATCGCTACTCGGCGAGTACGTGCGCGCGGACGGCAGTCTGGTCCGGAACAGTGACGGCACTCCGGTGATGAGATCCGCACCGGTCCTCAACGCCGAAGAGTGGGCGACGCTGTCGGAGGCGGTCGCCTCGGTCAAGTACAAGAAGCCGAAGGGGTCCACGTCGCCGACCGTCGGGGTGACGTTCTGCCTGCTCTGCAAGAGCCCCATCTACTACGTCAAGGGGAACCCGACGAAGGGGCAGAAGGAGCGGTACCGCTGCCACGGCAACAAGAGCATGGGCATCCCGGCTTGCAACGGGCAGACGTTCCTGGCGACGGATCTGTATCCCTGGCTTGAGTCGGCCCTGCTGGGGGAGATCGGCCACCTCGAACGGATGGAGTCGAGTACGACCATCGACGACAGTCGTGCCGCGAAGCTGGCTGTCATCGACGGAAAGATG
Organism: Streptomyces sp. NPDC058284; assembly: GCF_042881135.1. Lineage (NCBI taxonomy): Bacteria > Bacillati > Actinomycetota > Actinomycetes > Kitasatosporales > Streptomycetaceae > Streptomyces > Streptomyces sp. NPDC058284. Next base: position 102,444 of record NZ_JBHVYE010000003.1, read on the forward strand.
AACCAGCTCAACAAGGAGTTCCAGCAAGGCGTCATGAGCGCCACGGCGTACGCCTCTCAGATGACGACTCTCGCCCAGGACAGAGAGAAGATCACCACTCAGGAGGGGCCGAAGCCGGTAACCGTGTGGACCGGTGCCGGCGAGAGCTACGCCGACTGGTGGGCACGTACGACCGTCGACGAGCGTCGGGAGTTCCTGCGGAAGCACCAGGTCAAGGCGTACTTCCGGAGGGACGTCCTTGCCGTCGACCCGGGCGACTTGGTGGAGAACCTGAGGCAGCAAGGCTCGCAGTGGTACGACCACCCGACCAAGGCGTCTCAGGTCTTGAATCCGATCGAGCCGGTGTGGGGGTTCGGCGACGCCCCAAAGGAGAAGCCGCCGACCCTTACCGGGGCCGAGTGGGAGATCGTCAGCTGGTGGGAGAACTTCGAGCGCGACAGGGCGGACAGGGAGTCGAAGGCTGAGTGAGCGGCTTCGCCACTGAGTACGTTGCCCAGCGCTCGCCGTAGGCCCCGACTGGCACCGCCCTCACCCGAGGGCAGGGCTTCGTCGTCCCCACTCAGAAGGGCGGTGGCTCTTGCCCTGCCCTTTGCGGCTCGCCGATCTGGCCGCCGTAGTCGAAGTCCACAGGCGCAGGAGGCACGTACTCCTCTCCGAACCAGCGGCGACGCTGCGATTCTTCCTTCACCTTGGCAAGGTCTACGAAGGACAAGGCCGGGGCCGAAGGCCCCAAGGAGCTGGCCCTTTCGTCTTCCTCTTGGGAGCCGCTTACGCGGCTCACTCCTGAAGACGGCTTGCGTCCTTCGTCTTCACGCTGTCGGCCCCCTTCGGGAGGCCGCTCTTCGCTTAGCGCCTCGCTCTTCGCCGCTGGCTCTAGGCTCTTTCCGCCGTCGTGCTTATAAGTGTCTAGGTTGTATGTCTTCAGAGACATACCCCCTGCTCCGGCAAGGTAAGTCGATAGATCACCGGGCCTTCCGGAACCTTGCCCGTCTTCGCCAGCCAGCCAGCCTTACGCAGCCTCGCCACGATCTTGTTGACCGTCTGTCCGCCGTAGCCAAGTTCCCTGGCGATCGTCCCGTTGGACGGGCACACGTTCGGTGAGTGGGACCCGCCCTGTAACTGGCCAGGTTCCGTGTCGTTGGCCGGGGCGTGACCAGAGAAGAGTGGTTGAGCTATTGGCTCGCTCGCGCTCCGCAGCTCAGCGAGGAGAAGGTCAAAGAGATCCTCCACCTCATGGGCTTGGAGCTGGCCGCCAACGGTGCAGTACAACGCGTGCCGGGCGAGTGAACGTGGCCGACGGAAGCCCGTTCCAGAAACGATAAGCAGCGGAACGCAGAAGGCCCCCGCCGAAGCGAGGGCCACTCTGTACGTACGAGGAGGTCAGGCGGCGCCGAGCGCCTGCTTGACCTGGGCGAGGCTCGGGTTCGTCATGACGACCTCAGACCCACCGTCGGCGGGAACTACCTGAACGGTCGGAACCGTCTGGTTTCCGCCGTTCGCCTTCTCGACGAAGGCCGCCGACTCCGGGTCGTGCTCGATGTTGATCTCGGTGTACGCGATGCCCTCACGGTCCATCTGACCCTTGAGGCGGCGGCAGTAGCCGCACCACGTGGTGCTGTACATCGTCACAGTGCCCGGCATGTCTTTCGTGCTCCTTCGTCGCTCGGGGTGCGTCTTCGCAATGGAGCGAACGTACGCGACCCGGCCACCATTCCCGTATTAGTACGACCGGCTGCGCTCCCCTGTGGACAACCGGCTCACCCGCCTCCTGCGACCTGGCAGCATGGCAGGGTGACATCAGCAACGCACTCCACCCTCTTCCCGCAGGTCCCGGACTCGGCCGACGCGGTGCTCGACGGGCTCGACCCCGAGCAGCGCGAGGTGGCCACCGCCCTGCACGGGCCGGTGTGTGTCCTGGCGGGCGCCGGCACCGGCAAGACGCGGGCGATCACGCACCGGATCGCCTATGGCGTGCGCGCCGGAATGCTCCAGCCCGCCAGCGTGCTCGCCGTCACCTTCACCAACCGCGCCGCGGGCGAGATGCGCGGCCGCCTCCGCCAGCTCGGCGCCTCCGGCGTCCAGGCCCGCACCTTCCACTCCGCCGCCCTGCGCCAGCTCCAGTTCTTCTGGCCGAAAGCCGTCGGTGGACCGCTGCCCCGGATCGTCGACCGCAAGATCAAGCTCGTCGCGGACGCGGCCGCCGCCTGCCGCATCCGCCTGGACCGCAATGAGCTGCGCGACCTCACCAGCGAGATCGAGTGGGCCAAGGTCACCCAGACCGTCCCCGCCGACTATGCGGCCGCCGCCGCCAAGTCGGGCCGGGACGTCCCGCGCGACCCCGCGGAGACCGCCCAGCTCTACGCCGCGTACGAGGACCTCAAGCGCGACCGCACCGTCATCGACTTCGAGGACGTACTGCTGCTCGCCGTCGGCATCCTCCAGGACCGCCACGACATCGCCGAACAGGTCCGCACCCAGTACCAGCACTTCGTGGTCGACGAGTACCAGGACGTGAGCCCCCTCCAGCAGCGCCTCCTTGAGCTGTGGCTCGGCGAGCGGGACAGCCTCTGCGTCGTCGGCGACGCCAGCCAGACGATCTACTCCTTCACCGGCGCGACCCCCGACCACCTGCTGAACTTCCGCACCCGCCACCCGGGGGCGACGGTCGTCAAGCTGGTCCGTGACTACCGCTCGACACCTCAGGTCGTCCACCTCGCCAACGGCCTGCTCTCGCAGGCCCGGGGCCGCGCCGCCGACCACCGCCTGGAGCTGATCTCCCAGCGCGAGCCCGGCGTGGAGCCGATCTACACGGAGTATGCGGACGAGCCCGCCGAAGCCGAGGGCGCCGCCCGCCGCATCCGCGCCCTCCTCGCGGACGGCGTGCCCGCCAGCGAGATCGCGGTCCTCTTCCGCACGAACTCCCAGTCGGAGATCTACGAGCAGGCGCTCGCCGACGCCGGCGTGCCCTACCAGCTGCGCGGCGCCGAGCGGTTCTTCGAGCGCACCGAAGTGCGCGAGGCGGGCGCGGCCCTGCGCGGCGCGGCCCGCTTCGGGGGCAACGACCCGCTCCTCGACGACGTGGTCGACCTGCCCTCCCAGGTGCGGGCCGTCCTCTCCACGAAGGGCTGGACGACCGAGCCGCCCGCGGGCTCCGGGGCGGTCCGCGACCGATGGGAGTCGCTGGCCGCGCTGGTGCGGCTGGCCGAGGACTTCTCGCGGGCCAGGCCGGAGGCGACCCTCGCCGACCTCGTGGCCGAGCTCGACGAGCGGGCGAACGCGCAGCACGCGCCCACCGTCGAGGGCGTCACGCTCGCCTCGCTGCACGCGGCCAAGGGCCTGGAGTGGGACGCCGTCTTCCTGGTGGGCCTCGCCGAAGGCATGATGCCGATCACCTACGCCAAGACGGACGAGCAGATCGAGGAGGAGCGCAGGCTCCTCTATGTGGGGGTGACCCGCGCCCGCGTCCACCTCTCGCTCTCCTGGGCCCTCTCCCGCTCTCCGGGCGGGCGCCCCAGCCGCCGCCCCAGCCGCTTCCTGGACGGTCTGCGTCCGGGCTCAGGGTCGGGCTCCGCCGCCCGTGCCGCGAGCGGCGGCCCCGGTGGTGTCGAGCGGGGCAGCGGCGGGGTCACCGCCGTGGCGGGCCGTCGTGAGCGCAAGAGCCGCACCCCGGCCCGCTGCCGGGTCTGCGGCCGGAGCCTGACGGACGCCGGCGAGATGAAGCTCATGCGGTGCGAGGACTGCCCGTCCGACATGGACGAAGGGCTCTACGAGCGGTTGCGGGAGTGGCGCTCCGGCCAGGCGAGGGAGCTGGGGCAGCCCGCGTACTGCGTCTTCACGGACAAGACCTTGATCGCCATCGCGGAGGCCGTGCCGGGGGACGAGGGCGAACTGGCCCGGATCCCCGGGGTCGGTGTCCGCAAGTTTCATCGCTTCGGGGCCGATGTCCTCGCGATCTGTGCAGGTCAGGAGGGTGTAAGGGGCGCCGAAGGAGAATGATTCAAACTCGTCGAAAAAATAGTTTGCGCATGCGCAAGGAAGACCCATAGGTTCTTAACACGGAAACGGCGGGCTTCTCCGAAGCCCCGGTTCCGTGCTGTACTTGTCAGTCCGCAGGATCGGTCCGTCCGATCCCCTGAGACGCCGAGAGGAGGCGAATTCCAGTGATCAGCATCAACGAGAGCTTCATCAGCACCGCGAAAATGACCGATCGCTCGGTCGTCGCTTCCTGCCTGCTCGGCTTCTCGAACCAGGGCACCGGTCTGTCCGGCGGCATTCCCGCCTCCCGTCCGCTGCCCGCCTCCCTGCCTCTCATGGGTCTTCCCGTCCGCGAGGTCAATGGGGGCAATGAGCGACCGACCAAGGCACCGGAAGCAGCAGTAGCGGAGGCGCAGGCCCATGCCTATGCCTTTGCGGCGGCCGGTGCCGGATTCCGGAAGCAGACGACGCAGCACCACACGATGTGGGCCTTCCGTGGGCTCGAACCCTGGAGTGATCCAGTCTGATCTCGATCAGACAGGCGCCTTCAGGGCCGCGGAACCCCACCCGGGATCCGCGGCCCTTTTGTTTTCCCCGAGACAGGGAGAACGGAGCGAAGGGGCCGACAGCAAGACCCGGTACCAGCCGCCAACCGGCCGACCCAGGCCGGCACGACCAGACGAGGACAACACCACCGTGCAAATCGAAGCGCACGCCCCGTCCGTACCGCCTTCACAGACGCTCCCGCCGCCCGCACCCACGGAGGACCCGACCTTGACTCCCCTCACCGCGCTCACCGCGCTCGACGACGCCATCGAGAACCTCGGCGTACCCGTTCCCTGCCGTGCCTACGACCCGGAGGTCTTCTTCGCGGAGTCCCCGGCCGACGTCGAGTACGCCAAGTCCCTCTGCCGGACCTGCCCGCTGGTGGAGGCCTGCCTCGCCGGCGCCAAGGAGCGGCGTGAGCCGTGGGGCGTCTGGGGCGGCGAGCTGTTCGTCCAGGGCGTTGTCGTTGCCCGCAAGCGGCCCCGTGGCCGCCCGCGCAAGAACCCGGTCGTCGCATGAGCATCGCCGGAACCATCGACCGCCCCCTGACGCACGACCCCAAGAAGCAGGCCCCGATGAAGGCAGCCACCAGCGAGCCCGCCGGCTCCGCGACCCCAGACTTCACCACCACCGGCGCGCACGTCCCGCGCCAGAACAGGACCCGTGAGATGCAACTCATCCCAGAAGCCATGGCTCGTGCGCATATGCACGAACGCCTGCGCGAGGCCGAGGCCCAGCGCCCGGCCGAGCGCCTGATGGCGGCCCGCCGTATGCAGCGCCGCGCGGAGCGCGCCTCGCTGCGTGCCCGGCGCGCGCTCGCCATAGCGGTCATGCAGTAAGAGCCACGCTGCGGAATCTCCTGCAGCACGGGCCGCCGACGCGGCCCGGCACGATGACAGATGCCCGCGGGGGCGGTCCGAACGGACTGCCCCCGCGGTGCGTTGTGCTCAGCGATCGTCCCGGCACGGCGATAGGGTCGCCGGGTGGACCAGCAGAACCCCCGGGCGTCGGAGCCGGAGAACCCCGAGGAACCGATGAATTCCGTGTGCGGCCTGTGCGGCACGGTCGCCCGAGGCACCCCGCCGACCTGGACCTGTTCCGTGGAGAACGGCACCCGCCGCTACCTCTGCGAAGCCTGCGCACGGGACAACATCAGAGCCATCGAAGGGCGTCTCGACTCCGCCTGGTGGTGAGCCTCTCCGCGGTTCAGCCCTGCGCCGCCGTACCGCCCTCCACGGCCTCCATCAGTTCCTCGCTCCCGGCCGGATCCTCGCTGTCCGCGGACTCCCCGTCCTCCTCCACGAAACCGGGCAGCCACTCCTCCAGTTCGTCCCGCATCCGCACCGTCGCACCCAGCTGGCACAGCACCCCGATGGTGCTCACCGTCACGCGGTGTATCAGCAGATAGGCCGGCGGCAGGTTCAGATACCGGCCCAACTGGTAGGCGGGGGAGCGGACATCGGCAAGACGTGCCGCCTGCTTGCGCATCCAGGCGCGGGTGAAGGTGTACTCGTCGACGGCCAGGGGCTCGATGATCGGCAGCAGGTAGTCGAGCACCGCCTGCGGCTCCAGGTCGACGGACTCCTTGACGAAGCCCTCCTCACGGAGCATGTCGTAGACGGCGTCGGCCTCGCCCGCCAGCGTCATCCGCAGGGATGTCCCGATGGTCGGGGGCAGCCCGTCGGGCAGGCGGTCCACCGTGCCGAAGTCGAGGACACCGAGGCGGTAGCCGTTCTTCTCGTCGGGCAGCAGACGGAAGTTGCCCGGATGCGGATCGGCGTGCAGCAGCCCCGTGCGCGCCGGCCCCGAGAAGAGGAAGTGGGCCAGCAGCTGCCCCGCCCGGTCGCGCTGCTCCTGAGTACCGTCCGAGATCACCTTCGACAGAGGTGTCCCGTCCATCCACTCGGTGACCAGAACCTGATCGCTCTGGTGCACCACCTGGGGCACCACCACATGCGGGTCGTACGCGAACTCCTCCGCGTGGGCCTGCTGGGCCTGCGCCTCCAAGCCGTAGTCCAGCTCCTCCGAGACACGGTCGCGAAGCTCCGCGATGAGGGGCTTGATGTCCATCCCCGGGATCAGCGGCCCGAGGAGCCGGGCGAACCGTCCGAGTTGATTGAGGTCGGAGAGCAACGCCTCGCCCGCCCCCGGGTACTGCACCTTGACCGCGACCTCCCGGCCGTCCTCCCAGACGGCCCGGTGCACCTGACCGATGGACGCGGCAGCCGCGGGCTTGTCGTCGAACTCCAGGAACCGCTCGCGCCAGTCCGCGCCGAGACGCTCCGCGAGGACGGCGTGCACGGTGCTGGTCGGCATCGGCGGCGCCGCTTCCTGCAACTTCGTCAGCGCCGCGCGGTAGGGCCCCGCGATCTCCTCCGGCAGGGCGGACTCGAAGACGGACAGCGCCTGCCCGAACTTCATGGCGCCGCCCTTCAGCTCTCCGAGCACCTTGAACAACTGCTCGGCCGTGCGCTGCTGCAGCTCCCGTCCGACGATTTCCGCGGACTTTCCCCCGATCCGCTTGCCGAGCCCCCAGGTCGCGCGTCCCGCGAAGCCGAGCGGCAGCGCTGCCAGTTTGGCGGTACGGGTGACCGCCTTCCGGGGAAGATCAGACATGCGCCCCTCCAAGTCCCAGACAGCCGCGCCCTCTCAGGCGGTTACCCGGCCATTGTTGCGTGCGGCCTCTTGTCAGCGGTGGGCCGATCCCCCCTAACGGACACGTCGGCCCCACAAGAGCATGATGGATGGGCCCAAATCGGGGTCGAGCGCCACTCGAATCCGGGCACCGAGGCCTTCCAGCGCGCGCCCGCGCAGGCCGACGGTTCCCCGTCCAGAAACGCGAGGGCGTGTCCCGCCGTGAGCCCCGCCACCGATGTCGACAGGGCCACGTCGCAGGCGGGCGCCTGCCGCGCGTGCCCCGAGCGCCACTGTGCCAGTAGCCGCGGCCAGGTGGGGTCGTGTTCGGCACGTTGCAGGAAGAGACACTCGGCGCACGGGGTCGTCCCCGGCAGGACCAGAGGACCCACCACACCCGTCCCCTCGATCACCCCGGCATAGAGGTGGGGCGTGCCCGACGCGAGGAGTTCCTCGGCCGCGGCGGGCGCGGGAGCGTACGCGTCCAGGCCGTCCCTCGGCGCGATGATCACGAGAGACAGTCCTGCCGCGTCCTCCGCTTCGGTGGACCGCCGGGCCGGCCGGCCGGGCGCCGACTGCCGCACGATCCGACGTGCGGTCGTGTCCCTCCGCTCCCCGACGGACTCGGCGGGCAGGCCGCCAGGTGCCACGTCCCACGGCCGCACATGTCCGCCGTCCAGCACATCGACCCGGCCGACCCCGGCGGCCGCGAGCACCGAAGCCACGACAGTGCCCACCCGTCCGGCACCCTGAACCCGCACGCGCACGGCCCGGCGCGCCGCCATCTTCGTGATCGCACCGCCCGGCTCGGGCGACAGGAGCGACAGTGAGGCCAGGTCGGCCCGCAGCCGGTCCATCATCTCGCTCCGCTCGCGCAGCGCGTCGGCCGCGGGCCCGCCGCCCGTCGAGTCGTCGAGGAGCCCGGCCCGTGAGAGCTCGCCGAGCAGCTTGTCCACATGGCCGTCCGGCAGCCCCATCCGCCGGGCCTCCTCGCGCAGCAGCGGCAGCCCGCGGGTCCCGTCGAGCAGAGTCAGGAAGGTGCCCGTCGCCGTGTCCATCGGGCCGAGCACCAGGGCATGCGCGGGCGCCACCCCGAACTGCACGGTGCTCAGGTCCCGCCAGCCGCGCCGCAGCGCGGGCTTCACGATCGGATGCATCAGGCGCATGGTCGTCCCCCGTCGGCCGGTCGGCGCGGTCCCGTCCGCCGCGTCGATCGAATGCCAGAATGCCCGTCCCAGCGGACGCCTGCGTCGCGTTGTCCACAGGCGGTGAGTATTCATCGCACTAATCGGACGCGTGGGGTGCGGAACAGCGCCGAACCGCCCCGGAGGCGGGACTTCCCCCATGCCCAGCGGGTAACGTCGGGGCGTGCCCGCCGACCCGTCACCTCGCGTCGCTGGGGAGACCTCAGCGCGTCGCGCCGGAGCTCCACAGCGCAGCACGACCAGCCCGGCCCCGTCCGGCGTGACGGCCAGCGCGGTCGAGGTCAGACGGAGCGCCCGCCGCCGCAGAACGGTCTCCGCGTACCGGGAGGGCGATCGCACCGTCGTCCTCATCCCCGCCCGGATGTCCGAGGCGGAGGAGCAGCGCTGGGTCAACGTGATGCTCGACAAGCTCGCGGCCCAGGAGAGCAAGCGGCTCCTCGGCGACGCGGAGCTCGCCGAGCGTGCCGAGCAGCTGTCGGAGCAGTACTTCGAGGGCCGCGCCAGACCGGTGTCGGTTCGCTGGGTCACGAACCAGAACACCAGGTGGGGATCCTGCACGCCGGCGGAGGGCAGCATCCGTCTTTCGCACCGGCTCCAGGGCATGCCCGAATACGTCGTGGACTACGTCCTCGTCCATGAACTCGCCCACCTGCTCGTTCCCGGCCACGGGCCGGATTTCTGGCGCCTCCTGGAGGCCTACCCCCGTACGGAGCGGGCCCGTGGCTACCTCGAAGGGGTGGTCTCGGCCAGCCGGCTGCCCCACCTGCCCGCCGCCCGCGAGGAGTGAACATCCGCGGCGTCAGGCCGTTGTGCAGCGGGTCTGTACCGGCTTCGCCCGCTGTCGGACTTTGCGGTTAGCCTGACGCGACGTATTCACATTCGGGATGGGGGACGGTCGTTACGTATGGCCAGGCAATTCCAACGCGGCCACAAGGCCAAGATCAGTGATCTCACTCCGGGCACCGATCTGTACGTGGGCGTACAGATCTCCGCCCCCGGGCTGACCTTCGACATCAGCTGCTTCGGCCTGGACGCGAGCGAGCGGCTCTCGGACGACCGTTACTTCATCTTCTTCAATCAGCCGAAGTCGCCCGAGGAGTCGATCCAGCTCCTGGGCGCGCAGGCGGGCGACACCGAGTCCTTCCGCGTCACCCTGGACCGCATCCCGCCGCAGATCCAGCGGTTGTCGTTCACGGCCACGATCGACGGCGCCGGGCAGATGTCGCAGGTCGCCTCCGGGTACGTCCGCATCGTCGCGGGCGGCGAGGAAGTCGCGCGCTACGCCTTCAGCGGCGCGGAGTTCTCCACCGAGCGCGCCGTCATGCTGGGTGACTTCTACCTGAAGGACGTCTGGCGGTTCGCCGCGATCGGCCAGGGCTTCGACGGCGGTCTCGACGCGCTCCTGAAGAACTTCGGCGGCGAGATCGCCGAGGAGGAGCCCGCCGCCCCCCAGCCGCAGGGCGCGCCCTCGTTCGCGCCGCCCGCGCAGGCCACGCCCCCGCCCGCGTTCGGCGCCCCGGCTGCCACCACGCCGCCCCAGGCACCGGCACCCGCTCCGGCCCCCGCGCAGAACTTCGCGCCGCCCCAGGGCGTCACCCCACCCCCCGCACCCGCTCCGGTCGACCCGTCGGTGCACGCCGCGCAGACCGTCGTAGCCCCGTTGCACCAGCCGCCGGGCGGCGCCGTGCCGCCCCCGCCGCCCCCCGCGCCGTACGGCCAGCCGGGCCAGCAGCCCCCGCAGCAGCCGCAGTTCGGCCAGGTCCCCGGCCAGCAACCGCCCGGCCAGAGTGCACCGCTCCCGCCCGGTTACGGCCAGCAGCCGCAGGCCCCGATGGCTCCGGGATACGGGCAGCAGCCTCCGGGCGGTCAGTTCCCCGGCCAGCCCGTCGCCCCGCAGGGCGCCGCTCCCCAGGGCGCCGGTGTGGCGGCGGCCCTCCAGAAGTACCGTGAAGCCCCCACCGGTCAGCGCTGGACGCAGCAGAACGAGAAGCTGATCCGCGTCGACCTGAGCGTCGCCGACCAGCCGGTCCTGGCCCGCCAGGGCAGCATGGTGCTGTACCAGGGCAAGGTCGAGTTCGGCTACAAGGGCGCGGGCTTCGCCGGGCGCATCGTGGGCAACGCCACCGGCCAGGAGATGCAGCTGATGCGCTGCTCCGGCCGTGGCCAGGTCTTCCTCGCCGAGGAGGGCACTCATCTGCACCCCATCGAGCTCCAGGGCGACGCGATCTGCGTCTCCGCGGAGAACGTCCTCGCCTTCGACGAGAGCCTGCAGCACGAGGTGCGCAGGATCGAGGGCCACGGGATCCCCGGCGGCGCGCTGTTCGTCATGCAGTTCCAGGGCACCGGCACGGTCGTCGTGAAGACGCACGGCGTGCCCGTGGTGCTGCCCGTCACGCCGACGACGTTCGCCGACTGCCACGCCGTCGTGGCCTGGTCGGCCGCCGCGCAGGCGATCGTCTCCAGCCAGGTGCGGCTGCGCAGCAACGCCTACGCGGGCTCCACGGGAGAGAGCGTGAACCTCCAGTTCCGTGGCGCGCCCGGCAATTTCATCGTCGTCCAGCCGTACGAGGTCTGAGGGAGCCCGTCATGAACCAGCAACTCGCGGGCTTCGCTCCCGCACCCGTCGCCGCCCGCATGGAGAACCACGGCCATCACATGGTCAAGGTGGCCATGCAGACCGGCAACGACCTCCTCGCGCGCGTGGGCTCGATGGTCGCCTACGAAGGGTTCGTGCAGTACGAGCCGAATCCGCCCGCCGTCCGTCAGATCGCGCGCGAGTGGATGACCGGCGAGGGCGCGCCCCTGATGAAGTGCTCCGGAGACGGCCTTCTCTACCTGGCCGACTACGGGGCGGACGTCGTCCTCATCAACCTGGCGGGCGACTCCCTCTCGGTGAACGGCACCAATTTGCTCGCGTTCGACGCCTCCCTCCAGTGGGGCGTCGAGCGGGTCAAGGGCATGGCCAAGTTCGCCGGGCAGGGCCTGTGGAACATCAAGGTCTCCGGCCAGGGCTGGGTCGCGCTGACCTCCCGGGGCACTCCGATCGTCGTCGACTGCGGCCGCGGCGAGGACGAGACGTACGTCGACCCGGACGCCCTGATCGCCTGGTCCCCGAACCTCAAGGTGAAGGGCAAGCGCAGCTTCAAGGCAGGGGCCCTCATCGGGCGCGGCAGCGGCGAGGCCTACCAGATGGGCTTCTCCGGAGAAGGCATCGTCGTCGTACAGCCCAGTGAGGACAGCACCGACCGCCTCCGAGCACGGGGCTGAGGGGGAGCAACACACCATGCAGAGCCCACTTTTCGCGCATGCCGAGCAGCAGACGCAGGAGCGCTACTCCGTCCAGAACCCGCAGATGCTGCGGGTCGCCCTGGAGGGTCACGACGACGTCCTGGCCCGCAAGGGCGCCATGGTCGCCTACCAGGGTCTTATGGAGTTCGACGCGGAGTACCAGAGCCAGGGCAACCAGCGTGCCCGCGCGCACACCGGTGAGGGCCTGGACCTGATGCGGGTCCACGGCCAGGGCACGGTCTACCTCGCCAACCTCGCCCAGTACATCCACGTGGTGGATGTGGACCAGGACGGCCTGACCGTGGACAGCAGCTACGTCCTGGCGATGGACTCGTCGCTGACCCACCAGGTCATCGCCGTGGACAGCCAGTACGGCATCTCCGGCTCGGGCAAGTACCAGCTCAACATCACCGGACGCGGCAAGGTCGCCCTGATGACGTCGGGGCAGCCGCTGATGCTGCAGGTCACGCCGGACCGGTACGTCAACGCCGACGCCGACGCGATCGTCGCCTGGTCCAACGGCCTGCGCGTCCAGATGCAGGCCCAGACCCATTCCTCGGGCGTCTGGCGGCGCCGCGGCAACACGGGCGAGGGCTGGGAGCTCAGCTTCATGGGCCAGGGCTACGCGCTCGTCCAGCCCAGCGAGATGCTGCCGCCCCAGAACGCGGTCATCGGGCAGGGCGCCCGGGCGCAGTTCGGGGTGGGCCAGCAGGGGGCACGGGGGCAGAACCAGGGCAACGTCTGGAGCTGAGCGCTCCGCTTCGGTGACGCAGGGAACAAATCGCGGGGAACTGCGGGCCGGCTGTGGCTGGTCGCGCAGTTCCCCGCGCCCCTTTCAGGGGCGCTCCCCGGCTACAGGCGTGCCCTTGTCGCCTCGACCAGTCGTACCACCGACTCGTCCGCCACCCCCGACACCTCGTCGTACGCGAACCAGCGCAGGTCCAGGGACTCGTCGCTGATCGCCTCGACGGCGTCCTCGGGGGCGAGCGCGGCGTACTGCACGTCCAGGTGCTGGGTGCACGGGCCCGGGATCGGGTGCCTGTCCAGGCGGACGGGACCGCCCGCGAGCAGCGTCAGGCCGGGCACGCCGGACTCCTCCGTGGCCTCACGCAGCGCCGCCGCGGCGAGCGTCGGGTCGCCCGGCTCGCAGTGGCCGCCCATCTGAAGCCACATCCGCAGCTTTTTGTGCAGCGTGAGCAGCACCCGTCCGCGCGCGGGGTCGACGACCAGGGCGCTCGCCGTCACGTGGCCCGCGGTGCAGGCCTTCCACATGCCGTCGTCACCGTGCGCCGACAGGTGCTCCAGGTAGGCCTGGCGCAGCTCGGGCTGGTCCTCGTACCCCTTGAGCACGAGGACCGTGTCGTCGTACAGACTCACTTGTCGCCGTCGTCCTTGCCGTCGCCCTCGGTGTCGTCGCCGGTGTCCTTCTTGAGGTCCGGCTTCGCGGCGCCGCCGCCCGCCGCCTCGCCGAGCATCTTGTCCAGCTCGGAGAAGTCCAGCTGCTCGCGGTGGACGAAGCCGTCCGGGTCGTCCAGGTCGGAGGCGGTCGGCAGCATGTCCGGGTGCTCCCACAGGCCGTCACGGCCGTCGACGCCGCGCGCGTCCGTGAGGGAGGCCCACAGGCGCGAGGCGTCCCGCAGCCGGCGCGGGCGCAGCTCGAGACCGATCAGGGTCGCGAACGTCTGCTCCGCGGGCCCGCCCGTCGCGCGGCGGCGGCGCAGCGTCTCCCGGAGGGCGTCGGCGGACGACAGGCGCGGTTTGGCGGCGGCGTGCACCACCGCGTCCACCCAGCCCTCGACGAGCGCGAGAGCCGTCTCCAGGCGGGCCAGAGCGGCCTTCTGGGCCGGGGTGTCCTCCGGCTGGAACATGCCCTGCTGAAGCGCTTCCTGCAACTGCTCGGGGTTCTGCGGGTCGAGCTGGCCGACCACGTCCTCCAGCTTGGCCGTGTCGACCTTGATCCCGCGCGCGTACCCCTCGACGGCTCCGAACAGGTGCGAGCGCAGCCACGGGACGTGGGCGAAGAGCCGCTGGTGGGCGGCCTCGCGCAGCGCCAGGTAGAGCCGCACCTCGTCCTTGTCGATGCCCAGGTCCTTGCCGAAGGCCTGGATGTTCACCGGGAGGAGCGCCGCCTTGCCGGACGGGCCGAGCGGCAGGCCGATGTCGGTGGAGCCGACGACCTCGCCCGCGAGCACGCCCACGGCCTGGCCGATCTGCTGGCCGAACATGGCGCCGCCCATGGAGCGCATCATGCCGATCAGCGGGCCCGCCATGGCCTGCATCTCCTCGGGCAGCACATCGCCCATGGCGAGGCCGACCCGCTCGGCGACGGGGTCGACGAGCTCCTTCCACACCGGCAGGGTCGCCTCGACCCACTCGGCGCGGCTCCACGCCACAGCGGTGCCGGAGCCCGAAGGCAGCGACGTCGCGTCGTCCAGCCACAGATCGGCCAGCCGCACGGCCTCCGCGACGGCGGAGCGCTCGGCGGGGCCGACGCTGGCGTCCTTGGCGCCGTCCGCCGTGCCCTGGGACACGGTCTGGCGGGCGATGTCCTTGGCCATGTCCCAGTTCACCGGGCCGCCCTCGTACGACAGCATCTGGCCGAGCTGCTGGAACGCGGCGCCCAGGTCGTTCGGGTTCATCGAACCGAACATCGCGGCGAACGGATTGTCGCCGCCGCCGGGGCCGCCCGCGCCCGGGAACCCCCCGAAACCGAACGGGTTCGCGGGGCCACCTGCGCCTTGTCCCCCGCTCTGGCCCTCTCCAGGGGATTCCTTCTTCTTGCCCTCGTCGCCGTCTTCCGGCTCCTCCGGCGGAAGGCCGAATCCGAATGGGGTGTCACTCACGGGATTCCTCGGCTCGTCAGGCCGCCGGTCATGTGCCGGCGGCGGCTGCCCTACAACACCACCCAGCGTAGACACCGTGACGGGATCGGGCCTCGGTGCTTCGCCGACTCTCGGCCTGCGGCAGGATGGATGCCACCTGGTACGTACGCGTCATTCGCTTACGTACTGAAGACAACCGCTGGAGACGCCCGGTGAGTTCCCCAGATCCACAGGTTCGCGCAGCGCGAAACCCGTCAACCCCGGCGCCCGTCCGAGGGCCCGTCGTCGCCGTCACCGGCGCGGCCTCCGGCGTGGGCGCGCTGCTGACCGAGCGCCTCGCGGCCTCGGAGGAGATCAAGCAGGTCATCGCCATCGACGAGCGCCGGGGTGACTGCTCGCAGGCGCAGTGGCACATCCTGGACGTTCGGGACCCGGCCATCGCCGAGAAGCTGCGCGGCGCGGACGTCGTGGTGCACCTGGCGCTCGACCTGGACCTGGAGACGGACGGCGCGGCCCGCACCGCCTACAACGTGCGCGGCACCCAGACCGTGCTGACCGCCGCTGCCGCCGCGGGCGTGCACCGCGTCGTCCTGTGCACCTCGGCGATGGTCTACGGGGCGCTGTCCGACAACGAACTGCCCCTCTCCGAAGACGCCGAACTGCGTGCCACCGCCGAGGCCACCGGCGTCGGCGACCTCTTGGAGGTCGAGCGCCTCGCCCGCCGGGCGCCCCGCGCCCACCCCGGTCTCAACGTCACCGTCGTACGGCCCGCGACCCTGGTCGGCGGCACGGACACGGCCCTCACCCGCTATTTCGAGTCGCCCCGGCTCCTGGTCGTGGCGGGCTCACGCCCCGCCTGGCAGTTCTGCCACGTCGAGGACCTGTGCAGCGCTCTGGAGTACGCGGTGCTCGAGAAGGTCGACGGCGAGCTCGCCGTCGGCTGCGACGGCTGGCTGGAGCAGGAGGAGGTCGAGGAGCTCAGCGGGATCCGGCGCATGGAGCTGCCCTCGGCCGTCGCCCTCGGGGCCGCCGCCCGGCTGCACCGCATCGGCCTCACGCCGTCGCCTGCGGGCGACCTCGCGTACACGATGTACCCGTGGGTGGTCAGCGTCAGCAGGCTGCACGACGCCGGGTGGCGCCCGCAGTGGACCAACGAGGAGGTCCTCGCGGAGCTGCTCGACGAGGTCTCCGGGCGGCGCACGGTGGCGGGCCGGCGGCTCGGGCGCAAGGACGCCACGGCCGCGGGCGCGGCGGGGGCGACGGTCGCGCTGCTGGGCGCCGCGGCGGTGGTCCGCAGGGCGCGGAAGGCGCGGCGCAGGATCTGAGGGGTGCGGGGGTGCGGGGGTGCGGGGGCGCGGGGGCGCGGGGGTCGGCCTGGAACTGCGCGGCGCCGTCGAGGGGGCATACGTCGGCGCCCCCAGGGGCGCCCCCAGGCGTACGCCGCCCTCGCCCTGTAGGGAACTCCAAGGCGACACGCGCGCGTGCCGGGCGAAAGGTCTATTCCGCGATGACCGTGCCGTGCGGCACCATGGCCGCATGGCACGTACCACGATGGACCACCCCGGCGAGCAGGCCGCGCAGGACCCGATCCGCCTCCTCGCGATCCGTGACACGCCGCTCTCCCTGGACGAGGTCTTCCGGGCCGTCGGCGACGACGCGGCGGGCGGCACGGCGCTCTTCGTGGGGACCGTGCGCAACCACGACGGCGGCGCGGACGTCGACGAGCTGGGGTACTCGACCCACCCCACCGCCGAGGCCGAGATGCGCCGGGTGGCCGAGAAGGTCGTCGCCTCGTACCCGGTGCGCGCCCTGGCCGCCGTGCACCGCATCGGTGACCTCGCCGTCGGAGATCTCGCGGTGGTCGTGGCCGTCTCCTGCCCGCACCGCGCCGAAGCCTTCGACGCCTGCCGCAAGCTGATCGACGACCTCAAGCACGAGGTGCCGATCTGGAAGCACCAGCGCTTCTCCGACGGCAAGGAGGAGTGGGTCGGCGCCTGTTGAGGTGCGGGGGAGCGGCCGCCGGGACGGGGTGGAGCCCCCGCGGCCCGGTTGGTCCGTGTGGCTCCGGTTGCGTAACCCGACCCCTGCCGTGAGCGTTGACCATGCAGATGGTTAATCTGCTGATCAGTCAGTTGCGGTGGGTCGTAGGGGTCGGGAGGTTGACATGGCATCGCTTGCCTGGTTGCTGATTCCGGTCCTGGCTGCCGTCGGCGCGGGTCTGTGGGGCAGCTGGGCCGCCCGCAACCGCAAGTCCGGACGGACCGGCGACGCGATCGAGCTCAACGGCTACGCCGCGTTCCGCGAGGCCATGGAGAAGTCCCGCACCGGGACGTGACGCCCGCGTCGGCGCCCGGGCTCGGGCCCGTACCGCGGTTCCCCGTACGGACCGGCCCCGAAGGTGCTCTCACAGGCAGGTCCCGTACTGTCGTTCCATGCCACGCCGCACCGCGACGATGCTCGCCTCCACCCTGATGCTGATCGCGCTGCTCTGCGCCGGAGTGCTCATCAAAGTGCCCTACTCGGAGATGTCCCCCGGGCCCACGGTGAACACGCTCGGCGACCACGACGGCGAGCCGGTGCTCCAGATCTCCGGGCGGAAGACCTATCCCACGACCGGCAACCTCAACATGACGACGGTCAGGGTCACGAGCGCCGACTACAACACGAACCTCGCGGAGGCCGTCTACGGCTGGCTGGCACACGACAGCATCGTGGTGCCGCACGACACGCTCTACCCGGACGGCAAGACCGAGCAGCAGTCCTCCCAGGAGAACGCCGAGGACTTCAGCCTCTCCCAGGAGAGCGCCAAGGTCGCGGCGCTCCGGGAGCTGGACATCCCGGTGAAGTCCCAGGTCATCGTCTCCACCGTCTTCAAGGGCGACCCGGCCGAGGGCAAGCTGCACGCCGGCGACGTCATCAAGAAGGTCGACGGCAAGCCCGTCAAGGAGATGACGGACGTCGCGAAGCTCGTCACCCGGCACAAGCCCGGCGAGGCGGTGACGTTCTCGGTCGTCCCGGTCAAGGACGCGGCCGCCGCCGAGAAGGCGGGCAAGGAAGCGACCGGGACCGAGGAGGTCAGGATGACGACGGAGGCGGCCGAAGGAGACACCGGCCGTGCGGTCGTCGGCATCAAGGCGGGCACCGACCACACCTTCCCGTTCACGATCGACATCAAGCTGGCCGATGTGGGCGGGCCGAGCGCCGGTCTCATGTTCGCTCTCGGAATCGTCGACAAGCTGACCCCCGACGACCTCACCGGAGGCAAGTTCGTGGCCGGCACCGGCACCATAGAGGACAACGGCAAGATCGGCCCGATCGGCGGCATCCAGATGAAGACCGTCGGCGCACGCAAGAAGGGCGCCGAGTACTTCCTCACGCCGAAGGGCAACTGCGCGGCCGCCGCGAGCGACGTCCCCGACGGGCTCAAGCTCGTCAAGGTCGACACCATCCACGACGCGGTGAAGTCCCTGAAGAAGATCAGCAAGGGCGACACGGCCGACCTGCCGCGGTGCCGGGCGAGCTAGCAGCGGACACAGCCGGCGGGGGACACAGCCGGCGGGGGACACCGCTGTACGCGGGTGGCAGCCACCCGCGTACAGCACGGAAGACCTGTCGGCCTGCGAACCCGCTACGCGAACGTCGCCGCGAGTGCCTCCGCCAGTCCCGGCACCAGGTCCGAGCCCGTGAGGACCTCGGTCGGCGAATCCTTCTCGCGCAGCCGCAACGCGGACTCGCGCGCACCGTCACGGAGCACCGCGACGGTCATGCGGACCTCCTGGCGGTCCGGGTGCTCGGCCACCCACTTCGCGAGCTGCGCCTCGCCGAGGCCCTTGGGGACGGCCGTCTCGGCGGACGGCGGCAGCATCAGGCGCTCCACCGTGAGGGCGCAGCCCACCACCGCGTCGGGCCAGGCGATGGTGGCGAGGAACTCGTCCAGCGGCTTGTCGGCGGGAATCTCCTCCTGCTCGATAGGGGTGAGACCGGTGTGTTCCACACCGTCGTCGAGGCCGAGCTGGGAGGCCAGGCCGGGTTCTTGAGTACGCAGTCGCGCCGTGTCGACCAGCGCGAAGAGGCGGGCGGGCCGGTCCCAGCCGAGGCCGGAGACGTACTCGTCGATCTCGAGTACCGCCCGGGTGAGGGGGCTCGCTGCCATGGGAGTGTTGGACATGGTCACAATCCTGCCTCGTTAGTCCCGAGAAACGGGAACCGAGTAAAGCGTAGGTAAGTTGCATAGGTGTGGGTCCGCGATCTCGGGGGCCTGACGGACCAACACGAATCAACAGCGAACTTCGAGGTGCGCACCTTGGCTTTCCAGATGCCGGACCGCGGCGGAGGCCCGACGGGGCCACGGATCAGAGTGGGCCGACCCTCCCGGCGTGTCCGGACCCTGCTCATGACACTGGGGGTACTGGCCGTCCTGGCCATGGCCTTCGTCATGTTCGCGGGGTTCTGGACGGACTGGCTCTGGTACCGCTCGGTCCACTACTCATCAGTCTTCACGACGACCCTGTGGACCAAGATCGGCCTGTTCTTCGTCTTCGGCCTCCTGATGGCGGTCGCGGTCGGCGTGAACATCTGGCTGGCGCACCGGCTGCGCCCGCCGCTCAGTGCCATGTCGATGGAGCAGCAGAGCCTCGACCGGTACCGCATGGGCATCGCCCCGTACAAGAAGTGGCTGCTCATCGGGGTCACCGCCCTGGTGGGGCTGATCGCGGGCGCGAGCGCCGCGGGGCAGTGGCGCACCTGGCTCCTCTGGGTCAACGGCGTGCCCTTCGGCCAGAAGGACCCGCAGTTCCACATGGATGTGGCGTTCTTCGCGTTCGACCTGCCCTGGTACCGCTTCCTGCTCGGCTTCGGCTTCGCGGCCACGGTGCTCTCCCTGGTCGCCGCCGCGCTGACGCACTACCTGTACGGCGGGCTGCGGATCACCAGCCCCGGCGCGCGCGCGACCGCGGCGGCCACCGGTCACCTCTCGGTGCTGCTCGGCGTCTTCGTGTCACTCAAGGCCATCGCCTACTGGCTCGACCGGTACGGCCTCGCGGTGAAGTCCAGTGACTTCAAGGCGACGGGCAACTGGACGGGCCTCAGGTACGTCGACGCGAACGCGTACCTGCCGGCGAAGACGATCCTGTTCTGCATCGCGGTCATCTGCGCGATCCTCTTCTTCGCGACGCTCTGGCGGCGCACCTGGCAGCTGCCCGTCATCGGCTTCGGCCTGATGGTGCTCTCGGCGATCCTCATCGGCGGGCTCTACCCCGCGATCGTCCAGAAGTTCCAGGTCCAGCCGAACGAGCAGGCCAAGGAAGCGCCGTACATCGAGAAGAACATCGAGGCGACCCGTAACGCCTACGGCATCAACGGCGTGAAGCCGCAGGAGTACAAGGGCGCAGGACGGGTCGACGAGGACTCCAAGAAGAAGCGCGACAACGCGGACTCGGCGGCCAATTACCGGCTGAACGACCCGAACATCGTCTCGCCGACCTTCCAGCAGCTGGAGCAGGAGCGCAGTTACTACCAGTTCCCGAAGACGCTGGACGTGGACCGCTACAACGGTCAGGACACCATCGTCGGCCTGCGCGAGATCGACGTGAACAAGCTCGACAAGCGCAACTGGATCAACGACCACTTCGCCTACACCCACGGCTACGGCATGGTGGCTGCCAAGGGCACGGAGACGAAGAAGGGCTCCAAGGGCGCCCCCGCGTTCACCGAGTCCGGTCTGCCCACCAACGGCGACCTCGGTGAGTACGAGCAGCGGGTCTACTACGGCGAGAAGACCACCCAGTACTCGATCGTGGGCGGGCCCCAGAAGGAGCTCGACTACGAGGAGAACGGCGGCGGCCAGAAGACCTACAGCTACAAGGGCGACAGCGGCGTCAACCTCTCCAACCCGATCAACCGCGCCGCGTACGCGGTGTCGTTCGGAGAGCCGCAGATCCTCTACTCGGGCGCCATCGGCGACGGTTCGCGGATCCTCTACAACCGCACTCCGAAGGAGCGCGTCGAGGCCGTGGCCCCGTGGCTGACCATCGACGGCGACGTCTACCCGACGGTGGTCGACGGCCGCATCCAGTGGGTGGTCGACGCCTACACGACCAGCAACGGCTACCCGTACGCCTCACGGACGACGCTCGGCGACACCACGGCCGACTCCCTGTCGCAGGCGGACAGCCAGCGCACGGTGATCGCCCAGCAGAACCAGGTCAACTACATCCGGAACTCGGTGAAGGCGACCGTCGACGCGTACACGGGTGACGTCAAGCTCTACACGTGGGACGACAAGGACCCGGTCCTGAAGACCTGGAAGAAGGCGTTCCCGGGCACCGTCAAGGACAAGAGCGAGATCCCGCCGAAGCTGATGGACCACCTGCGCTACCCGCAGGACATGTTCAAGGTGCAGCGCGAACTGCTGACGAAGTACCACGTCACGGACCCCGGCCAGTTCTACAACGCGAGTGACGCCTGGCAGGTGCCGAACGACCCGACGAAGAAGGACGACAGCGCGGTCCCGCCGTACTACCTGTCGCTGAAGTCGCCGGGTCAGACACAGCGGCAGTTCTCGCTGACGACGACGTTCACCCCGAGCGAGCGGCCCAACCTACGGGCGTTCATGACGGTCGACGCCGACGCCAGAAGCAAGAACTACGGCCAGATGCAGCTGCTCAGAGTGCAGGGCGACGTCGACGGGCCCGAACAGGTCCAGAACAAGCTGAACTCCATGAAGGAGGTCGGTACCTTCGTCCGCGACATGAAGGGCGCCGACTCCGACGTCCTCTACGGCAATCTGCTGACCGTGCCACTGGACGACGGCTTCCTGTACGTCGAACCCGTCTACGTACAGGGACGCAAGTCGGCGTATCCCCTTCTGAAGAAGGTCGCTGTGTCGTACGGCACGGAAACCTACTTCGCGGACTCGCTCAGCGAGGGCCTCAACAAGGTCTTCAGTGTCGAGGGCGCCACCAAGCCACCGGGCCAGGACCAGGGCCGGGACGAGCCGACCAAGCCGCCCAGGACGAACGACCCGACGGTCCAGGCCGCGCTCGACGACGCCCAACAGGCGTTCGAGGACGGCGAGGCGGCCATGAAGAAGGGCGACTGGAAGGCGTACGGCGAGGCCCAGGACCAGCTCCAGGAGGCTCTGAAGCGGGCCGAGGCCGCCTCGGCGAAGGCCAACGAGAAGAGCGACAAGAACGCCGACAAGGCCGACAAGGCCGACAAGGCCGATAAGAAGGACGGCGACAAGGCGGCGGACGAGACCGGGTAGTGGCTGGTCAAGGAGCTACCCCGCGCCGTGGTACGGTTTGAACACAACGGCGCGGGGTGGAGCAGCTCGGTAGCTCGCTGGGCTCATAACCCAGAGGTCGCAGGTTCAAATCCTGTCCCCGCTACTGCAAGGTGAAGGCCCGGATCCTTACGGATCCGGGCCTTCGTCGTGTGTGACCGGTGCCGGTGCGGCGGCCGGTGGTCGGCGTGTGCGGGTGTCCTGTGCCAAGACATGCGAAGGGTGCACGGTCGGGGGAGAGTTGGGAGATCTGTGTTTCACTTATCTCTCTGTGGGCATGTCGACAAAACGCTGAAGTGACCTCACTGGCTGCGGTATACCAGGTGTACCCAGGTTGCAGGTGGTGCGACGATGGACGTTATGGGGGACAAGGCAACTCTGTTGGAGACAGGGCGGTTTGTGCAGCCGGCCGACCGGGAGGATCCCGGGGCGGCCGCCGAGGAGATGCGCCATCGGCTGGCCGCCGAGGCCGGCGACGTGGACGCGATGAGCGTTCTCGGAAGCCTTCTGCTGCGCCGCGGTGATCTCGACGGAGCCGAGTCTCTGCTGCGCGCGGCGACCGCCGAGGGCGACCGCGCCGCGGCCAACAACCTCGGCGTCCTCCTCCACCAGCGCGGATACGCCGACGAGGCGGCCGGCTGGTGGCGGGTCGCCGCCGTCGCCGGTTCGGCCGCGGCCGCGCACGCGCTCGGCCGCCACCACCGCGAGCGCGGCGACGAGCCCGCCGCCGAGTACTGGCTGCGCCAGTCCGCCGAGGACGGGCACACCCTCGGGGCGTACGCCCTCGCGGACCTCCTGGAGCACCGCGGTGACGTCGGAGCCGAGCGCTGGCTGCGCGTCGCCGCCGAGCGCGGCCACCGCGAGGCCGCCTACCGCCTGGCCCGCGCGCTCGACCGGCGGGCCACCACCGAGCGCGGCGAGCGGCCCTCGCGCGCGGAGCACGGCGACGACGACGCGAAGGCGCCCGCCGACGAGGCCGAGCAGTGGTACCGCCAGGCCGCCGCCCGCGGGCACCGCAGGGCCGCGCTGCACCTCGGCGCGATCCTGGAGCGGCGCGGCGAGCTGAAGGAGGCCGGCCGCTGGTACCTCAACTCCGCCAAGGACGGGGAGGCGAGGGCGGCCTGCGCCCTCGGGTTCCTGCTGCGGGACGCGGGCGACGAGGAGAGCGCCGCCGTGTGGTGGCTCAAGGCCGCGCAGGACGGTGACGGGAACGCCGCGAACGCGCTGGGCGCGCTGCACGCGCAGCGGGGCGAGACCCAGACCGCCGAGCGCTGGTACCGGGCGGCCATGGACGCGGGCGATGTGAACGGCGCGTACAACCTCGGGCTGCTCTGCGCCGAGCAGGGCCGCACCGCGCAGGCCGACCAGTGGTACCGCCGTGCCGCGTACGCGGGGCACCGCGAGGCGGCCAACGCGCTGGCCGTGCTGCTGCTCCAGGGCGGCGACGCCGCCGGGGCCGAGCCGTGGTTCTCCAAGGCCGCGGAGGCCGGCAGCGTCGACGCCGCGTTCAACCTCGGAATCCTGTACGCGAGCAGGGACGACGAGGCGGGCGCCCTGCGCTGGTACGAGCGCGCGGCCGCGGCCGGGCACACCGACGCGGCCCTCCAGGTCGGCACCGCCCGGCTGCGCGCGGGCGACGACCGGGAGGCCGAGCGGTATCTGCGCTGCGCGGCGGGGGGCGGTAGCGCCGAGGCGGCGTACCGGCTCGGTACGGTCCTCGACGCGCGGCGCCCCGCCGCGGCGCCGCCCGCCCTCGGCGAGCCCGCCGCGGAGAAGAGCGAGTGCGAGGAGTGGTACGAGAGAGCCGCCGAGCAGGGGCACCGACGGGCCCAGGTGCGGGTGGGCATGCTCGCCTCGGGCCGGGGCGACGTCGTCGAGGCCGCGCGGTGGTACCGCAAGGCCGCGGAGGCCGGCAGCCGCAACGGCGCGTTCAACCTCGGCCTGCTCCTCGCCCGCGAGGGCAGTGAGCCGGAGGCCGCGCTGTGGTGGACGCGGGCCGCCGACGCGGGGCACGGGCGCGCGGCGCTCCGGCTCGCCCTGCTCTACGCCCGGCGCGGACAGCTCGCGCAGGGGCAGCGGTGGGCCTCGCGGGCCGTCGATCTCGGGCCCGCGGAGGTCTCCGAGCGCGCGGGGCGTCTG
Source organism: Streptomyces sp. NPDC058284 (assembly GCF_042881135.1). NCBI lineage: Bacteria > Bacillati > Actinomycetota > Actinomycetes > Kitasatosporales > Streptomycetaceae > Streptomyces > Streptomyces sp. NPDC058284. The sequence goes on from NZ_JBHVYE010000003.1 coordinate 126,335, forward strand.
CGTGAGGCCTTGCGGCAGGAACTCTCCGCGTAGGCCCGCAACCGTGGGAACGGGAGCGAGGGAACGGGACCGTGAGAACGGGGACCGTGGGAACAGATTTGCGCTGGTCGTAGCCCTGACGTAGAGTTGTGTTCATCGACGCGGGGTGGAGCAGCTCGGTAGCTCGCTGGGCTCATAACCCAGAGGTCGCAGGTTCAAATCCTGTCCCCGCTACTGAAACCGAAGGCCCGGAACCACTGGTTCCGGGCCTTCGGCGTGTGCTCGGTGAGTCCCGGGGCCCAAAGACCGGCCCTCAGCGTTTCGTGTGCCCCACCGCCTCCTCGTACAGTTCGCGGTTCACGGCCCGCTTCTCCGGGACCCTGGCGCCGTCAAAGACGCCCGCCGCGCGGTACGCCTCCTGCAGACGGTCCGTGGTGCCGGCGCGGATCTCCCAGTCCATGCGCAGCGACGGCGTGGAGAGCAGCACCTTCTCGTCCGTCTTGAGCAGCTGGGCGAGCTCCTTCGCGAAGGCTCTGTCGGCCTTGTAGTCGCCCGCGAAGTACGTGTTCACCGTCCGGATGTACGCGCGCAGCAGCGCGACGCCCGCGTCGGGGTCCTTCTTGAGGAGGTTCGGGCCGAAGAGGAGGCCGCCCAGCGGTTCCGCCAGGGGCTGGCCGCCGAGGAACGCGTACCTCTTGTCGCCGTCGACCTTGCGCCAGACCGGGTCGAGCAGCCAGGCCGAGCCGGTGCCGCCGTTCTGGAGCGCGGTGAGGACGTCCGCCGAGCCCAGCTGTTGGAACCGGATCTTGTCGAGGCCGCCACCGTGCTCCTTCAGGGCGCGGTTGATGGGGTACGCGATGACGGACCCCTTGCCGATCATCGTGCCGAGCGTGCGGCCCGCCATGGAGACGTGGGCCGCACGCTCGTTCTTCTTCAGCCGCACCCACAGACCGCTCTTGGAGCGCGGGTCGGGAGAGAAGTTGCCGGCCGTCCACTTGATGTCGAATCCGCTGGTGATGCCGTTCATCACGGCGGCTTCCGGGGCCGCCCACTGGGCGTCGATGTCGCCCTTGGCCAGAAGGGGGAGCGCGTCGGGTGTGGGCAGCACCTTCAGATCGACGTTCAGGCCCTCCTTCTTGAACTCCCCCTTCTCAAGGGCCATGTGGAGCGGGGCGACGTACTCGGCGCTCAGGGTGCCGGTCGCTATCGTCAGGCTGCGTTCTTCGGGGAGGGGCTTGGGGGCGGGGGTGCCCGGGGCGCAGCGGGCCGGTGCGCGGTCGGGTGCCAGGTCGGCGGGGTCGGTCCAGCTGCCCTTGCCGCAGCCGGAGACCGCGGTGACGGTGCGGGGGCCGGCCGGGGCGGACGGGGCCTCGTCGTCCTCCTTCGCGCAGCCCGCGGCGGCGAGCAGCGTGCCCGCCAGGAGCAGGGTGAGTGCGGTGGAGCGGGTGCGCATGGCGCCTCCGAGTGCTGTCTTCGTGCGTACGCCGGCTGAATTCCCGCGTACGCCGGTCGAGGTCATGACTGGCCGCGGCCACGGTCGCGCGGTGCCCACGGGGTGAGCAGGCGGCCCGCGATCCGCACCAGTTCGGAGAAGACGACGCCGAGCACGGCGACACAGACGATGCCGACGAACATCACGTCGTTCTGGAAGAGGGCGCGCGAGTCGAAGATGAGGTGGCCGAGGCCGTCCGCCGCCGCGATCTGCTCCGAGGCGACGATGACCAGGACCGCGACGCCCGCGGCGATCCGCGCGCCGACCAGGACGGCGGGCAGCGAGGCGGGCAGCAGGACGTGCCGGAACATCTGCCAGGGCGAGGCGCCGAAGACCTGGCCCGCGTCCCGGTGCCCCGAGGGCACGGCGAGGACCGCCGCCATCGTCGATATCCAGACGAAGAAGAAGACGGTGGCGGCGACGAGCGCGATCTGTGGGCCCTCGCCGAGGCCGAACATGTTCAGGAAGACGGGAAGCAGCGCCAGTTTCGGGACGACGTACAGCGCGTCGAGAGTGGGTTCGAGGGCGGCGCGCAGGACGGAGAGCGAGCCCATCAGCAGGCCCAGCGCATAGCCGGCGACCGTGCCGATCGCGTACCCGGCGAGCACGCGCTGCAGCGTGGCCCGGACGTCCGGCCAGAGATCACCGTCGGCGGCGCGGTGCCAGCCGTCCTCCAGGATGGTCTGCGGCGCGGGGTAGACGCGGTCGTCGATCCAGCCGCTCACGGCGGCCAGCTGCCACAGCAGGATGAGGGCGACGGGCACGCCCGCGGCGAGGGAGATCTCCAGGGCGCGGCGGCGGCGATGGGTGCGGACCGGGTGCAGCTCCCGCGGGCCCGGCCTTCTGAGCAGGACTTCTTCGCGCGGGGCGGAGCTCTCGCCGGGGCGGGGTGCCGGGCTCTTGCCGGTGGCGGTGGTCATGCCGCCGCCACCGTGCCGACCTCGGCCCGCAGCAGCTCCCACAGCTCGCTCTTGAGCGCGGTGAACTCGGGAGCCGAGCGGACCTCGCCGCTGCGGGGGCGCGGGAACGGCGGGAGGCGCTCGGCGATGACGCGGCCGGGCCTTGCGGACATCACCAGGACGCGGTCGCCCAGGATGATCGCCTCTTCGAGGCTGTGCGTGATGAACAGGGTCGTGGTGCGGGTGGTCTGGGTGAGGGCGAGGAGCTCGTCCTGGAGGATCGTGCGGAGCTGGGCGTCGAGGGCCGCGAACGGCTCGTCCATCAGCAGGATCTCGGGCTCGACGGCCAGCGCGCGGGCGATCGCGACGCGCTGGCGCATGCCGCCGGAGAGGGCGGCGGGGTAGGCGTCGGCGAACTCGGCGAGGCCCATGCGGGTCAGCCAGTCCGTGGCGCGGGCGTTGGCCTCGCGGCGCGGGACCTTCTGGACGTCCAGGCCGAAACGTACGTTCCCCCGCACGGTCTTCCAGTCGTAGATGCCGTAGTCCTGGAAGATCATCGCGACGGGGTGCCGGGCGGCGGTGCGGATGCCCAGCTCGCCGGAGCTGGGCCGCAGCAGGCCCGCGGCGATGCGCAGCAGGGTCGACTTCCCACAGCCCGACGGGCCGACGACGCAGGTGAACTCGCCGGGGGCGACGGTCAGGTCCAAGGGGCCGAGTGCGTGCACCGCATCGGCGGCGCGGCCGAACGTTCGGGTGAGTGCGTGGGCTTCTAGTTTCGGGTGCGGGTCTCCCACGGGGATCTCCTTGCGGAGGGCGTACGGACATGGGCCCGCCGACAATATGACGCCCCGTCAGATTCCGGAAGTCCTGTGAGTACGCGGAAGCCCCCGGCGCCACAGAGGCTGCCGGGGGCTTCGCGTGTGCAGGGGGAGGGTGGCTACGCCGACGCGCAGTTCGGGCAGACGCCCCGGTATGTGACCTCCACGTCCTCGACCGTGAAGCCGAAGCGCTCCGAGTCGGGGAGGCTGGCCAGCGGGTTGCCCGTGGGGTGGACGTCGCGGATGGCGCCGCAGCGCGCGCAGACCAGGTGCTGGTGGGGGCGGTGCGCGTTCGGGTCGTACCGCTTGGCGCGGCGGTCCGTCGAGACCTCGAGGATCTCGCCGAGGGTCACCAGCTCGCCCAGGGTGTTGTAGACGGTCGCCCGGGAGATCTCGGGCAGCTTGTCCGCGGCGCGGGCGTGCACCTCGTCCGCGGTGAGGTGGACGTGGTCCCCGTCGAGGACCTCGGCCACGACGCGCCGCTGCGCTGTCATGCGCCAGCCGCGTCCGCGCAGTCGTTCCAACAGGTCACTCATGAAAGCCAGCCTAACAGGCGGGGGACCTCAGTCCCGAATGGATGTGACTTTGGATGCTCGCTTGACTTAGACAAAGTCCATTGTAGGATCGAGTTTGGATAACACCAAGGGACAGGACTTGCAGGAATGACGCAGGAGGCGCACGTGACGCAGGGACCGCTCACCACGGAGGCCGGCGCGCCGGTGGCCGACAACCAGAACAGCGAGACCGCGGGCGTCGACGGACCGGTTCTGGTCCAGGACCAGCTGCTGCTCGAGAAGCTCGCCCACTTCAACCGCGAGCGGATCCCGGAGCGGATCGTGCACGCCCGCGGCGCGGGTGCGTACGGCACCTTCACGCTGACCCGTGACGTCTCGCAGTGGACGCGGGCGAAGTTCCTCTCCGAGGTCGGCAAGGAGACGGAGACGTTTCTGCGCTTCTCCACCGTGGCCGGCAACCTCGGCGCGGCCGACGCGGTGCGCGACCCGCGCGGCTGGGCGCTGAAGTTCTACACCGAAGAGGGCAACTACGACCTCGTCGGCAACAACACCCCGGTCTTCTTCATCAGGGACGCCATCAAGTTCCCCGACTTCATCCACACCCAGAAGCGCGATCCCTACACGGGTTCGACCGAGGCGGACAACGTCTGGGACTTCTGGGGCCTCAGCCCGGAGAGCACCCACCAGGTGACCTGGCTCTTCGGCGACCGCGGCATCCCCGCCTCGTACCGCCACATGGACGGCTTCGGCTCGCACACCTTCCAGTGGAACAACGAGGCCGGCGAGGTCTTCTGGGTCAAGTACCACTTCAAGACCGACCAGGGGATCAAGAACCTCACCCAGGAAGAGGCCAACAGGCTCGCCGGTGAGGACCCCGACTCCCACCAGCGCGACCTGCGCGAGGCCATCGAGCGCGGCGACTTCCCGTCCTGGTCGGTGCAGGTGCAGATCATGCCGGCGGCGGACGCGGCGAACTACCGCTTCAACCCGTTCGACCTCACCAAGGTGTGGCCGCACGCGGACTACCCGCCGATCGAGATCGGCAGGCTGGAGCTCAACCGCAACCCGGAGAACATCTTCGCCGAGGTCGAGCAGGCCATCTTCAGCCCCGCGCACTTCGTGCCGGGCATCGGTCCCTCCCCCGACAAGATGCTCCAGGGCCGCCTCTTCGCGTACGGCGACGCCCACCGCTACCGCGTCGGCATCAACGCCGACCACCTGCCGGTGAACCGCCCGCACGCCACCGAGGCGCGCACCAACTCCCGTGACGGCGCGCTGTACGACGGCCGCCACAAGGGCGCGAAGAACTACGAGCCGAACAGCTTCGGCGGCCCGTTCCAGACGGACCGGCCGCTGTGGCAGCCCATCCCGGTCACGGGCGTCGCGGGCAACCACGCGGCGGCCAGGCACGCCGAGGACAACGACTTCGTGCAGGCGGGCAACCTCTACCGGCTGATGTCCGAGGACGAGAAGGGCCGCCTCGTCGACAACCTCGCGGGCTTCATCTCCAAGGTCTCGCGCGACGAGATCGCGGAGCGCGCGATCGACAACTTCCGTCAGGCCGACGGTGACTTCGGCAAGCGGCTGGAGGCCGCGGTCCAGGCCCTGCGCGGCTGACCCCGCCCCACTTGCCGTGGACGAGCGACGGGCCGGATCCCCTCGGGGACCGGCCCGCCGCCGTGTCCTGGCGGCGCTGCGGTCAGCCCGCCACGCCGGCTGCCGCCCGCCGGGCCGGCGCCCAGCAGCGGATGATGTCGCGGACCGAGACGATCCCGGTCGGCTCGTTGTCGTCCATGACGATCAGGTGCCGGAAGCCGCCGTGCGCCATGGCGTCCGCGGCGTCCTCCAGGGTCCAGGCGGGGCAGGCGAAGACGACGTCCGTCGTGGTGTGCGTGCCGGCGGTCTCGTTGTCCGGGTCCTGGCCGAGGCCCAGGGAGATCAGGATGTCCCGCTCGGTGAGTATGCCGAGCCCGTAGGTGTCGGGGTCCAGGACGACTGCGGCGCCGACGCGGCGCGCCGACATCAGCCGGGCCGCCTGGCGGAGGGTGTGGGTGGGGCCGATGGTGAGGACCACCGAGCTCATGGCGTCGCGGACGAGCATGGGCGTGAGCCACCTCCTTGATGAAACCGGGGTCTCCCGGTGGGCGAAGGATTGCCTCCGCTACCGGCTGGAGAACGGATTCACAAGTTCACAAGTAGGGGGACTCATAGAGTCGCAGCCACGCCGGGGCCCAGCAAGGGGGCGCGTGCGGTCAGTTCGGGGCGTGCGCTCGGTTCAGGGCGCGTGCGCCGGTGGCCGCGCGCCGTCCGGGTGGCGGGGCCGGGCGTCGGGGCGCAGGCGGGGGTTCAAAGACAGGCTCTCAGTAGCGCTGGTTGACGTATCCGAGCAGCTCGTCGTGGAGCAGGCCGTTCGACGCCGCCGCGTTGCCGCTGTGCGGTCCCGGCTTGCCGTCGAGGCCGGTGAAGGTGCCGCCCGCCTCCGTCACCACGATCGCGGTCGCCGCCATGTCCCAGAGCGAGAGCTCCGGCTCCGCACAGATGTCCACCGCGCCCTCGGCCACCATCATGTACGGCCAGAAGTCGCCGTACGCCCGGGTGCGCCAGACCGACCGCGTCAGATCCATGAAGCCGTCCAGGCGCCCCTGCTCTTCCCAGCCGGAGAGCGAGGAGTACGCGAAGGAGGCGTCCGCGAGCCGGGAGACCTTCGAGACCCGCAGCCGCGTCGCCGAGGTGAGGCTGCGCCCCGTATAGGCGCCGCCGCCCTTCGCCGCCCACCACCGGCGGCCGAGCGCGGGCGCCGAGACGACCCCGACCACCGGCTGGTAGCCCCCCTCGCCCGCCTCCATCAGGGAGATCAGGGTGGCCCAGACCGGCACGCCGCGTACGTAGTTCTTGGTGCCGTCGATCGGGTCGATCACCCAGCGGCGCGGGCCCGTGCCCTCCACGCCGTACTCCTCGCCGAGGATCGCGTCGCGCGGCCGGGCCCGCTGGAGGTTGCCACGGATCAGCTCCTCGGCGGCCTTGTCGGCCTCGCTCACCGGGGTCATGTCCGGCTTGGTCTCGACCTTCAGGTCGAGGGCCTTGAACCGGTCCATGGTCGCGGCGTCGGCGGTGTCCGCGAGGACGTGGGCGAGACGCAGATCATCGTGGTAGTCGGGCATGGGTGAACAGTATCGATCTCGTTCGGCGCGATCCACAGTGCCGGGGCGGGGCGCGCGCCCTTGCCCCCGCCGGAGCCATTGACAGTGCGCCGGAGCTATTGACAGTGCTGCCGGGCGCGTCAACTCTGGCACCGGAGCCGATCGGGCGGCCCGGGGAGGCAACGATGCCTGCAGCACGGGAATCCTTACTGGACGCGGCGTACGCGGCGCTCGCGCGGCGGCCGTGGCCGAGCGTCCGCATGGTCGACGTCGCGGCGTCCGCCGGGGTCTCGCGCCAGACCCTCTACAACGAGTTCGGCAGCAAGGACGGGCTCGCCCGCGCGCTGCTGCGGCGCGAGACGGACGGCTATCTGCACGGCGTCGAGCGAGCCCTCGCCGAGGAACGGGAGCCCGCGGAGCGGCTCGCCGCCGTGGCGGCGTGGACGGTGGGCGCTGCCCGCGCCAACACCCTCGTGCGGGCCGCGATCACCGACTGCTGGGGCGAGCGGCTGCCGGGGCCGAGCCGGGTCACCGGGTCCACCTCGCCGGTGCCCGCGCAGCGCCGCGCGGACGCGGGCGTGCCCTCGGCCGCGGAACTGCTCGCGCTCGTACGGGACAGGGCGGTGCTCGCGCTCGGCGGCCGGGGCCGGTCCAGGGACCCCGAGCTCGCCCTCGCCTGTGAGAGCGCCGTCCGCCTCGCCCTGTCGTACGTCGTCGCGCCCGCCGGGAACGACGACGACCCCGCGGAGCTGGTCCGCGGGGCCATCGGGCGGTGGGTGTCGGCCAGGTAGCCCGCGGGCGCCCGGCCGCTCAGGACCTCAGTGCGCGGAGCCGGACAGCTGGAGTCCGATCACGCCGATGATGACGAACGAGATCGACACGATCTTGAGCGTGGAGACCAGGTCGCCGAGGAAGACCATGCCGTAGATCGCGGTACCCGCGGCCCCGATGCCCGTCCACACCGCGTACGCGGGCCCCACGTCCAGCTTCCGCAGCGCCAGGGTCAGCAGGCCGAAGCTGCCGAGCGCGAAGGAGGCGAACGCGATCGTGGGCCAGAGCCTGGTGAATCCGTGCGACAGCTTGAGGCAGACCGCGAAGCCGGTCTCGAGAATCCCGGCCACGATGACCAGCAGCCACGCCATGTCCTTGCCTCCCGTACTCGTCCATGAACCGCGGCCGCTTCGTCTGGCTTGAATCCGGCTTGGTGCGATTATGCATTTACCTTTACCGGCGCGGCGGCAAACAATCGGGACGTCAGTCCTCGTCGCGCCGCTCGCGCGTGGCGAGGAGCCTGCGCAGCGAGTAGAGGCGGGCCGGATCCGCGTGCCCCTCGGCCACCCAGGCGTCCAGCGCGCAGTCCTTCTCGTCGTGGCTGCAGCCGCGCGGGCACTCCGCAGTGCCCGGCTCCAGATCGGGGAAGGCGAGGATGACGCGGGACGGGTCGACGTGGTTGAGGCCGAACGACCGTACGCCCGGCGTGTCGACCACCCAGCCCGCCGACCCCTCCAGCGGGAGCGCGAGGGCGGAGGTGGTGGTGTGCCTGCCGCGGCCCGTGACCGCGTTGACGTGCCCGGTGGTGCGCCGCCGCTCCTGCGGTACGAGCGCGTTGACGAGCGTGGTCTTGCCGACCCCCGAGTGCCCCACGAAGGCGGTGACCTTGCCGTCGAGCAGTTCGTGGACCCGCGCGAGCTCCGCGCCGTCGGTGAACTCCTCGCGGCTGGTGACCACGTAGGGGATGTCGAGGGTGGCGTACGTCTCCAGGATCTTGTCGGCCGGCGCCAGGTCCGACTTGGTCAGCACGAGGATCGGTTCGAGGCCGCCGTCGTACGCCGCCACGACGCACCGGTCGATCAGCCGCGGGCGCGGCTCGGGGTCCGCGAGGGCGGTGACGATGGCGAGCTGGTCGGCGTTGGCGACGACCACCCGCTCGTAGGGGTCGTCGTCGTCGGCGGTGCGCCGCAGCACGGACGTGCGCTCCGCGATCCGCACGATCCGCGCGAGGGTGTCCTTCTTCCCGGTCAGGTCCCCGACGACCGCGACCCGGTCGCCCACCACGGCGGCCTTGCGGCCCAGCTCGCGGGCCTTCATGGCCATCACGATCCGGTCGTCGACAAGCACGGTGAGGCGGCCCCGGTCGACGGTGAGGACCATGCCCTCGGCGGCGTCCTCGTGCTTGGGCCTGATGTGGGTGCGGGGGCGGTTGCCCTTGCGGTTGGGGCGGACGCGGATGTCGTCCTCGTCGGGGTTCTTGCCGTAGCGGCGCATGTTCTCGATCCGCCCGTCAGTTCCCGAGCATTCCGGTCCAGAGGTCGGGGAAGTCAGGGAGGGTCTTCGCCGTCGTCGCGACGTTCTCGATCCGCACGCCCTCCACCGCGAGGCCGATGATCGCGCCCGCGGTCGCCATGCGGTGGTCGTCGTAGGTGTGGAAGACACCGCCGCGCAGCGGGCGCGGCCGGATGTGCAGGCCGTCGGCGGTCTCGGTCACGTCGCCGCCGAGACCGTTGATCTCTTTGGTGAGCGCGGCCAGGCGGTCCGTCTCGTGCAGGCGCAGATGGGCGACGCCGCGCAGCGTCGAGGGGGAGTCGGCGAGGGCCGCGACCGCCGCGATGCCGGGGGTGAGCTCGCCGACCTCGCTCAGGTCCACGTCGATTCCGTGGATCGCACCGGATCCGGTGAACACCAGGCCCTGCTCCGTCAGTTCGCAGGAACCACCCATCTCGGTGAAGATCCGGCGCAGCGCGTCGCCGGGCTGCGTGGTGCGGGCCGGCCAGTCGGGGATCGTCACCGTACCGCCGGTGACCAGGGCGGCGGCGAGGAACGGCTGGGCGTTCGACAGGTCGGGCTCGATGGTCAGGTCGCGGCCGAGCAGGGCGCCGGGGGCCACCCGCCACACGTTCGGCTCGCCGCCCGCCTCCGGGGTGTCCACCTGGGCGCCGACGGCGCGGAGCATGTCGACCGTCATCCGGATGTGCGGCATGGACGGCAGCGCGCCGCCCACGTGCCGCACCTCCACGCCCTGGTTGAAGCGCGGGCCCGAGAGCAGCAGGGCGCTCACGAACTGCGAGGAGGACGAGGCGTCGATCTCGACCCTGCCGCCCTCCAGGGCGCCACCGCCGTGCACGATCAGCGGCAGCGCGCCACGGCTGCCCTCCTTGTCGTCGATGCGGGCGCCGAGCACGCGCAGCGCGTCGATGACACCGTGCAGGGGGCGCTCGTACGAACGGGGGTCGCCGTCGAAGCGGACCGGGCCGTCGGCGAGGGCGGCGACCGGGGGCAGGAAGCGCATGACCGTGCCGGCGTTGCCGACGTCGACCGTGGACGGCCCGTGCAGCCGCGAGGGGATCACGCGCCACGCCTCGCCGGAGGCACCGGCGCCACCGGCGACCGCGGAGCTCGACGACACCGTCTCCTCGATGCCGACGCCCATCGCACGCAGCGCGCCCGCCATCAGGAGGGTGTCGCGGGAGCGCAGCGGGCGGCGCAGCCAGCCCGGCTCGGCGGCCAGCGCGGCCAGGACCAACGCCCGGTTGGTGACCGACTTCGAACCGGGGACGTGGACCGTCGCGGTGACGGCTCCGCTTGCGTGCGGGGCGGGCCAGAGGGCGGTGTGCGCCGGGGTTTCGGTCATGCACCTCACTTTAGTGGCTGGCCGGGGAGAGGCCCTCAGACGTCGAGGAGCCAGCGCGCTCCGCCCATCAGCGAGCAGAGCGAGACGGCGTGGAAGAGGAAGAGCCAAAGGCCGGCCGGGACGTGCGTGAGGCGCGAGAGCTGGTCCGCGTCCGAGTCGCCCGCGCCGCCGCGGCTGCGCTTGGACTGCAGCTCGAAGGCGGGACGTACGCCTCCCAGGAGCAGGAACCACACCACCGCGTACGCGAACGCCGCCTGCACGTCGGTGGTGCCGAGCCAGGAGACGACCAGGAACGTGCCGCCGGTGACGACCACCGTCAGGGCGCCGTACGCGTTGCGGATCATCACCAGCATCACGACGAGCAGCGCGGTCGCGAGCCACAGGAACGCCGTGATGTGCCCGACGGCGAGCAGCGCCGCGCCGCCGAGGCCGAGCAGGGGCGGCGCGGTGTATCCCGCGGCCGCGGTGAGGATCATGCCGAGGCCGGACGGCTTGCCGCGCGAGACGGTCAGACCCGAGGTGTCGGAGTGCAGCCGGATGCCGTCGAGGCGCCGCCCGGTGAGCAGGGCGACCAGGCCGTGGCCGCCCTCGTGCGCGATGGTGATGGCGTTGCGGGCGAGCCGCCATATGTTGTGCGGCACGACGACGGCCAGGGCCACGACACCCGCCGCGATCACCAGCCACTGTTCCGGCGCGGCCTGGGTGCCGAAGACTCGGTCCCAGAGGTCGGTCAGGCTGGCGCTGGCGGTGCTTTCCATTACTGGGACGGCTCCCTCGGGTCGTACGCGGTCTGGCAGTCTGGCACGTATGTGCGGACGGTATGCATCCAGTCGTAGGCCGGAGGATCTCGCGGCCGTCTTCGAGATCGAGAAGTGGGAGCCGGCGGAAGAACTGGCCCCCGACTACAACGTGGCCCCCACCAAAGAGGTCTACGCGGTCCTCGACCGTCCCCTGAAAGACGCCGGGGACCCGGCTCCGGTTCGCCAGCTGCGCACCCTGAAGTGGGGCCTCGTCCCCTCCTGGTCCAAGACGCCCGACGGCGGCGCCCGGATGATCAACGCCCGCGCGGAGACCGTCCACGAGAAGCCCTCCTACCGCCGCGCCTTCACCTCCCGCCGCTGCGTCATCCCGGCCGACGGCTATTACGAGTGGGTGACCGCGCCCGACGAACGGCAGCTGGAGGTCGAGGGCAAGAAGAAGCGGCCGCGCAAGCAGCCCTACTTCGTGACGCCCGCCGACGGCTCCGTCTTCGCCATGGCGGGGCTCTATGAGTTCTGGCGGGACCGGACGCTGCCCGACGAGCACCCCCTGGCCTGGTGGGTGACGTGCACGGTGATCACCACGGAGGCGGAGACCGCGCCCCTCGCGGTCGCCTCCGAGGAGGGCCCGCGCTCGCTCGCGGACATCCACCCGCGCATGCCGCTGATGCTGACGCCCGACCGCTGGGACGCCTGGCTCGACCCCTCCCGCACGGACCCCGACGAACTCCGCACCCTCCTGGAACCGCCACCGCACGGCCTGATGCGGGCCTACCCCGTCTCCACCGCCGTCAGCAACGTCCGCAACAACGGCCCCGAGCTCCTGAAGGAGCTGGAAGGACCGGAAGAGGGCACACTCTTCTGACGTGAGCCACGCAACGCGGAGCGAGACCGTAGAGACCGACGCCGGTACGGCGCGCATCACCTGGCACCCCGCCACGGAGAAGGCCCGCCTCCTCCTCGCCGTCAGCCACGGCGCCGGTGGCGGAATCGAGGCCCGGGACCTTCAGGCGCTGGCCGCCGTGCTGCCCGGGCACGGAGTGAGCGTCGCCCTCGTGGAGCAGCCCTGGCGGGTCGCGGGGAAGAAGCTGGCGCCCGCGCCGAAGACGCTGGACACGGGGTGGCGGGGGATCTGGCCGGCGCTGGAGAAGAAGGGGCTGCCCGTGGTCTCCGGCGGGCGCAGCGCGGGCGCCCGTGTCGCCTGCCGCACGGCGAGCGAGCTGGGCGCCGCCGCCGTGCTCGCCCTCAGCTTCCCGCTGCATCCGCCGGGCAGGCCGGAGAAGTCCCGGGCCGGCGAACTGCTCTCCACCGGCGTGCCCACGCTCGTCGTGCAGGGCGGCAACGACCCGTTCGGCAGGCCCGCCGAGTTCCCGGACGGCGGAACGTACGAACTGGTGGAAATCCCTTACGGGGATCACGGATTCGCCGTCCCGAAGCGGGCCGGGACCGGCCAGGACGAGGCAGTGAAGCGGATCACGGACGCCGTGGCCCACTGGACGGGAATGTTGGGCGGGTGACCTCTGTTGTCGCGAACAGACGGCGAACGCCGTCGGTAGCTGTTCGTACGAGAGGGAGTCCGCCGCATGGGTTCGACCATCTGCCCGAACCGCTCCAGCGCCTCTGACCTGGAGTGGACGGTGTTGAGCGCACCCAAAACCGCATCTATTCGGGCGGCGCGGGGAGCGGATCGTCGTCTATCCTCCGATTCGAGTGGGGCTGCTTTCGGCCTCGCCACGTCGTTGGAGGAGGTGGGTCCGGTCACTGGGACCGACGCAGGGACCGAGAGCGGTCAGGCGGAGCAGCCCCGAGAGAGCGCCGAGAGGTCCGAGACAGCCGCGGAGCGCACGGCCCGCTTCGAGCGGGACGCGCTGACGTTCCTCGACCAGATGTACTCGGCGGCGCTGCGCATGACGCGCAACCCGGCGGACGCGGAGGACCTGGTGCAGGAGACCTACGCCAAGGCGTACGCGTCGTTCCACCAGTTCCGTGAGGGCACCAACCTCAAGGCGTGGCTGTACCGGATCCTCACGAACACGTTCATCAACTCGTACCGCAAGAAGCAGCGCGAGCCCCAGCGCAGCGCCGCCGAGGAGATCGAGGACTGGCAGCTGGCGCGCGCCGAGTCGCACATGTCCACCGGTCTGCGCTCGGCCGAGTCGCAGGCGCTGGACCATCTGCCCGACTCGGACGTGAAGCGGGCGCTGCAGGCGATCCCCGAGGAGTTCCGCATCGCCGTCTATCTGGCCGACGTAGAGGGCTTTGCGTACAAGGAGATCGCGGACATTATGGGGACACCCATCGGTACGGTGATGTCCCGGCTGCACCGGGGCCGTCGCCAACTGCGCGGCATGCTGGAGGACTACGCCCGTGAGCGCGGGCTCGTCCCGGCCGGCGCCGGGGAGTCGAACGGAACGAAAGGCTCGGGCTCATGAGCTGCGGAGAGCCGCACGAGACTGACTGCAGTGAAGTCCTGGACCATCTCTATGAGTTCCTGGACCACGAGATGCCGGACAGCGACTGCACCAAGTTCGAGACGCACTTCGAGGAGTGCTCCCCGTGCCTGGAGAAGTACGGCCTTGAGCAGGCCGTCAAGAAGCTGGTCAAGCGCTGCTGCGGCTCCGACGACGTACCGGTCGACCTGCGGGCCAAGGTCATGGGGCGTATCGACCTCATCCGCTCGGGGCAGACCGTGCCCGACCAGGACGTCACGCAGGACCTCCCGCGGGACGTGACGGCCTCGGAGGCCTGACCCCACCTCCTCTTCCCCTCTCTCTCCTTCTCTCCCCTCCCGTCACTCGAACGTGCTAATTAACGGCAGCCGGGCGCCGGCCGGGGGGTCTCCGTTCTAGTCTCCGGACCTGGAACGGGGAGGAGTGCTCCATGCGGTCGGTGCCGGTGCGGGCCCGCGTCTACATCCTGTGCGTCGCCCTGACCGGCGGCGCCTGCGCCACGCCCGCGCCCGGCACCCACCCTTCGTGGCCCGCCGTCCTCCTCCTCGCCGCGCTCTTCGCCGGCTGCGAGCAGCTCACGCGGTGCGGTTTCGTCGGCCGTCGCGCCCCGCGCGGCCTCGGCACCTTCTTCCCCGTGCTGCTCGCCGGGGTGTTTCTGCTGCCACCGCAGGGCGCCGCCCTCGTCGCCCTGCCGGGCGCCCTCCTCGCCCGCGTCGACCGGCACCCCCGGTGGGTGCGTCGCCTCTGGCGCGGCGCCCAACTCGCCCTGGCCGCCTGGGTCTCGGCGTGGGTGTACGGCCTGCTCGGCGGGCCCGCCGCCGGTGCCGCGCCCGACTTCCCGTACGTCCTGTGGCCCGCAGGAGCAGCCGTACTCGCCTTCTCCTGCGTGCTCGCCGCGCTGGACGGCGGCATCCTCGTGACCGCCGAGCGCGTGCCGGCCCGGACCGCCTGGCGGGGGCTCTTCCTGCGCAGCCTCGCACCCGTCACCGTGCACGGCCTCGCCGGGCTGATGATGGCCGTGCTCTGGGCCAGCCCCTACGGGCCCCCGGCCGCCCTGCTCGTACTGCTCCCGATGGGCGTCTCCTGCTGGGTCTTCGCGCAGTACCACCGCGAGCGGGCCGCCCACCAGGCCACCATCCGGGCCCTCGTGCAGGCCGTCGACATCAAGGACAAGTACACCCGCGGCCACAGCGAGCGGGTCGGCCGCGCCTCCGTCATGATCGCCCGTGAGCTGGGCATGGACGACGAGCGCGTCGAAGTCCTGCGGTTCGCCGGGATCCTGCACGACGTCGGCAAGCTCGGCGTGCCGACGCGGCTGCTGCGCAAGGAAGGGCCGCTGACGCCCGAGGAGCGGCGCATCATCGAGCTGCATCCCGAGTACGGCCACGAGATGGTGCGCGGCATCGGCTTTCTGGGAGAGGCGCGGGCGGCGATCCTGCACCACCACGAGCGCATCGACGGCAGCGGCTACCCGTACGGCCTCGCGGGGGCGCAGATTCCGCAGTGCGCGCGGGTGGTGGCGGTGGCCGACGCCTTCGACGCCATGACCTCCACCCGGTCCTACCGGCGGGCCCGGCCCGTCGAGGCCGCCGTGGCGGAGCTCTCGCGGTGCGCGGGGGCACAGTTCGACCCCGAGATGGTCGGCGCCCTCGCGCGGGCCCTGGAGCGGGAGGGCTGGCACCCCGAGGTCACCGCGGACGTGCCGGACCAGGGCGGAAACGTGCCTGCCGGGACCGTGCCGACGGCCTCCGCGCTCTCCCGCCCGGCCGCCCGGTGAGGGCCTCCTCGCGCCTGCCCCCGACCGTCACCTGCCTGGCCGGACTGCTCGCCCTCGCCGCCCTGCTCTGGACCCTCCGGCACGGCGTCGCCGAAGGGCGGGTCGCGCTCGCCTTCGGGGTGCTGATCGCCCTGGGCGAGCTGGCCCGGTGGGGGAGCGGGCAGGGCAGGGAGTCCGCGCCGCTCGGCGCCGCCGGGGCACTGGCGTACGCCCTGCTGGGCGAGAACAGCGGACGGGCCACCCACCACGGCGTGCTCCAGGTGATCGCGGTGGTCGTCGCGGCGGCGCTGGTGGGCGCGGTGCCGCAGGTGGCGCTCGGCCGCGGGCACACGCTCGACCACCTGGCGCGCCGCGTCCTGACCGTCGGCTTCGCGGCCGCCTGCTTCCAACCCCTGTACAACTCGGGCAAGTTGCGGGAGTGGTTCGGGCACGGCCCCTACTTCGTGCTGGTCAGCGTCGCCCTGCTGGTCCTCACCGCGCTCTGCGACGCCGTCCTCGCCGCCGTGACGGCGCGCGCCCGCACCCGGTGGCCGTTCGGGCCGCTGCTGCGCGAGGAGCTGCGGGGCACGCTCGGGATCGGCTCCGCCGTCTGCGCGACGGGCGCCGTGATGGCGCTCGCGGTGGCCGTGGCGGGGCTCTGGGCGCTGCCGGTCTTCAGCCTGCCGCTGCTGCTCACCCAGCTGTCCTTCCGGCGGTACGCGGCCGTGCGGGCGACCTACCGGCAGACCATCGCCTCGCTGGCCAGGGCCACCGAGATCGCCGGGTACACCCCGCAGGGGCACGCCCACCGGGTGGCGGGGCTGAGCCGGGCCGTGGGGCGGGACCTCGGGCTCTCCGCGTCGGACCTGACCGTCCTCGAGCACGCCGCCCTGATGCACGACATCGGCCAGCTCTCCCTCGTCGACCCCGTCCCCGCGGGCGCCACCGCCGCGCTCCCCGAGGCGGAACAGCGCCGAATAGCCCTGCTCGGCGGCGCCGTCGTACGCCAGACCGGGGTGGACGCCGCCGTCGCCGTCGTCGTGGAGCGGCAGGCCGATCCGTATCGCGAGCAGCCGCTCACCGCACGTATTGTGCGCACCGCGAACGCGTACGACGAGATGGCGCGGGGAGAAGGACCCTCGGGGGCGCTCGACGGCCCCCTGCGGGCCCTGGAGCGGCTGCGCCTCGCCACCGGCCACGACTACCAGCCGGAAGTCGTGGAGTCGCTGGCGAGGGTGCTGTCCAGGGAGCCTTACCTCGCGTCGGGCTGGGTAACCCATGGGTAATGAGCGGCCGTCCGACCGTACGTGGTTGGATGCGAAGAAGAGGGTGCACGGGGGCACGGGCCCGACGCCGCGCCCGGACGAGACGCGACCTACGCATACGTGGCAGGCGGGAATCAGGCGGGAATCGTGAGGATCTTCGGCAAGGGACGGCACCGGCCCTCCGCCTCATGGCGGCAGGCGACCGACCGCGCGTTCACGCTGATCGGCGACGGCCGGTACGAGGACGCGGGGGCGCTGCTCACGCGTGCGGCGGATCTCGAGCCCTGGCTGTCCGAGTCCTGGTTCAACCTGGCCCTGCTGCACAAGTTCCGGCACGACTGGGAGCAGGCGCGGGCCGCGGGGCTGCGCGCCGTCGCGCTCCTGGACCGCTCCGCCGGCGCCCCCGACTGGTGGAACGTCGGCATCGCGGCGACCGCCCTCCAGGACTGGCCGCTGGCCCGCCGCGCCTGGCAGGCGTACGGCCTGCGGGTGCCGGGCGGGGTGGCCGCGTCCGGCGAGCCGACGGGCATGGAGCTCGGCAGCGCGGCCGTGCGGCTCTCCCCGGAGGGCGAGGCCGAGGTCGTGTGGGGCCGGCGGCTCGACCCGGCCCGCATGGAGGTCCTCTCCATCCCGCTGCCGTCCTCCGGGCGCCGCTGGGGCGAGGTCGTCCTGCACGACGGCGTCCCGCACGGCGAGCGCACGACGGCCGCCGGGCACTCCTACCCCGTGTTCGACGAGATCGAGCTGTGGGCGCCCTCGCCCGTGCCGACCTGGGTGGTCCTCCTGGAGGCCGCCACCGAGGACGACAGGGACGCCCTGGAGCGGCTCGCCGCCGACGCGGGCTTCGCCGCCGAGGACTGGTCGTCCTCCGTGCGGCTGCTCTGCCGGATGTGCTCGGAGTCCCGGATGCCGAGCGACGAGGGCGACGGCGAGCACCTGGACCCGCACGACCACAGCGAGCCGGGCCATCCGGGACCGCTCGGGCACCGCAGCCCCGGCGCGCTCTGGGTGCCGGAGCGCGAGTGCGGCCTCGCGGCCCCGGCCGCCCTGGTGCGGGGGCTCCTGGACGGGTGGGTGGCGGACAGCCCGGATTCCCGCGACTGGCGGGATCTCGAAGAGGTCTGCTGACACTTCGCCGTAGGCTGTACCGGCACAAACTCTTGAGGGTTCCACGGAAGGCGTACGGCGGACATGGCGCAGGACACTGAGCAGCAGGCCATCGGCGGCGACGGGGTCCTCCCCGTCGACGACGAGGGCTTCGTCATCGACACCGAGAACTGCGAGGAGCGGGAGACGGCCTACCGCGAGCGCGGTACGTACCGGCCGATCACGGTCGTCGGGAACCCGGTCCTGCACAAGGAGTGCAAGGACGTCACGGCCTTCGACGACGAGCTCGCGAGCCTGATCGACGACATGTTCGTGAGCCAGCGGGTGGCCAACGGCGTGGGCGTCGCAGCCAACCAGGTCGGCGTCGATCTGAAGGTCTTCGTCTACGACTGCATGGACGACGACGGCGTGCGGCACGTCGGGGTGGTCTGCAACCCGGTGCTGCGCGAGCTGCCCGCCGACAAGCGCCGCCTCGACGACTCCGGCGAGGGCTGCCTCTCCGTCCCCACCGCCTACGCCGACCTGGCCCGCCCCGACTATGCCGAGGTGACCGGGCAGGACGAGAAGGGCAACCCCATCAAGGTGCGCGGCACCGGCTACTTCGCGCGCTGCCTGCAGCACGAGACGGACCATCTGTACGGGTACCTCTACATCGACCGCCTCTCCAAGAGGGAGCGCAAGGAGGCGCTGCGCCAGATGGAAGAGGGCACTCCGCGCTACCCCGTGGTGGCGAATGACTGACCCCCGCGGCGCCTGAGCGGCGTGGGAACGGTGCGACACGAGCGGCCCCTGGTCGGGGATCACCCCTGACCAGGGGCTGTTGGCGTGAACCGCTCGCCTGTGCGAGCAAATCAGGCTTCCAGTGATCCATATTCAGTCACGTACGTGGATGTTCTCGGCACTGGGGGGTAGTGAATGGCGCAAATCTGTTCCCTGAACGGTCAGTTGTGGTGCTGAATGGAAAGCGCGGGGATACGCAACGGCGCGCGCCCGGCACGGCGGAAGGGGCGCGTGTCCTCAGGCGGCTGAAAGGGGTCCGTTCGTGCCTGCATATTCCGGAAGCACTTCACCGACACAACCACACACACAGCCACGCACACCGGTGGTAACCGTCCCGCCGGCACTGGCCGTTCCGGTGATCGAAGCAGCGTTCCCTCGTCGTCTGCACCCGTATTGGCCAAAGCTTCAGGAGAAGTCCAGGACCTGGTTGCGCGAAATGCGCCTGATGCCCCCGGACAAGGTCGAACGGTACGCGGACAGCCTCTGCTACACCGACCTGGTCGCGGGCTACTACATTGGCGCGCCCGACGAGTTGCTCACCGCTATAGCGGACCTCAGCAGCTGGTTCTTCGCGTGGGACGACCGGCACGACCGGGACTCGGTGCACGGCAGAGCCCCCCAGTGGCGGCGGCTGTGCCGAGGCCTGCACGGCGCCCTGAACGACCCCCGGCGATACCTGCACCACAAGGACCCGTTGGTCGCGGGCTTCGCGGACTGCGTCCTTCGCTTGTACTCCTTCCTCGGCCCCAGCTGGAACGCCCGGTTCGCCAGGCACTTCCACCCGGTGATCGAGGCGTACGACGAGGAGTTCAGGAACCGGTGCGCCGGCACGGTGCCCACGGTCGAGGCGTACATCGAGCTGCGCCGGCTCACGTTCGCGCACTGGGCCTGGATCGACCTCCTCGAACCGACCGCGGGGCGCGAACTGCCGGAGGCGGTACGGAAACACCCCGCTTACCGGCGGGCGGCACGGGCGACCCAGGATTTCTCGGCCTGGTACAACGACCTGTGCTCGCTCCCGAAAGAACTCGCGGGGGACGAGCTGCACAATCTCGGGATCAGCCTCATCCACCACAAGGGAATGACGCTTGAGGAGGCCGTGCGGGAAGTCCACAGACGCGTCAGTCAGTGCGTCATGGAATTCATCGAAGCGGAGCGTGAAGTGCTTCTGCTCGCCGACTCAATGGCGGACGGTAGTGAACACGGAAGGGAACTCGCGGACGCGGTGGGATCCTGCGTCTTCAATATGCGGAACTGGTTCTCTTCCGTGTACTGGTTCCATCACGAATCCGGTCGCTATCGGGTGGACAGCTGGGACGACAGGTCCATACCCCCGTATGTGACGGAAGACGGACTGGCGGAAAACGAACTGGTAGGTGAGGAATGAGCGTCGAATCCGCGATACCCGCTCCGGCCACCCCGGGGCCGGGTCCGCTGCGCACCCCGCCCCTCGTCCGGGGCGGTGTGCCGCTGCTCGGCCACGCCTGGCACCTGGTGCGCGACCCGCTCGGCTTCCTCGCCGCGCTGCGGGACCACGGCGATCTCGTACGGATCAGGCTGGGGCCCCGGACGGCGTACGCCGTCTGCGATCCGAAGCTCGTCGGCGCCATGCTGAAGGACCCGGAGTACATCGTGGGCGGGCCGCTCTGGGACACCCTGGAGGTGCTCCTCGGCAAGGGCGTGGCGACCAGCAACGGCAAGCTGCACCGGCGGCAACGGCGCATGATGCAGCCCGCGTTCCGGCCCGAGCGGATCGCCGACTACGCCAAGGTGATGGAGGAGGAGGCGCGGGCCACGGCGGCCCGCTGGCGGCCGGGCGCCACGGTCGACGTGAGCGCGGAGATGTTCCGCACCGCCGTGCGCATCGTCTCGCGCTCGCTCCTTGAGGTCGACTCGATCGGCGAGAAGGCGGACCGCATCGCCGACTCGCTGCACACCGTGTTCGAGGGCCTCTACCGCCGGATGGTGCTCTCCGTCGGGCCCCTCTACCGGGTGCCGACCCCCGCCAACCGGCGCTTCGAGAGGGCGCTCGCCGATCTGCACGCGCTGGTCGACGAGATCGTCGCGGAACGCCGCGCGGCCGGGCCGGGCGGCCCGGACGATCTGCTCGCGCAATTGCTGCGGGCAAGGGACGAAACCGGAGCGCCCATAGCCGACCAGGAGATCCACGACAACGTCGTTTCGCTCGTCGTGGCGGGTGCGGAGAATGTGGCGTCGACGCTGGCGTGGGCGTTCCATCTGCTCACCGAACACCCGGAGCAGGAAAGGCGGTTGGTTGAAGAGGTAAATGCCGTGGCCCCGGACCGGGCGATCACTTTCGCCGATCTGAAGGACCTGCCGCACACTCGCAATGTCGTCACCGAGGCGATGCGCATACGGCCGGCCGCCTGGATATTCACGCGCAGGTCCGTGGCCGAAACCGAGCTGGGAGGCTATTCGATTCCGGCGGACGCGGACCTCGTCTACAGCGTCTACGCGATGCAGCGCGACCCGCGTTCCTTCGAGCGGAATCTGGAGTTCGACCCGGACCGCTGGAATCCGGAACGCGCGGCGGACATCCCCGAGTTCGCGATGATGCCGTTCGGCGTCGGCAACAGGAAGTGCCCGGGAGACCACTTCAGCCTGGCCGAACTCGCCCTGATCCTCGGGACGGTGGCCCCCAAGTGGCGCCTGGAGCGGGTCAAGGAGACCGACACCGGTACGCGGATCGGCATCACCCTGCACCCCAGGCGGCTCGTCCTGCGTGCCCGGCCGCGCTGAGCACACGGGCGTGCCCGCCCCGTCCTGAGCGACGGGGCGGGCACACCGCGGACATACCGCGGGCCTACCGCGCCAGGCTAGAAATCGTCGTCGAAGGAGACCGAACCCTCGACGGCGACCTGGTAGGCGGAGGGCCGCCGCTCGAAGAAGTTGGTCAGCTCCTGGACGCCCTGCAACTCCATGAAGGAGAAGGGGTTCTCCGAGCCGTAGACCGGCGCGAAGCCCAGGCGCTGCAGCCGCTGGTCGGCGACGCACTGCAGGTAGTCGCGCATCGAGTCGGTGTTCATGCCCGGCAGGCCGTCGCCGCACAGGTCGCGGGCGAACTGCAGCTCGGCCTCGACCGCCTCCTTGAGCATGTCGGTGACCTGCTCCCGAAGCGCGTCGTCGAAGAGCTCCGGCTCCTCCTTGCGGACCGTGTCGACCACGTCGAAGGCGAAGCTCATGTGCATCGTCTCGTCGCGGAACACCCAGTTGGTGCCGGTCGCGAGGCCGTGCAGCAGGCCGCGGCTGCGGAACCAGTAGACGTAGGCGAAGGCGCCGTAGAAGAACAGGCCCTCGATGCACGCAGCGAAGCAGATCAGGTTGAGCAGGAAGCGGCGCCGGTCGGCCAGGGACTCCAGGCGGTCGAGCTGGTCGACCGAGTCCATCCACTTGAAGCAGAACTGGGCCTTCTCGCGGATGGAGGGGATCTCCTCGACCGCGTCGAAGGCCGCCGCGCGGTCCTCCGGATCGGGCAGATAGGTGTCGAGCAGCGTCAGATAGAACTGGACGTGCACGGCCTCCTCGAAGAGCTGGCGGCTCAGGTAGAGCCGGGCCTCGGGGGAGTTGATGTGCTTGTAGAGCGTGAGGACCAGGTTGTTCGAGACGATCGAGTCACCGGTCGCGAAGAACGCGACCAGGCGGCCGATCATGTGCTGCTCGCCGGGCGAGAGCTTGGCGAGGTCGGCGACGTCGGAGTGGAGGTCGACCTCCTCGACGGTCCAGGTGTTCTTGATCGCGTCCCGGTACCGCTCGTAGAAGTCCGGGTAGCGCATGGGGCGCAGGGTCAGCTCGAAGCCCGGGTCCAGGAGGTTCTTCTCGCTGTTGGTCGTGGTGCTCATTACTGGCAGGCCTCGCAGGACTCGGGGTTTTCCAGGGAGCAGGCGACGGCGTCGGGGTCGGCCGCCTGCTGGGGGACGGGGGTGGCGCTCGCGGCGTTCGGCCCGCCTGCCGCGCGGGCGATGCGCGTCGCGGGGCGCGAACGCAGGTAGTACGTGGTCTTCAGGCCCTGCTGCCAGGCGTACGCGTACATCGAGGAGAGCTTGCCGATGGTCGGCGTCTCCAGGAACAGGTTCAGCGACTGCGCCTGGTCCAGGAACGGGGTGCGCGCGGCGGCCATGTCGATCAGGCCGCGCTGCGGGATCTCCCACGCGGTGCGGTACAGCTCACGCACCTCGGCGGGGATCCAGTCGAAGCCCTGCACCGAGCCGTTGGCCTCGCGCAGCGCCTCGCGGGTCTGCGCGTCCCAGCCACCGAGCCGCTTCAGCTCATCCACCAGGTAGGCGTTGACCTGGAGGAACTCGCCGGACAGCGTCTCGCGCTTGAAGAGGTTGGAGACCTGCGGCTCGATGCACTCGTAGACGCCCGCGATGGACGCGATGGTGGCGGTCGGCGCGATGGCGAGCAGGAGCGAGTTGCGCATGCCGGTCGTGGCGATGCGTTCGCGCAGCGCCGCCCAGCGCTCCGGCCAGGTGAGTTCCACGTCGTAGTGGTCGGGGTGCAGGACACCGCGCGCGGTGCGGGTCTTCTCCCAGGCGGGGAGCGGGCCACTGCGCTGGGCGAGGTCGGCGGAGGCCTCGTACGCGGCAAGCATGATGCGCTCGGCGATCCGGGTCGACAGGGCGCGCGCCTTGGGGGAGTCGAAGGGCAGCTTCAGCTGGAAGAAGACGTCCTGGAGGCCCATCGCGCCGAGGCCCACCGGGCGCCACTTGGCGTTGGAGCGCCCGGCCTGCTCGGTCGGGTAGAAGTTGATGTCGACGACGCGGTCGAGGAAGGTGACGGCGGTGCGGACGGTGGCGTCGAGCCGCTCCCAGTCGATGTCCTGCGCGGCCGGGTCGACGAACGCGCCGAGGTTCACCGAGCCGAGGTTGCAGACGGCCGTCTCGCCGTCGTCCGTCACCTCCAGGATCTCGGTGCAGAGGTTGGAGGAGTGCACGGTGTGACCGGGCTCGGCGGTCTGGTTCGCGGTGCGGTTGGCGGCGTCCTTGAAGGTCAGCCAGCCGTTGCCGGTCTGCGCGAGGGTGCGCATCATGCGGCCGTACAGCTCCCGCGCGGGCAGGGTCTTCTTCGCGAGCCCGGCGGCCTCCGCCGCGCGGTAGGCGGCGTCGAACTCCTCGCCCCACAGGTCGACGAGGTCGGGCACGTCGGAGGGCGAGAACAGCGACCAGTCCCGGTCGGCGGCGACCCGGCGCATGAACTCGTCGGGGATCCAGTGCGCGAGGTTGAGGTTGTGGGTGCGGCGCGCGTCCTCACCGGTGTTGTCGCGAAGCTCCAGGAACTCCTCGACGTCGGAGTGCCAGGTCTCCAGGTAGACCGCGGCGGCGCCCTTGCGGCGTCCGCCCTGGTTCACCGCGGCGACCGAGGCGTCCAGCGTCTTGAGGAACGGCACGATGCCGTTGGAGTGCCCGTTCGTGCCGCGGATCAGCGAGCCGCGGGAGCGGATGCGGGAGTACGAGAGGCCGATGCCCCCCGCGTGCTTGGAGAGCCGCGCGACCTGGTGGTAGCGGTCGTAGATGGAGTCGAGCTCGTCCAGGGGCGAGTCGAGGAGGTAGCAGGAGGACATCTGCGGGTGGCGGGTGCCGGAGTTGAAGAGCGTGGGGGAGGACGGCAGGTAGTCCAGGCGGCTCATCAGGCCGTACAGCGCGGCGACCTCGTCCACGGCCCGGACGCTGGAGTCCTCCGCGAGCCCGCTGGCGACGCGCAGCATGAAGTGCTGCGGCGTCTCGATGACCTGCCGGGTGATCGGGTGGCGCAGCAGGTAGCGGCTGTGCAGCGTGCGCAGGCCGAAGTAGCCGAAGCGGAAGTCGGCGCCGTCCGCGAGCGCGCTCTCCACGAGCGCGTCGAGCCGGGCCGCGTGTTCGGTGACGAAGGACGCCGTGCGGTCGGCGATCAGGCCCTCGCGGTGGCCGACCGCGATCGACTCGGTGAAGGAGCGCACGCCCTGGGTAGCGGCTTCCTCGCGGATGCCGATCGACAGGAGCCTGGCCGCGAGCTTGGAGTACGCCGGGTCCTCGGAGATGAGCCCCGCGGCCGCCTCGGTCGCGAGCTCCCTGAGCTCGGCCACGTCGGCCCGGGTGGAGCGGCCGCGCAGCGCGGCGGCGGCCACCCGGCCGGCGTCGGCGTCGGGGAGATCGGCGGTGAGGTCGGTCAGGGTGCGCAGCAGCGCGGTCCCTGGCGCGTCGGTACCCACAGTGCTGTCGGTGGGCTGTGGTGACAGCGCTGACGCAGGTTCGGCAGGCGCGATGGTCACGTGGAGCTCTCCCTCGCTCGGCTCTGGGCCTGGGGGAGAGGACGGCACACACGGGCGCACCCGGGCAGGGTGGCGTACCGCGTCCACCGGCCCATTCCACGAGGCCCGGACGGTCGGCACCCGGGCCGGACGGCACGGGTGCACTGCCGGCAGGTCTTCGGACTCCGGGTACGACAAATGCGTACACGTACACCGTTGCGGGACAGTTCCGGACTTGCACCGGATTCCCCTGCGGCGACAGCGAGCATGAGCATACATCTTGTGCCGTGCTTCTGAAGCAGGCCCACATCTTGTGTCGGCTCGCATAGGCAGGGTCTAAGGTGCGGTCGGGAGTTCCAGCGCGTAGGTGAGCAGCGGCAGGCCCGGGATCGGGTACCAGTCGCGCTCCGGGGTGCGTATGAAGCCGAGACGTTCATAGAGCCGGTGGGCGGTGCGCATGGTGGGCGAGGAGGACAGCACGAGCCGGTCGCGGCCCGCGTCCCTGGACCGCTGGACGCAGTCCCGCACCAGGAGTTCGCCGACACCGCGGCCGCGCGCCGCGGGCGAGACCGCCAGCATGCGGATCTCCGTCTCGCCGTCCCGCGCGATGTCGGCCATGGGGCCGCCGGACGGCACGAAGGTCACGCCGCCGAGCAGCTCGCGGGAGGCCGCGTCGTCCGCCACGGCCACCAGGATCTCGGCGTGCGCCGCGCGCCCCGCCACGTCCCGCAGCACGGCCAGATAGCGGTCCTCCGCTCCGTGGTCCAGATGTCCGTCGTCGAGGTAGGCCCGCGCGGTGAGATCGCCCAGCGCCTCGTGCTCCGCGGGGTGTGCCCGCCTGATGGTGATGTCCATGGGGCGCAGTGTGCAACACGGGTACGACAAAGGGCCGCCGGTTTTCCGGCGGCCCAACGTCACTTGCGGGGAACGGTGTTGAGCGTCGGGTTCAAGGACAGGCTCTCAGTGCCCGGCGCCCGCGGTCGCCTTCGGCAGCTCCTGGACGACGCCGGGGTCGCCCGCGTCCGCCGTGTAGTCCTCCGGGGAGGTCTCGTCGATGCCGTCGGGGGCCTTCAGCGCCTTCAGGACGAAGGTGAGGACCACGGTCACGACCACATTCAGGATGAACGCGGTCAGGCCGATGTAGCCGATCTCGCCGATGCCGGGGATCTCGTCGGACGAGCCGCCGAAGTGCTTCTGGGTCGGCGAGGCGACGCCGTACGCCGCGAGCGTTCCGTACACCATGCCGACCGCCCAGCCGGCGAGCAGCGCCCAGCGGTGGAACCACCGGGTGAACAGGCCGCCGACCAGCGCGGGCATCGTCTGCAGGATCCAGATGCCGCCGAGCAGCTGGAAGTTGATCGCGACCGTTTTGTCCATCGTGAGGACGAAGACGAGCGCGCCCACCTTCACGAGCAGCGAGACCAGCTTGGAGACCCTGGTCTCCTGCTCGGGAGTCGCGTCCGGCTTGAGGAAGTCCTTGTAGATGTTCCTGGTGAAGAGGTTCGCGGCCGCGATCGACATGATCGCCGCAGGCACGAGCGCGCCGATGCCGATGGCGGCGAAGGCGACGCCGGTGAACCAGTCGGGGAACATGTTCTCGAACAGCTGCGGGATGGCCAGCTGGCCGTTCTCGACCTTGACCCCGGCCGCGATCGCCATGAACCCGAGCAGCGCCAGCAGGCCTAGCATCAGCGAGTAGAGCGGCAGGATCGTGGTGTTGCGGCGGATGACGTCGCGGCTCTTGGAGGAGAGCGTCGCGGTGATCGAGTGCGGGTACATGAACAGGGCGAGCGCGGAGCCGAGCGCGAGCGTGGCGTAGGTCCACTGACCGCCCCGGCCGGGCGCGAGGCCCGCGACGGGCTTGCCCGCCGCCTCGTTGGCCTTCGAGAACTTCTCGCCCGCCGCCTGGAAGATCTCGTCGAAGCCGCCCAGCTTGATCGGGATGTAGATGATCGCGACGGCGATGACGAGGTAGATCAGCCCGTCCTTCACGAACGCGATCAGCGCGGGCGCGCGCAGGCCGGACGAGTAGGTGTACGCGGCGAGCACCGCGAAGGCGATGAGCAGCGGCAGGTCCTTGATGAACCAGTTGGTGTCCGGGCCGCCGCCGACGCCCATGACGTCGAGCACGGCCTGGATGCCGACCAGTTGGAGCGCGATGTACGGCATCGTGGCGAGGATGCCGGTGACCGCGACGGCCAGCGAGAGCCCCTTGGAGCCGAAGCGTCCGCGCACGAAGTCCGAGGTGGTCACGTATCCGTGCTTGTGCGAGACGGACCAGAGCCGCGGCAGGAAGGTGAAGATCAGCGGATAGACGAGGATCGTGTACGGCACCGCGAAGAAGCCGGCCGCGCCCGCCGCGTAGATCGCCGCGGGGACGGCCACGAACGTGTACGCCGTGTAGAGGTCGCCGCCGAGCAGGAACCAGGTGACCCAGGTGCCGAACGAGCGACCGCCGAGGCCCCATTCGTCCAGGCTCTCGGTCTCGGCCTTGCGCCAGCGCGCGGCCAGGAAGCCCATCGCCGTGACGGCGACGAAGAAGAAGATGAAGACGGCGAGGGCGACGCCGTTCACGCCGCCGGTCCCCGATGCGAGTGTGGTCACAGTCCGGCACCCCTCTGGGCCGCTTCGGCCTTGCGGGCGCGCTGGTCACGCTGCCACAGCTTGTACGCGATCATCGTCAGCGCCGTGGAGATGAGCACCCACAGCATCTGGTACCAGTAGAAGAACGGAATGCCGATCAAGGTCGGGTCGACCTTGGCGTAGGAGCTCACCCAGAGCATCGCGACGAACGGCGCGACGAGGCAGACGGCGATGACCACGCGGACCGGTGTGACGACCGGTCTGTTCACTTCAGGCGCATCTGACATATCGCGGCTCCGTTCCCTCACTTATCCCATGCTTAACGTGCGGGAAATCTAAGCCACAGTCTTGCGCCATGGAACCCCTGTCCGGATAACGGACGAGGCGATGTCCCTGCTCAGCAGCAGCGGAACCCGTTGTGGGGATCCGACTCCTGGCGTTCTGTCCGCATACGCTCAAATGCGCGGCGGCTGGGGACGGTTGCTGCTGGATGGTCCTTGCGGATATGAGCCACGTACCGCTCGTACGCCGACTCGTCGGTCAGCTCATGGACGTACCAGCGCATCCAGCGCACGCCGCGCAGCAGCCAGGTCACGGCGCCGGCTCCCGCTTCTCCTCACGGGTCGCGAAGAGCCCGGCCGGGGCGCTCAACTCCGACTCCACGTAGGGCGCTTCGTGCAGCGGCGTGGCGTCGGGGCTGCGGACGTGGCGGACGCACACCCGCGCCGCGTCCAGGATCACGACGACGATGAGCAGCGCGAGTACCGCCGAAAGGACGCCGTCCACCGTGGAGTTGGTGACGACGGTGTGCATGTCGTCCATCGTCTTGGCGGGCGGCAGGATCTTGCCGTCGTCGATGGCGTCCCGGTAGTTCGCGCGCTGCTGGAAGAAGCCGACGCGCGGGTCGCTGGAGAACACCTTCTGCCAGCTCGCGGTGAGCGTCACCGTCGCGTCCCAGGCGAGCGGAATGCCGGTGATCCAGGCCCACTTGAGGCGGCCGGACTTCACGAGCAGCGTGGTGCAGACGGCGAGGGCGACGGCCGCGAGGAGCTGGTTGGCGATGCCGAAGATCGGGAAGAGCTGGTTGATCCCGCCGAGCGGCTCGTGCACGCCCACCCACAGGAAGTAGCCCCAGAGACCGGTGACGGCCGCGCTGGTGAGCAGCAGTCCGGGCTTCCAGCTCATGTTCTTGAAGGGCTTGTAGACGTTGCCGAGCATGTCCTGCAGCATGAAGCGGCCCACGCGCGTGCCCGCGTCGAGCGCGGTCAGGATGAACAGCGCCTCGAACATGATCGCGAAGTGGTACCAGAAGGCCCGCATCGAGCCGCCGGTGACTTTCGAGAAGATCTCCGAGACGCCGACCGCGAGGGTGGGCGCGCCGCCGGTGCGCGAGAGCAGCGAGGACTCCTCGACGTTCCCCGCGGCCTGCGCGAGGTCGGCCGGCGAGATGCTGTACCCGAAGCCCGCGACGGCCTTCGACGCCTCCTGGACGGTGTCGCCGATGACGCCCGCCGGCGCGTTCATCGCGAAGTACAGCCCCGGGTCGATGATGGAGGCCGCGACGAGCGCCATGATCGCGACGGACGACTCCATCAGCATGGAGCCGTAGCCGATCATCCGGGCCTGCGTCTCCTTCTGGATCATCTTCGGCGTCGTGCCCGAGGAGATCAGGGCGTGGAAGCCGGACAGCGCGCCGCAGGCGATGGTGATGAAGACGAACGGGAAGAGCGAGCCCGCGAAGACCGGCCCGTCACCGCGCGAGGCGAAGTCGGTGACCGGCTCCATCTTCAGCGTCGGCAGAGTGACGACGACACCGAGCGCCAGCAGCAGGATGGTGCCGATCTTCATGAAGGTGGAGAGGTAGTCGCGCGGCGCGAGCAGCATCCACACCGGCAGGATCGAGGCGACGAACCCGTACGCCACCAGCCAGATGACCAGCGTCGAGGGCGCCAGCGTGAAGGTGTCCGCGAGCGACGACTCCGCGACCCAGCGCCCGCCGACGAGTGCGAGCAGCAGCAGCGCGATGCCGATCAGGGAGACCTCGCTGACCCGTCCTGGGCGCAGTACCCGCAGGTAGAAGCCCATGAGCAGGGCGATCGGGATGGTCATCGCGATGGAGAAGGTGCCCCACGGCGACTCGGCGAGCGCGTTGACGACGACAAGCGCGAGCACCCCGAGCAGGATGATCATGATGGCGAAGGTGGCGAGCAGCGCGGCGGCCCCGCCGAACGGGCCGATCTCCTCGCGCGCCATCTGCCCGAGCGACTTGCCGTCGCGCCGCGTCGAGAAGAACAGCACGACCATGTCCTGCACGGCGCCCGCGAAGATCACGCCGACGATGATCCAGATGGTGCCTGGCAGGTACCCCATCTGGGCGGCCAGGACCGGCCCCACCAGCGGCCCGGCCCCCGCGATCGCCGCGAAGTGGTGGCCGAGCAGCACCCGGCGGTCGGTCGGATGGAAGTCGATGCCGTTGTCGAGCCGCTCGGCGGGCGTGGCCCGCTTCCCGTCGACCTTCAGGACGCGGTACGCGATGAACTTGGAGTAGAAGCGGTACGCGACGGCGCACGAGCCGAGGGCCGCCGCCACCATCCAGGCGGCTGACACCTCCTCGTCGCGGGCGAGCGCCAGGACGGTCCAGCCCGCGGCGCCGACCAGCGCGACGAGGGACCAGATGACGATGGATCGGGGATTCGCTCTGCGCACCGGGTCGTCCTCCCGCTCATGGCGATATCGGGGAAGACGGTAGAGCACGGGTTAACTCGCCCGCTATAGCGCGGAGTTGCCGAGCCGGGTGGGGGCGAGGAGGCGAACGGCGACTGCCGGGGCGCGGGGGGTACGGGGCGTGGCGCGCCGGCGTGGGGTGCGGGGCGTGGCGCGCCGGCGTGGGGTGCGGGGCGTGGCGCGCCGGTGTGGGGTCGAGTACGGGCTCTCAGTCCGTCGGCCGCTTCAGACGTGCCACGAACTTGTACCGGTCGCCGCGGTACACCGACCGCACCCACTCCACCGGCTGGCCGTCGCCGTCCAGGGAGTGGCGCGAGAGCAGCAGCATCGGCAGGCCGACGTCGGTGCCGAGCAGGCCGGCCTCGCGCGGGGTCGCGAGCGAGGTCTCGATGGTCTCCTCGGCCTCCGCGAGGTGCACGTCGTACACCTCGGCGAGTGCCGTGTAGAGCGAGGTGTACTTCACCAGGGAGCGGCGCAGGGCCGGGAAGCGCTTCGCCGAGAGGTGCGTGGTCTCGATGGCCATCGCCTCGCCGTTGGCGAGCCGGAGCCGCTCGATGCGCAGGACGCGCCCGCCCGCGCTGATGTCGAGCAGTCCGGCGAGGGTGTCGTCCGCGGTGATGTAGCCGATGTCCAGGAGCTGCGAGGTCGGTTCCAGGCCCTGGGCGCGCATGTCCTCGGTGTACGAGGTGAGTTGGAGGGCCTGCGACACCTTGGGCTTGGCGACGAAGGTGCCCTTGCCCTGGATGCGCTCAAGGCGGCCCTCGACGACCAGTTCCTGAAGGGCCTGGCGCACGGTCGTGCGGGAGGTGTCGAACTCGGCGGCGAGCGTGCGCTCCGGCGGGACGGGGGTGCCGGGCGGCAGCGTCTCGGTCATGTCGAGGAGGTGCCGCTTGAGGCGGTAGTACTTGGGTACGCGCGCGGTGCGGCCGACGCTGGGGGCCTCCGCGGGCACGCCGGCATCGGCCCCTGTGCTGCCCGCCTCGGTGCCCATGATTGACCTTCCCGGCTCCTGTGCTGCTGCCGTCACCGGCTCCTCCGTCTGTCGCGGCTCACATCGTGGCACGTACCGGGCCATGGGGCGCCCTCTGGTCGAGCGAAGTCGAGAGCTTGGGGGAAGTCTCTGCCTGCTCAGGTGTCGGTCCGATAACGGACGCGACAGCCCTTCTTATACACCCTTGACACCCCTAAAGGTCTAGGCCAAGCTCCCCCGTACTGGTCTACACCATTAAAGACCAGGTTCCAGTCCCACGGGCAGATCTCGGTCCATTCGGTCGCTGCGGGTGGGGGGTTGACTGGCATCCCTTGAGGAGGGTGACGTGAAGCGCAAGCTCATAGCGGCCATTGGTGTCGCGGGCATGTTGGTCTCGGTCGCGGCCTGCGGCAGTGACGACGACGACAAGAAGGCCGGGGGAGCCGACAGCTTCAAGGGCGAGACCCTGACGCTCTGGGCGATGGACGGTTCGACGCCCGACCAGTGGCAGAAGGACGTCACCGCCGCCTTCGAGAAGAAGACCGGCGCGAAGCTGAAGTTCGAAGTCCAGCAGTGGAACGGCATCCAGCAGAAGCTGACCACCGCCCTCTCCGAGGAGAACCCCCCGGACGTCTTCGAGATCGGCAACACCCAGACCGCCGCGTACGCCAAGACGGGCGGCCTCGCCGAGCTCGACGACCTCAAGAAGTCGATCGGCGCCGACTGGACCGACTCGATGAACAAGGCCTCGGTCATCGACGGCAAGCAGTACGCCGCCCCGTGGTTCGTCCTCAACCGCGTCGTGGTCTACAACAAGAAGATCTGGGCCGAAGCCGGCATCAAGAAGCTTCCCAAGACCCGCGCCGAGTTCCTCAAGGACCTCAAGCAGATCGGCTCCAAGACCGACGCCGAGCCGATCTACCTGCCCGGCCAGAACTGGTACCACTTCGTCGGCCTGACCATCGGTGAGGGCGCCGAGCTGGTCAAGAAGGACGGCGACAAGTACGTCTCCAACCTCAGTGACCCCAAGGTCACCAAGGCCATGAAGACGTACAAGGAGTTCGCGGACCTCTCCAAGGCGCCGAAGAACAAGGACGAGGCCACCCCGCAGCAGGCCGAGGTCTTCGCCAAGGGCAAGACCGGCGCCTTCATCGGCATGAGCTGGGAGGCCGCGACCGCGATCAAGGCCAACAAGAAGATCGAGAAGGACATCGGCTTCTTCACGATCCCCGGCGCCACCGCCGACAAGCCCGAGGGCGTCTTCCTCGGCGGCTCCAACCTCGCCGTCGCCGCGACGAGCAAGAAGCAGGAGCTCGCCAAGGAGTTCCTGAAGATCGCGCTGTCCGACAAGTTCGAGGGTCAGTTCGCCAAGGAAGGCGGCACGATCCCGAACAAGAAGGCGCTGGAGTCCAACCTCAAGGGCAACCCGGCCGCCGAGGCCGCGGCTCCCGCCACCTCCGGCGGCGGCACCACCCCGCTGATCCCGGAGTGGGGCGCGGTCGAGAACCCGCCGAACCCGATCAAGAACTACATGACCGCGGTGCTCAACGGTAAGGCGCCTGCCGACGCGGCCAAGCAGGTCGAGGGCGAGCTCAACAAGCGCCTGGCGCAGAAGCAGTAGGAACGCGTGCCCTGCCGGGGGCGGCGGGTGACACGACCCCGCTGCCCCCGGCGCATCCATGCGCTCTTCGCGCTCACTGCGCTCACTGCGTTCTCCGCGCTCACTGCGTTCTCCGCGCTGACCCCAGCGCTCCGCGTTGCTCACGAAAGAGATGGCGAGCATGACCGTGCAGAAGACCGAACGGCCGCCCTCCGGCCCGACGGAGGTGCAGACACTCGAAGGCGGGCCAAAGCCAAAAGGGCGGCGCAGTCCCTCGGAGCGTCGCGCCGGCCTGACGCCCTATCTGCTCCTTGCCCCCGCGATCATCGCCACCGTGCTGCTGCTCGGCTGGCCGCTGGTCAGCAACGGGATGTTGTCGTTCCAGAACCTCAACATGCGGCAGTTCATTCTGCACTTGACCGAGTGGAACGGATTCGACAACTACAAGGAGGTCCTCACCGGCGAGGACTTCTGGCGGGTCACCGGACGTTCGGTCGTCTTCACCGCCGTCAACGTCGTGCTGATCATGGTCCTCGGCACGCTGGTGGGCCTGCTGCTCGCGCGCCTCGGCCGGAGGATGCGCACGTTCCTCCTGGTCGGCCTCGTGCTCGCCTGGGCGATGCCCGTCGTCGCGGCGAGCACCGTCTACCAGTGGCTGTTCGCGCAGCGCTTCGGCGTCGTCAACTGGGTGCTCGCCAAGATCGGCTTCGAGTCGATGGCCGACCACGACTGGCTGGCCACGCAGTACTCGACCTTCTTCGTCGTCCTGCTGCTCATCGTCTGGATGTCCATCCCCTTCGTGGCGATCAACCTGTACGCCGCCACGACCACCATCCCCAAGGAGCTGTACGAGGCCGCGGCCCTGGACGGCGCCGGTGCCTGGAAGCGGTTCACCCAGGTGACGCTGCCGTATCTGCGGCCCTTCCTCTACGCCACGACGTTCCTGGAGATCATCTGGGTCTTCAAGGCGTTCGTGCAGGTCTTCACGATCAACGAAGGCGGACCCGACCGCCTCACCGAGATCCTGCCCGTCTACGCCTACATCGAGGGCATGGGCAACCAGCACTTCGGCATGGGCGCCGCGATCGCGCTGCTCACCATCATCATCCTGCTGGCCATCACCTCGTTCTACCTGCGGATCGTGCTCAAGCAAGAGGAGGACGAGCTGTGAAGCGCTCGCTGATGGGCCGCCTGTGGCCCAACCTGACCGCTGTCGTCATCTTCGTCTTCTGCGTCTTCCCCGTGTACTGGATGTTCGCGACGGCGTTCAAGCCGACCGGCGACATCATCGCCGAGGACCCGGTCTGGATCCCGACCGACGTCACCCTCGAACACTTCAAGAAGGCGATCGACGCCGACCACTTCTGGACCATGGTCGGCAACTCCCTCACCGTGACGATCCTCGCGGTCCTCTTCTCCCTCATCATCGGCGTGACCGCGGCGTTCGCCCTGGCCCGGATGCGCTTCAAGGGTCGGCGCGGCTTCATCATCGGCTTCATGCTGGCGCAGATGGCGCCGTGGGAAGTCATGGTCATCGCGATCTACATCATCGTGCGCGACGCGGACATGCTGAACAGCCTGATCCCGCTGACCCTCTTCTACACGGTGATGATCCTCCCCTTCACCCTCCTCACGCTGCGCGGCTTCGTCGCCGCCGTGCCCAAGGAGCTGGAGGAGTCCGCCATGGTCGACGGCTGCACCCGCATGCAGGCCTTCCGCCGCGTGATCCTGCCGCTGCTCGCCCCGGGCCTGATGTCGACCTCGCTCTTCGGCTTCATCACCGCCTGGAACGAGTTCCCGCTGGTCCTGGTGCTCAACAAGGAACCCGGGGCCAAGACCCTGCCGGTGTGGGTGTCCAGCTTCCAGACCGCTTTCGGCGACGACTGGGGCGCCACGATGGCCGCCTCCTCCCTCTTCGCCATCCCGATCCTCATCCTCTTCGTCTTCCTGCAGCGCAGGGCCGTCAGCGGCCTGACCGATGGCGCAGTGAAGGGATAACGCCTCATGACGACACTCACGACGCACGCCGGTGACACCCTCACCCGCGACGCCCTCGCCGTCCTCCAGCCCGGCTTCGACGGCACCACGGCCGCACCGGACTGGGTGCGCCGCCGGATCGACGAGGGCCTCGCCTCCGTCAGCCTCTTCGGCCGCAACGTACAGACCGCCGAGCAGGTGGCCGCCCTCACTGCGCAGCTGCGCGCCGAGCGCGACGACCTCCTGATCGCCATCGACGAGGAGAGCGGCGACGTCACCCGCCTCGAGGTCCGCACCGGCTCCTCCTACCCGGGCAACCACGCACTGGGCGCCGTCGACGACACGGAGCTGACCCGCGAGGTGGCCGCCGACCTCGGCCGCCGCCTCGCCGCCTGCGGCATCAACCTCAACTGGGCGCCGTCCGCCGACGTCAACGCCAACCCCGACAACCCCGTCATCGGCGTACGCTCCTTCGGCACCGACCCCCTCCTTGTCGCCCGGCACACCGCCGCGTACGTCGAGGGCATGCAGTCCTCCGGCGTCGCCACCTCCGCCAAGCACTTCCCGGGGCACGGCGACACGGCGATTGACTCGCACCACTCCGTGCCGGTCATCGACGTCGACCGGGACGTCCTGAACTCCCGCGACCTCGCGCCCTTCCGCGCGGCCATCGCCGCGGGCACCCGCGCCGTGATGAGCGCCCACGTCCTGGCCCCGGCCCTGGACCCGGAGAACCCCGGCACGCTCTCCCGCCGCATCCTCACCGGCCTGCTCCGCGAGGAGTTCGGCTACGAGGGCCTCATCGTCACCGACGGCATGGACATGCAGGCCATCGCCGGGACCTACGGCTTCGAGCGCGGCTGCGTCCTCGCCATCGCCGCCGGCGCCGACGCGATCTGCACGGGTGGCGGGCCCTCCGACGAGGGAACCGTGCTGCGGCTGCGGGACGCCTTCGTCGCGGCGGTGCGCTCGGGCGAACTGTCCGAGGAACGCCTCGCCGACGCGGCCGACCGTGTACGCGCCCTCGCGGGCTGGACCGCGGCGGCGGAGGTGTCGGGCGCGACCGGTCATGCGGGGGGCGCGCCCGACACCGGGATCGGCCTGGTCGCGGCCCGCCGCGCCCTGCGGGTCACCCGCGGCGACACCTACGCGGCCCCGGTCACCGAGGCCCCCTATGTCGCCACCTTCTCCCCGCTGCCGAACATCGCGGTCGGCGACGAGACCCCCTGGGGCGTGACCGCCGAACTGGAGCGCCGCTTCCCCGGCACCGCCTCGGGCACCTTCTCCGGCGACGGCTCCGGCGCCCGGGCGCTCGCCGCGGCGGGAGAGCACCGCATCGTGGCCGTCGTCCGCGACGCCCACCGCCACGCGTGGATGGCGGACGCCCTGACCACCCTGGTATCGGCCCGCCCGGACACGGTCGTGGTGGAAATGGGCGTCCCCCAGGCCGCCCCCACCGGCGCCATCCACATCGCCACACGCGGCGCCTCCCGCGTCTGCGGAGAAGCGGCGGCGGAGGCGATCACAGGCGAGTGAGCCTGGTCCTCACCCTGTCCTGGACCAAGACGGAGGGGCGCCCCTTGCCCGGGGCGCCCCTCCGTCCTGCGTACGTCCGCGATACCTCTTACAGCCCCTGCCAGCCGGGCTTGTTGGCGTACGTGTGCCGGAAGTAGTCCGCGAGCTTCAGCTTGGAGGCGGCGGCCTCGTCCACGACGACCGTGGCGTGCGGGTGCAACTGCAGCGCGGAGGCGGGCACGACCGAGGCGACAGGCCCCTCCACCGTCGCGGCCACCGCGTCCGCCTTGCCCTCACCCGTGGCGAGCAGCACCAGGTGCCGCGCCTCGAGGATCGTCCCGATCCCCTGGGTGATGACGTGGTGCGGCACCTGCTCGATGTCCCCGTCGAAGAAGCGTGCGTTGTCCACCCGCGTCTGCTCGGTCAGCGTCTTGATGCGCGTACGCGAGGCGAGCGACGAGCACGGCTCGTTGAACCCGATGTGCCCGTCCGTCCCGATCCCGAGCAGCTGCAGATCGACGCCCCCGGCCTCGGCGAGCGCCCGGTCGTACGCCACGCACGCCGCCTGCACGTCCTCGGCGCTGCCGTCCGGCCCCATGAAGGAGGCCTCGCTCAGCCCGAGGGGTTCGACGACCTCACGCAGCACCACGGAACGGTACGACTCGGGGTGCCCGGCAGGCAGCCCCACGTACTCGTCGAGCTGGCAGATGCGCGCCCGCGAGGCATCCACGGCACCAGCCGCGACCTTGGCGGCCAGCGCCTCGTAGATGGGCAGGGGAGTGGAGCCGGTGGCGACACCGAGCAGGGCGTCAGGCTTACGACGCACCAGGGCGGCCATGGCCTCCGCGATGAGCTCGCCGCCTGCCTTGGCGTCCGGGACGATGACAACTTCCACGCTGGGCCTGCCGATCTGGAGAGGGGCTGAGGGTCACTCACAAGAATTGGTGGTATAGACCAATCTAGCAGAGCTGTGCCGCCAGGGCAGTCGATTCCTCAGTCCATGCTCGGCCTTCCCCGGACCCTCCGCCCGCCGGACGGCCCCGCCCTCCAGGCGGCCGGGTGGCCGGTCGGCGCGCGGCGCCCGTCCCCCCGGCCCTGCTGTCCGGCCCGCCGCTACAGCCCCAGCGCCGACCCTCCCGTCGCGTCGATGTACTGCCCGGTGATCCACCGTGCGTCGTCCGAGGCCACGAAGGCGACGATGTCCGCCACGTCGGCCGGCAGTCCTATGCGGTCGAAGGCCGAGTACCCCGCCATTTCCGCCCGTCGTTCCGCGGGAAGGCCCTCCAGCATCTCTGTCTGGATGATTCCCGGGGCCACCGCGTTCACCGTGATTCCGCGCGGGCCCAGTTCCTGCGCGAGCGTATGGGTAAGGACGTTCACCGCGCCCTTCGTCATCGAGTACGCGATGGTGATCGGGAAGGCGATCCGGGTGACGCCGGAGGAGATGTTGATGATCCGGCCGCCGTCCCGCAGCCGGTCGAGGCCTTTCTGTACGACGAAGAACAGGGCCTTGGTGTTGACCGCGAACACCTTGTCGTACTCCGCGTCCTGTACCTCTCCCACATGGCCGTAGAGCCCGATGCCCGCGTTGTTCACCAGGATGTCCAGGCCGTCCGCGTGCCGGTCGAACTCGGCCCAGAGCGTCTCGGCGTCTCCCGGCACTCCCAGCTCCGCGCCGATCGCGAAGGCGGAGCCGCCCGCCTCCTCGATCGCGGTGACCGTCTCCTTCGCGGCCACCTCGTTGTTGCCGTAGTGCACGGCCACCCGCGCCCCGTCCCGTCCGAGCCGCTCGGCGATGCCGCGGCCGATCCCTCGGCTGCCGCCCGTGACCAGCGCCGTCTTCCCCGCAAGCCTGCCCGCAGATGCACCCATGCCGGACGCCCCCTCTTTCTCTAGTGGTCGCTACAAAAAGAACCGTACCCGACCCGCCGCCGATTTACTAGCGCCCGCTATACAATTCACTCCATGGCGACGAAACAGCGAGGCCGCCCGCGCTCCTTCGACCGCGAGACGGCGCTGGAGCAGGCGATCCGGGCCTTCTGGGAGCACGGGTACGAGGGGACGTCCGTCTCGGACCTGACGCGCGTCATGGGAATCGGGGCGCCCAGCCTCTACGCCGCCTTCGGCGACAAGCGCCGCCTCTTCGACGAGGTCGTCGTGCGGTACGGCCACACGCACGGCTCCTTCGGTGGCCGCGCCTTCGAGGAGGAACCGACGGCGCGCGGCGCCGTCTCCCGGATGCTGCACGAAGCGGCGGCCGAGTTCACCGACCCGACCCGCCCCCGGGGCTGCCTCGTCATCTCCGCGGCGACCAACTGCACCACCCCGGAGGTGGA
Source organism: Streptomyces sp. NPDC058284 (assembly GCF_042881135.1). Classification (NCBI taxonomy): domain Bacteria; kingdom Bacillati; phylum Actinomycetota; class Actinomycetes; order Kitasatosporales; family Streptomycetaceae; genus Streptomyces; species Streptomyces sp. NPDC058284. Next base: position 164,874 of record NZ_JBHVYE010000003.1, read on the forward strand.
GGAGATGCTCCGTGAGCGGCGCAATGCCAACGTGGCGGGCATCGAGTCCCGCGTCCGCGCTGCCGTCGCCGCGGGGGAGCTGCCCGGCGACACCGACCCCGGCGCCCTCGCCCGCTATACGGCGGCGGTCTTCCAGGGGATGTCGCAGCAGGCCAGGGACGGCGCCACCAGGGAGGACCTGGAAGCGGTGGCCGACCTCGCGATGCGGGCGTGGCCGCAGGTGTGACCGCGGACGCGAGCGCCGGAGATCGGGTGCAGCCCGTCAGGGGCGGAGTCGGGGGAACTGTCGGAGAATGTGACGGCGAAAGTCCTGGCGAAAGAGACGACAACAAACATCCGCCGACGCATAGACATGGGAGAATGGTCTAGTCCACAATGCGTGGGTAAAGCCTCCGCTCTTCCCGCACAGGAGAGCGGAACGAGGAGCCGGCGCTCTCTGCCCTGACCGCGTCGGACCCTCTCGATCGGCTGTTCAGTACCGCACATTCTGGCGGCCGATGCACCTGAAGGGCTGCGGTGCCGTGGGCGGGCTGAGGGTCCCGCCCCTGGCGCCGCGGCTCGTCGGGGCCGCCGGACGTGAAAGGTACGCTCGCACACGTGCCCTCCATGAACGACCTCGTACGCCAGCACACCGCCCTCGGTGACTCCGACCTCGAGTGGCTGCACCTGCTGGTCTCGGAGTGGCAGCTGCTCTCCGACCTCTCCTTCGCCGACCTGGTGCTCTGGGTCCCCACGCGCGACGGAACCCGCTACGTCTCCGTGGCGCAGATGCGGCCCAACACCGGCCCGACCTCCTACCAGGACGACATGGTCGGCCACCTCGTGCCGCGCGGTCGCCGCCCCCTCCTCGACGCCGCCCTGGACGAGGGCCGCATCGTGCGTGAGGGCGACCCGGAGTGGCGCGAGGAGGTCCCGGTGCGCGTCGAGTCCATTCCCGTACGCAGGGAAGGGCGCGTCCTGGGAGTCATCGCCCGCAACACCAACCTGCTGACCGTGCGCACGCCGTCGCGGCTGGAGCTCACCTACCTCCAGTCGGCGTCCGACCTCGCACAGATGATCGCCGCGGGATCGTTCCCCTTCCAGGGGCAGCAGGTCGACATGGACGCCTCCCCGCGCGTGGGTGATGGTCTGGTGCGCCTCGACGCCGAGGGTGTCGTGCAGTACGCGTCGCCGAACGCGCTCTCCGCGTACCACCGTCTCGGCCTCGCGTCCGATCTCGTAGGCCACCACCTGGGCACGGCGACGGCCGAACTCGCGCCGTCCCGCGGCCCGGTGGACGAGGCGCTGGCCAAACTCGCCAGTGGCTGGGCACCGCGGGAGTTCGAGATCGAGGGCGGTGACGGCGTGATCCAGCTGCGCGCGATCCCGCTCAAGCCCAAGGGGCCCCGTATCGGATCGCTCGTCCTCCTGCGTGACGTCACCGAACTGCGCCGCCGCGAGCGGGAGTTGATCACGAAGGACGCCACCATCCGGGAGATCCACCACCGGGTGAAGAACAACCTCCAGACAGTCGCCGCGCTGCTGCGGCTGCAGGCCCGTCGCATCGACTCCGCCACCGGCCGTGAGGCGCTCGAGGAGGCCGTGCGCCGCGTGGGCTCCATCGCCATCGTCCACGAGACGCTCTCCCAGAACCTGGACGAGCGCGTGGAGTTCGACGAGATCGCCGACCGGGTGCTCGCGATGGTCGCCGAGATCTCACCCGGCAAGGTCACGGGCCGGCGCACCGGCCGTTTCGGAATCCTCGACGCGGAGGTCGCGACGCCGCTGTCGATGGTGCTGACGGAGATTCTGCAGAACGCCCTGGAGCACGGTTTCCGGGAAGGGGACACCGGCACGGTCGAGGTGTCGGCGGTGCGCGGCGGCACCGCCAAGGACACACGGCTGCTGATCACCGTCCAGGACGACGGCGTCGGGCTGCCCGACGGCTTCGATCCGCACCGCTCGGGCAATCTCGGTCTGCAGATCGTCCGCACACTGGTCGAAGGTGAGCTGGGCGGCACTTTCGACATGGTTCCCGCTCCCGAGCGTGGCACACGGGTGATCCTCGACATTCCGGTTCGCGCCGACAAGTGACAGCGGATACGTAGCAGCGGCAAACAGTCGGCGACCGGCCGGGCGAGAGCCGGCCGCGGTACAGAAGAAAGCAGTGAGCCCCGGACCGATTGGTCCGGGGCTCACTGCTCACGTTGCGATGCGCATCGGGGGTACTGCGCGGCTGCGGCTCGGGGGCGGGAGTTGCGTACTCGCTGTACGCGCCGCCAAGCTCAGGCTCGTGGGGGGGCGTGAACGTCAGGCGCTGGCCTGGCGAGCACGGTTGCGAGCGGCGCGGCGCTTCATTGCACGACGCTCGTCCTCGCTGAGGCCACCCCAGACGCCGGAGTCCTGGCCGGACTCGAGCGCCCACTGCAGGCACTGCTCCATGACGGGGCAGCGGCGGCAGACGGCCTTGGCTTCCTCGATCTGCAGCAGCGCAGGACCGGTGTTGCCGATGGGGAAGAAGAGCTCGGGGTCTTCCTCGCGGCAAACGGCGTTGTGACGCCAGTCCATGGCTGCTACCTCTCCTTGGTATTACATGCAGATTGCTTGTGAATGTGAACGCTTTCACGAATCCCCCCGCACGGGAAGGGCCGACGCCCAGTTGCCTGGTGTGGACCTGTGGTGGAGGAGGGGTTCTGGCTCTCTGTGGGGCCGATGTTGCGGGCCGTCCCGATCGCCATGTAGAGATTCGCAAACCTCGGCGGCGGATACAACCCCTTCCGGAAAGTTTTTTTTGATTCCTCAGTGTCGGCTGGGTCACAGCCGTACTTCTATGGGGTGGACCCTGGCCTAAACGTTCGAGTGAAAGGACTTTAGGCCCTTCTACTCACACAATCACACGCAGTGCACGGCGTACGCCTGTGAACGTCACGCTCGTCCGCAGTCCCAAGTGGTCGCCGTCCATCTGGAGGGGCAGGGGCACCTTGGATTGCAAGGTGAAGTCCGTGAGGTCGTGGAGCGTAACCGCGTGCTTACCGTGCGGTCCGCGTTCGGGCGTCGACGTCAGGAGCTGGGTGCCGTAACGGGCCACCGCGGCCGTGGAGAGCTTCTTCAGGCCCAGCACGTCCAGACCTGTGTCGAAGGAGGCCTGCGGGGACGCGTACAGCGGACGATTGCCCAGGTAGGAGTAGGGGGAGGTGTTGCAGACTATCGACATCACCAGGTCGGTCACCGGGTCCTCGCCGGGCCGCTCGAGGGTGATCATTCCGTGCCTGCGGTGTGGCTCGTCGAGGAACTGGCGGAGCACCTGTCGCACATAGAGGGCATGCGTCGAACGCCGGCCGAGCTCGCGCTGCTGTTCGACCCTGCCGACCACGCCGCCGTCGAAGCCGAGTCCCGCACAGAACGTGAACCAGCGCGAGGGCACGGCCTCGTCCTCCGTGCCCGGCGTGCCGCCCGCGATACCGAGCCCCACCGTGCGCTCGCTGCCCTCGCGCAGGGCGTCCAGCAGGGCGCCGGTGGCCTCCACGGCGTCGTTCGGCAGCCCAAGGGCGCGCGCGAAGACGTTGGTGGAGCCGCCGGGGACGACGGCGAGGCGGGGGAGGCGGTCCGGATCGGGACCGTGGTGCAGCAGGCCGTTGACGACCTCGTTGACGGTGCCGTCGCCGCCGAGGGCGACGATGAGCTCGATGTCCTTGCTCTCCGCGGCCTGTCGGCCGAGGTCTCTGGCGTGCCCGCGGTACTCCGTGGTGACCGCGTCGAGCTTCATCTCGCTCGCCAGGGCGTGGACCAGCACATCACGCGTACGCGCACTGGTGGTGGTTGCCGCCGGGTTGACCACGAGAAGTGCACGCATGCGCAGCAGACTACCTAGCCGTCTTTACCCGGCCTAGACCGAGGTGCCGCGGCGCGGGCACCCGGAGCTACCCTGCTCGGGTGAGTACTGAGCGGAAATCCACCCCCGAAACCCCGGAGTCGCCCGAGCCCGGCCCGCGACCCGCACGGGTGACCGCCGCCGCGGCCCTGGTCGCGCTGGAGGGTCTCGCCCTTCTCGCCGGGGGCGTCTACATGCTCGCGATGGGCCTCGCGGGATCGCCCGACGATCCGCGGCAGGCCGAGACGGGGGGCATCACGCTCATCGTCCTCGCACTGCTTCCGCTGCTCGCCGCGCGCGGGCTGATGAAGCTGCGCCGCTGGAGCCGCGGGCCCGCGATCATCACGCAGATCATGGCGCTTCCGGTGGCCTGGCAGCTGCTGCAGGCCGACAGTGCGGCGATCCCGGCCGGCATCGCCCTCGCGCTCGCGGCCGTGGCCTCGCTCGTCCTCCTGATCAATCCCGCCACGACCGAGGCCCTCGGTATCCAGGGCCCCGGCAACGTCCAGGATCAGAAGTAACGTTCAGGATCAGAAGTAGCGGGTACGCGGCAGTGACCGTGGAAATCGGCTACGAGGAGTGACTCCGGTGAGTGATCACGCAAAGTCACGACGTGGTGATCACGCGCAGTGACTACTCCTCGACCAGCAGCTTCTCGCGCAGTTGCGCGAGCGTGCGCGCCAGCAGCCGGGAGACGTGCATCTGGGAGATGCCGACCTCCTGCGCGATCTGCGACTGGGTCATGTTGCCGAAGAAGCGCAGCAGCAGGATGCGTTTCTCGCGCGGGGGCAGGTCCTCCAGGAGGGGCTTGAGCGACTCGCGGTACTCGACGCCCTCGAGGGCCTCGTCCTCGGCGCCCAGGGTGTCCGCGACGGCCGGGGACTCGTCGTCCGTGTCGGGGACGTCCAAGGACAGCGTGGAGTAGGCGTTGGCCGACTCCAGGCCCTCCAGCACCTCCTCCTCGGAGATGGCCAGCTTCTCGGCCAGCTCGTGCACGGTGGGGGAGCGGCCGTGCAGCTGGGACAGCTCGGCCGTCGCCGTCGTCAACGACAGGCGCAGCTCCTGGAGGCGCCGCGGAACGCGGACCGCCCACCCCTTGTCGCGGAAGTGCCGCTTGATCTCGCCGACGACCGTCGGTGTCGCGTACGTGGAGAACTCCACGCCGCGCTCCGGGTCGAAGCGGTCCACGGACTTGATCAGGCCGATCGTGGCGACCTGGGTGAGGTCGTCGAGGGGCTCGCCGCGGTTGCGGAAGCGGCGGGCCAGGTGCTCGACGAGCGGCAGGTGCATGCGGACCAGCTTGTTGCGCAGCTCCGCGTACTCCGGACTGCCGTCCTGCAGGGAGCGCAACTCGATGAACATCGCGCGTGCGCCGCTGCGGTCCTGTGGATCGTGCCGGCTGTGCTCGTGCTCGCTCATGTTTCCCACCCGTCGCCCGCCGCCCCGGCCGGAGAGCTGCTTGAGCTCGTCCTTGGCGGTCGGCTCTGCCTGCTCCGACACATCGGCCACCTTCAGCGGAACCAACTGATCCGGTTCCTCCGGGTGCGGTTTGGCCTGCTGCTCGGGGATTCCGGTGGTCATGCGGCGCGCCCCCTCCCTGCCGCCGGCGGGTAGACCTTGTGTGCCGCGCTCTTCGTTCCGCACCGGCCCGTCCCCGTTCCTCACGCCGGCCCGGGTCCCGCGCCGCGCTTCTTGTAGAGGCTGATCGAGACGGTGTTGTCCTCGGCGACGGCGGAGTCGACCTGGCCCGCGAGGGCCGACAGCACAGTCCAGGCGAAGGTGTCCCGCTCCGGGGCCCGGCCGTCGGTCGTGGGTGCCGAGACCGTCACCTCCAACGAGTCGTCGACGAGGCGGAAGACGCAGCTGAGCACGGAGCCCGGCACGGCCTGCTGGAGCAGGATCGCGCAGGCCTCGTCGACCGCGATGCGGAGGTCCTCGATCTCGTCGAGAGTGAAGTCCAAGCGCGCCGCGAGGCCGGCCGTCGCCGTCCGCAGCACAGACAGGTAGGCACCCGCAGCCGGAAGACGGACTTCCACGAAGTCCTGATTCCCGGGCTCGCCTGCGATCTGGGACACCCTCACCTCCAAGGTGGTACAAGCACTTTCGGGGCTCCGGGGCCACCGTCCAACGGCGGTCCGGACTGCGTCACACGGGTAACGCACCACTTCTTTCTGCGGTGACGCTACCGCGCTCCCCAGTTCCGTGTCCCGGGGACCCCGCTCGATGCTGTCACTCATAGTAAGCCTATGAGTACGGACAGTGGCTAGGGGTCGCGCAGGCCCAATTGGAAAGAACGGGCGCCGGGTTGACGTACCCAGTCGTCAGACGATCGAACCGTCCACGAAACACCAGCGCCAGCTCTCGCCCGGCTCGAAGGTCCTCATCACAGGGTGTGAGGTTTCCTTGAAATGTGCCGTCGCGTGCTGGAAGGGCGAGGAGTCGCAGCAGCCGACATGACCGCACTCCAGACACAGCCGCAGCTGGACCGGATGGCTGCCGGCCGCCTGGCACTCGAGACACGTTCCGCTCAGCGGGGGCACCTCGGGGTGCGGCAGGGCGGCGACGTGCGGGCACTCGTTCATGATTGCCAGGTTACGACGGGAACCCGTAGGGCGGAGAGGTCTGCGCATGGATGTACTGCCCCTTGTGGCACTGATCGCGGCGAGCGCCATGGTGGCGGGGGCCGCGCGCAGGACCCCCGTGCCGGCGCCGCTGCTCCTGGTCGGGATGGGGCTCATCGCCTCGTACGTCCCCGGGGTGCCCGACTACCACCTCGACCCGCACATCGTGCTGCCGCTGATCCTGCCCCCGCTGCTGCACACGGCCGCCCTGGAGAGCTCCTATCTGGACCTGCGCGCCAACATCAGGCCCGTCGCCCTGCTCTCGGTCGGGTACGTCCTGTTCGCCACGCTCGCCGTCGGCTGGCTGGCGTATCTGCTCATCCCCGACCTGCCGCTGACCGCCGCGCTCGTCCTCGGCGCCGTGATCGCACCCCCTGACGCCGTCGCGGCCACCGCCATCGCGCGCCGGGTGGGCCTCCCCTCGCGGATCACCACGATCCTGCAGGGCGAATCCCTGGTGAACGACGCGACCGCGATCACGGCCTACAAGGTGGCCCTCGCCGCGGCGGTCGGCGAAGGCGCGAGCTGGTCGGGCGGTGTCCGGGAGTTCCTGCTCGCGGCCGTCGGCGGAGTCGGTGTCGGGCTGCTCCTCATGGTGCCGATCCACTGGCTGCGCACCCACTTGAGGGAGGCGATGCTGCAGAACACCCTGTCGCTGCTCATCCCCTTCGTCGCGTACGCCGCCGCGGAACAGGTCGGCGCCTCCGGAGTGCTCGCCGTGGTCGTCGTCGCCCTCTACCTGGGGCACCGCTCCTGGCAGGTCGACTTCGAGACGCGGCTGCAGGAGGCCGCGGTGTGGAAGGTCGTCGCGTTCATCCTGGAGTCGGCGGTCTTCGCGCTCATCGGGCTGCAACTGCCCGTCGTGCTCAAGGGGCTCGGCGAGTACAGCGTGGCGCAGGCGGCCTGGTACGCGGTCGGTGTCTTCGTCTTCGTCGTGGTGGCACGCTTCGTGTGGTCGTACCCGGCGACCTATCTGCCGCGCGGGCTGTCGGCCCGGATCAGGGAGCACGAGGACGACCTGGACTGGCGCAGACCGCTGATCGTCAGCTGGGCCGGGATGCGGGGCGTGGTCTCACTGGCCATCGCCTTCTCGATCCCGCTCGTCACGGACGACGGGGAGCCGTTCCCGGCGCGCAACCTTGTCCTGTTTCTGACGTTCACCACGGTGATCGGCACGCTCGTCGTGCAAGGCCTGTCGCTGCCGTGGCTGATCCGTGTCCTGAAACTGCCGGGCCGTGACGCGCAGGCCCAGACGCTCGCGGAGGCGCAGGCGCAGAACGCCGCCTCAGAGGCCGCGGAGGCACGGGTGGAGGAACTCATGCGGGAGGAGCGCAATCGGCTGCCACAGCCCCTCCAGGACCGCCTGCGCACCGTTCTCGAACGCCGCCGCAACTCCGTGTGGGAGCGGCTCGGCCAAGCCAACCCGGTGACGGGGGAGTCCGCGGACGACACCTACCGCCGGCTGGCGCGCGAGGCGATCGCCGCGGAGCGCGAGGTGTTCGTGAGGATGCGGGACGAGCGGCGCATCGACGACGAGATGATGCGGACGCTGCTGCGCAAGCTGGACCTGGAGGAGGCTGCCGCCCACCGGGAGGTCGAGGACTGAGGCGGCCTCCGGCGGGCGCCGCCGCGGAGCCTTCGGAGCCTGTGTCATATCCCCGGTCGGATCAGTGGGCGTCGTCTGGTGCGTGCGATCGCAAGGCGCCGGGAAGTCCTGGGTGGGGTCCCCCGGGGATATGACACAGGCTCTCAGGGGGTACCGGTGATGACCGCCGTGAGACGAGTGCCGGGCGGGAAGGCGCCCTCTTCGGAGAGTGCGGTCAGGGCGTACAGGAGCTTGGCGACGTAGAGCCGCTCCACGGAGAGGCCGGTCGTGTGGCCGTGGCGGGCCTCGAAGTCCTCGGCGAAGGCGATGAGTTCGGGCGGGGTGCGGGCGTAGCCGCCGCAGTGGAAGCGTTCGTCCAGGCGCCAGTTGGCGGTCGGCTCGCCGAAGGTCCGCCGCTGCAGGGCCGCTATGTCGGCATCCAGGAAACCGCCCTTGAGGACGGGTATGCCCAGGGCCTGCCGGTCCGGGCCGAGCCCGGCGGCCAGGCCCGCGAGGGTGCCGCCGGTGCCGCATGCCACGGCCGCCACGTCGGTGTGCTCGCGCAGCTCCTCACCGAGCGCCGTGCAGCCCCGTACGGCAAGGGAGTTGCTGCCGCCCTCGGGGATCACATACGCGTCCTGGGCGTGTGTCGCGCGCAGGAGTGCCGCCAGGGTGTCCGGCTCGGTCTTCTGCCGGTACGTCGTCCGGTCGACGAAGTGCAGGCGCATGCCGTCGGCCGCGCAGCGCGTCAGGGACGGATTCAGGGGGCGCCCGGCGAGCTCGTCGCCGCGTACGACGCCGATCGTCGAGAAGCCCAGGAGGCGGCCCGCGGCGGCGGTGGCGCGCAGGTGGTTGGAGTAGGCGCCACCGAAGGTGAGGAGGGTGTCGTGCCCCGCGTCGGCCGCCGCGCGCAGGTTCAGGACGAGTTTGCGGAACTTGTTGCCCGGCAGGTCCGGGTGGATCAGGTCATCGCGCTTGAGCAGCAGGCGGACGCCGCGCCGGGCGAAGCGCTCGTCCTCCACGCGCTGCAGCGGGGACGGCAGTCGGGGGCGCAGGCCGGCGGGCGGGTCGGGACACACCCCGTCATTGTCTCCCGTGGCGTGCCGTACGGCAGGGGAGCCCTGTGCCGGGGCTCCCCGGGCGTCCCTCGGAACTACTTGAGGCGTTCTTCGATGCGCTTGCGCATCCAGTCCATCGTGAAGCCGCGCGGGTCGATCTTGCCCGGCTGCCACTCCAGGTGGCCGATCACCGAGCGTTCCGTCCAGCCGTGGTGGCGGCAGACGGCGGCCGAGACCTTCTCGATCGCCTCCAGCTGCTCGTCGGGCCAGGGGTCCTCGCCGTCGCCGAGATTTTCGCACTCGAAGCCGTAGAAGTGGCGGTTGCCGTCGGTGTTCGCCTCGTTGTCCGGAGGCAGCCGCTTCTCGGCGATGACGGCGCGGAGCACGTCGTCGTCGCCGAGGCCCGCGTGATTGGCGCGGCCGTAGCCGACGAGGTGGACGCGGCCGTCCTTGGTGATGACGCCGTGGCAGAGCGGCCCGGGGAGCGCGGGGGAGCCTTCACGGCAGATCTCCACGGTGCGCTCGCTGCCCGAGGTCACGGTGTGGTGGATCACCACGCCGTGCACGGGGCCCCAGGGGCCCTTGTGGTTGCGGTTGTGGTGCTCCCAGTCGCCGACTTCGACGACGGTCACGCCTTCGTCTCGCAAGATGTCCAGAAACCTGCCCGCGGACATGGGTGGGGACATGGCGGCCTTCTTCGCAGGGCGCGACGGCCGCCTGTCGCGGGCCGCCTCGTACGCCCTGCTTGTACCGGAACTCCGGCGGTGTCACCAGCTGTTCGGTAGCGGCCCGGGGCCTGTTCGGGCGCTGTGCGAGCCGATCCGGTCAGTTGCCCCGCAGGAACCCGTCGCCGTTCGTCGCGATGTGGGCCTCCAGGGCGGTCAGCGCCTGCTGGGTGTCCTGGGGCGAGCCGGTGCCCCGACGCTCCGCGTAGTACGCGGCGCCGAGCTTCTTCAGGAGGGCGTCGCCCGCGCGCTTCTCCTGCACCTCGTCGATCTTCTGCTTGCCCTGGGTGAGGCCCCGCTGGGCCTGCTCTTTGGCGCGATCCAGGAAGCCTGCCATTGCCTTCTCCTGCCGGTTGGTACGAAGGGTGCGGATGGTACGGATCCCGCGAGGGGTACAACGGTCGTGCGGAGCCTTGAGTTCCCGGACCTGGTCGCCGGGCCTTGTCAGGGGCGCGTGGTCCGCGTCTAGGCGGTCAGTCTGCGCATGAGGCGCACTCCCTGGGCCGGCTTCATGTGCGGCAGGTACGCCTTGCCGATCGCCCGTGTGATGTTGGGCAGGGCCGCCGGGTCCCGGTAGCACATGTACAGGGGCCGGTACTCGGGCTGGAACTTCGCCTTGAAGTTGAGCAGGGAACGGAAACCGTAGACCGGCTCCAGGGTGCGGCCCGCGTAGTCCAGCAGGCGTTGCAGAGCGGCGGGCGGCTTCGCGGTGTCGGAGCGGGCCAGCGGTGCTCCGGAGAGGCTGAGGAACTGCGCGCCCTCCTCCTTGAAGCCGAGCGCGGCGGACGCGATCAGGAACTCCATCGAGCCGCGGAACCCGTCGGAGCGGCGCCGCATGAAGTCCAGGGTCCAGCCCACGGGCGGGGCCGACGGGCTGCCGGCGGCCTCCCCGGTTTCCTCGACTGTGGTGTTTCCGGCGTCTCCGTAGACAGGCATCCAGCTCGTGATGCCATGCACCGTGCGGTCCTCGTCGACCGCGAGCAGGCAGCGCACATGGGGGTCGTCGAGCTCGTCGAGGCCGCCGAGCGTGAAGCCCATCTCCGGAAGGCCCTTGTCCGCCACCCACTCCTCGGAGATCGAGCGGATCTGGTCGGTGAGGGCGAGGGGAGCCTCCGGGAACGTGTGCCACTCCGCGGTGATGCCCTCCTTCCTGGCCTTGTTCATGGCCGTGCGGACGTCCTGCCACTTCTTGCCGGTGAAGGCCAGCTGCGGCAACGGCACGACGGTGTCCTCGGCGACCTGTACCGAGCTCCAGCCCAGCGCATCCGTACGGGCCCTGACATCGGCCGTCACGCTGTAGAAGCACGGTGTCCAGCCGCGCCGGTCGCAGTACGCGGCGAAACCGCCGATCGCCTCCCCGCGCGCGGACGGCACCCCGAAGGGGCCACCCGTCGTGAGTGCGACCGTGGAGTGCACGCGGTAGGCCACAGCGGCCCGGCCGTCCGCCGAGAACCAGTAGTGGTTGCCCGGCCACGTCGTCAGATACGAGAGCGTGGAGCCCCCGTGCGCGGCGAGCAGCGCACGCGCGCGCGTGGCCGCGTCTGGGTCGGCGTGCAGGAGTGGCCGCCGGAACGCCATGAAGAGAGCGATCAGGGTGACCACCCAGAACAGCATTCCGCAGTACTCGTACAGGGACAGCGCCGTGCCGCCGATCGGGACGGGGGCCCGGCCGCGGAAGAAGAACGGTTCGTAGCTGGGCGGCAGGAACTGTGCGGGGATGCCCGCGATCAGCTTCGAGAACGTCGCGGTGGGCGTGAACTGGTCACGCACCGCGTAACCGATACCCACGTATGCCAGGCAGGACAGCAGAAACGTGCCGCCCGCGGCCCCCGCGAGCCACCCCACGGTGGTCCGCGAAAGGCGCTGGTCGAAGAGGTGCCGGGCGAAGAGGAGCAGCACCAGGACCAGCAGCGGAAGCATCATCTGCTCGCTGACCGACTGGATCATCGCGGCCTTCCGGTCGGACAGGTCGCTGCCCTCCAGGACGTACCGGTCCGGATGTGAGACGACGTCGCTCAGCAGATACGCCATGAGCCCCAGCCACACCACCTGAGAGGCCACGGTGATCCGCCAGGACGGCCGCAGCCCGCGACGAAGCCCCTCGGCGAGTACGAGCAGCAGCAAGGGGATGGCGATCCCCATGAGCATCGCGGGGGACCCGTAGAAGTGGTCCTGGGCGTGGACGCGGGCGCAGTCCGTACTGCCCGCCCGGACGCAGGCGTCCGCGACCTCCTGGGGGCCCGGACCTCCGGAGACGTACAGATCGAGGACGTTGAACGGGCCGTAGGAGTCCTTGTAGAGCGTGGCGATGAGCGGGCCGACGGCGGAGGCGGCCACCACGAGGGCCACCAGGACCCGGCCCTCGGAGTGGGAGGCGTGCGGCATCCGCAGGCGGTGCGTGTGCCGGTGGGCGAGCACACCGAGCCCCAGACCCACGACCACGCCGCCCAGCCGTAGCACCCCCTGGAGATGACCGACGTACAGCGCGAGCATCAGCGGGAACACGATCAGGCACAGCTGGAGCCTGCGCCGCCACAGGGCGTTGAGCCGGAAGCTGAGGAAGGCGCCGACGGCACAGGCGCCGATTCCGGGCGTTGCCGTCAGCTTGTGCGACAGATCGCTCAGCCAGTCCTCACCGGCCAGCGCGCACAGCTTGACGACGCCGATGCCGAGCAGTGAGCCGAGCACCTGGCCGAGGACCAATACGACGGCGGTACGCACGGAGCCCATACGCTGCTCGGCCGCGGAGCCCACGAGGAGCAACAGCAGCGTGGAGCCGATGTAGTTGCCGATTCCCGGACACCAGAGCATCGAGGTGAGCGGGGTCCACCAGCGGCCGTCGGCGAGTGCGGGCACGCCCACGCCGACATCGTTCAGGAGGGTGGTGGAGGGCCCGGAACCGAGGCTTGCGGTGAGAGCGCCCACGGCCCACAGCGCCACGACCATGAACACGGTGACCGGAGCGCGGCGTACCGGTTCGAGTGCCCGGCCGGCGGCGTGCAGCCAGCGCACCGGACCGTGCTCGCCCGGCGGTGCGAGCGGAGCCGCCGGGGCCGGCTCCTGCGCACCGGCGTCGGCGGAGGCCTCGGGGGTCGTCATCCCCCGAGCCCATCAGGCTGCCCGGCCCGGCACACCCCCAGCTGCGCCGAATGGGTGGAAACGCCCTTCCTGCCCCGCCGGAGCCTGATCCATTCCCGCTCTTTTGTGTAATGGCGCGGGCACGCTTCGTGCTGGAAGGCTGGGGTGACCAGATCACCGCAGGTATCCGGGAGGGCAAAGCCAATGTCGGTAGGCGAAGAGATCCGTACTGAGTCGGAGAAGCCGCAGCAGAGTCTCGGCACATCCGCCGCGCGGAATCTGGCCACCACCACCAAATCCGCGCCACAGATGCAGGAGATCAGCTCCCGCTGGCTGCTGCGGATGTTGCCCTGGGTCCAGGTGCAGGGCGGCACGTACCGGGTGAACCGCAGGTTGAGCTACTCGGTCGGCGACGGCCGGGTGACCTTCGTGAAGACGGCCGACCGCGTACAGGTGATCCCGGCCGAGCTCGGTGAGCTGCCGGTGCTCCGGTCCTTCGACGACCAGGAGGTGCTGGGGGAGCTGGCGCAGCGGTGTCAGCAGCGGGAGTTCGCCGCCGGGGAGGTCCTGACCTCCTTCGGCAGCCCGGCGAACGAAGTGTTCCTGCTCGCGCACGGCCGCGTGGAGAAGATCGGCTCGGGGCCGTACGGGGACGACACGGTGCTCGAGACGCTCGCCGACGGCTCCTACTTCGGCGAACAGGCACTCACCGACTCCGAAACCATCTGGGAATACACCGTGCGCGCGGTCACCGCGTGCACCGTCCTCACCCTGCCCCGCCAGGACCTCGAACAGGTCGCGGAGCGAAGCGAATCGCTGCGCGGCCACCTCCAGCGGCTGCGGTCCATCCCGGCCCAGCGCACCAATGAGTTCGGTGAGGCGTCCATCGACCTGTCGGCGGGCCACGTCGGTGAGGCCGTCCTCCCGGGCACCTTCGTGGACTACGAATCGTCGCCGCGTGAGTACGAACTGAGCGTCGCGCAGACCGTGCTGCGCATCCACACCCGCGTGGCCGACCTCTACAACCAGCCCATGAACCAGACGGAACACCAGCTGCGGCTGACCGTCGAAGCGCTCAAGGAGCGCCAGGAGCACGAACTGATCAACCACCGCGAGTTCGGCCTCCTGAACAACTGCGAGTACGACCAGCGGATCCAGCCCCACGACGGCGTCCCCGGCCCCGACGACCTGGACGAACTGCTCAGCCGAAGGCGCGGATCCAAGCTCTTCCTCGCCCACCCGCGCGCGATCGCCGCGTTCGGCCGCGAACTCAACAAGAGGGGACTCGTCCCCGAGACCATCGATGTGGGAGGCAACAGGATTCCCACCTGGCGTGGGGTGCCGATCTTCCCGTGCAACAAGATCCCGATCACCGACACCCGTACGACCTCCATCATCTGCATGCGTACAGGAGAGGAGGAACAGGGTGTCGTCGGCCTGCGCCAGACCGGCATCCCGGACGAGATCGAACCGAGCCTTTCGGTGCGGTTCATGGGCATCAACGAACAGGCGATCATCTCGTACCTGGTGTCGACGTACTACTCCGCGGCAGTGCTCGTACCCGATGCGCTCGGCGTCCTGGAGAACGTCCAGATCGGACGCTGGGAGTGAACCAGCGGCCGTGTCCGCGGGTGTGGCGCGGGGTACACCCCCTCCGTACGCGCCCACAGGTCGAGGAACCGCCACCGTCCGCATCCTTCACGGGGTGAGTCCATGACGGACACGACGACGGACACCGCGTCAGGCACCGCGACGGGCACCGCGGCAGACAAGGCAGTGACACCGGCGGGTGGGACGGCACGGGTCCCGGGGCCGGGAACCGGCCTCGAACCCTGCGAGGGGAACGAGGCCGCGGAGATCCTGGCCTCGGCACGGACCCACGTCGATCCGGAGCTGCGCAGGGCGATCGACTCGCTGCCCGAATCGTTGCGCCGGATCGCGCTCTACCACTTCGGGTGGGAGCACGCGGACGGCACACCGGCCTCGGGGAACGCGGGCAAGGCGATCAGGCCGGCGCTCGTGCTCACCGCGGTACGGGCGCTCGGCGGGGAGCCCGCCGTGGCTGTACGGGCTGCGGCAGCCGTGGAGTTGATCCACAACTTCACGCTCCTGCACGACGACGTGATGGACCGCGACACCACACGCAGGCACCGGCCCACCGTGTGGACCGTGTTCGGCGAGGCCGGCGCGATCCTCACCGGCGACGCCATGCAGGCACTGGCGCAGCGGCTGATAGCCGAAGACCCTCACCCGGGGGCGTCGGTGGCGGCAGCACGCCTCGCCGCCTGCGTCGAGGAGCTCTGCGCGGGCCAGCTGGCGGACTGCGCACTGGAGGACCGCAGCCCGGACGAGGTCACGCTGGAGGAGTGTCTGGCCATGGCCGAGGCCAAGACCGGGGCACTGCTCGGCTGCGCCTGTGCGGTCGGGGCGGTGTATGCGGGAGCGGGGGCGGAGGAGGCCGACGCGTTGGACGGGTTCGGCCGGGAGGCGGGGCTCGCTTTCCAGCTCATCGACGACGTCATCGGCATCTGGGGTGACCCCGGCCGCACCGGCAAGCCCGCGGGCGCCGATCTCGCGGCCCGGAAGAAGTCCCTGCCGGTCGTCGCGGCCCTGGCGTCGGGCACGCCGGCCGCCGCGGAACTGGCCGAGCTGTACGGGAGGCTGCCCGGCAAGGCAGGGGCGGGAAACGGCGCCTCGGGGGGCGACACATCGGGGGGCGACAAGGCGGAAGGAGTTCTGGAGTATGCGGCACGTGCGGCCCGCGCGGTGGAGAGCGCGGGCGGTCGTGACTGGGCACAGGTGCACGCGGCCGACCGGATGTCCCGGGCGGTGGGCCAGCTCGCCAGGGCGGTCCCGGACCCGGAGTCGGCAGGGGGTCTGCTGGCACTCGCCGAGTTCGTGACGCGGCGTACGCACTGACGGGGCGGGGGCGGGGCGGGGACTGTAGAGGGGAGGCGAGGGAGGGAGGAAGTTCGCAGGGGGGAGGGGCGGGAGGAGGCGTCGGCTGGAGACGGGTGAGAGGAGACCAAAGGGGGGAGGAGGTGGAGTCGCGGGGGGCCTTCCCTGTGGACGGGGGCATTCACTTACGCTGCAACCGGCGTGGCCGGGCCGAGAGTTGAGGGCTGGTGTGCGCGTGGTCGGAAGTGGGCGAGTGGTTGGGGGCGGGCTGTGGGTGTGGCGATACGGAGAGCCGGGGAGGGCGACCGGGAGGACGTGGTGCGGCTGCTCGATACGGCGTTCATGCAGGACCCGGTGAGCAGCTGGATCTTCCCCGAGGAGGGGCACCGCCTGCGCACGCACAGAGGGCTGATGCGGGCCTTCTTCCACATCGCGCTCAGCGAGGGATATGTCGACGTCACCGAGGACGGCTCGGCCGTGGCGCTGTGGTGGTCCGTGTCGGCGGGGGCGCTTGAGGGTGATGGAGAAGGACCGGGGGACGTCGGAGGTGATGGAGGTGCCGGAGGTGATGGAGGTGATCGAGGGGGTGTTGAGGACGGGCCCGCGTGGCTGCGGCAGGTCGTGGATCCCGGTAATGAACGCCTGGAGCTGGTTGGGCGGTTGACGGAAGCGATTCATCCGAACGACAGGGCTCACGAATACCTGCACCTCATAGCCGTGCATCCGGATCGGCAGGGCGAAGGGCTCGGTACAGCACTCGTAACCGGTGTGCTCGAACGCTGCGATCGCGAGGGGCGACACGCCTATCTGGAGGCGAGCAATACGCGTAGCCGCGACCTGTACGCACGACTCGGATTCAGCTTCATGGGCACGACGCTCGATCTGCCGGACGGCCCACGCATGTGGCCCATGTGGCGTGAGCCGAGGGTGGCCGGGGCGTCGGGCTGACGGGTGAGGAGACATTCCAGTCGGGCGCCCGCTGTCCGGTGGCCCGACCGGTAAGGTCCCACGGATCGTTGGTGTCGGCCGTTTGGGGAGCGCGTGTTGAGAGCGCGATGGGGTGTACTCGCCGTGGTGGGCGCGGTGTTGGCGGGCTGTGGCACCGGAGCGGGTGGCGGTGCCGGTGGCGGTGGCGGTGTCGATTCCGAAGTCGGTGGAGGTGCTGGGTCGGGTGACTCCGGATCCGTGCCGGGGGATGCGCGGGGAGTCGGTGTGCCGCGCGTGAAGAGTGTCCGTGATCTGCCGGAACTACCGCTTGATTACTACGAGTTCACCAGTCGGGACAACAGGCGCATCGGGCAGGCGCGGCAGCGGGTGGCGCGGCGGTGTATGCGGTCCCTCGGGTTCGCAGACTTCCCGCTCGACCCCAAACCGCAGGTCAGTGGGGGAAGGAGCACCGTCGCGTTGGCGATGACCACGGTGGCCCCGTACGGGATGCTCAATCTCGACCATGTCCGCCGGTGGGGCTATGGCGTCGACCCGGATCGTGTGAGAGACGTGAAGGTGCAGACGCGGCCGAAGGGGCGGGCGCTGACGCAGGAGGAGTACGAGGTGCTGTATGACCTCGGCGAGGGGCGCGGCGGCCATTCCGAGGTGAACGGACGCAAGGTCCCCAAGGGTGGCTGCGCCGCTGAGGCCATGAGGCGGATCATGGGGGACGCGGCCGCGTCTGCGCGGCTCTGGGGGTACGTGCAGGGGCGTACGCAGGAGATCGGCAAAGCGGTCGCCAAGGACCGGCGGGTGCGGGGGGCCTTCGGTGACTGGTCGCGCTGTGTGGTGGACAAGGGCTTCAAACGGTACGAGAACCCGAAGCAGGCCTACCTGGACAAGGCTTGGCGCAAGGGGCGGACGGACGGCAGTACCAGTCGTACGAAGCGGGAACTGGGCACGGCTGTCGCCGATGTGGAGCGCAACCGGAAGCTGAATACGGCCGGAGTGTGGTGGGCCGTCAGCAACGAGAAGCAGCGTGAGGATCTACGTCGCCACAAGTCCCGGTACGCGGCTGTGCGCAAGGAGCAGGAGCGCGTACGTGCCAAGGTTCGTGACGCGCTCGGCGAGGACTGAGAGCGGACACACGCGCCCAAGCCTCGGCTCACGCCCAGACCCCCCAGACTCCTCGGCTCACGCCCGGCCCCCGAACCCCCGGGCCCCCGGCTCACGCCCAGCCCCGGCTCACGCCCATGCCCAGGCCGCGCCCCCGTCCGCGCCCGAGCACCGCACCGGACGCTCCGCAAGGTCACCCTGGGGCACGTGATAGACACGTGTGATGACGATCTGCGGACGGGCGTTCGATGTCGTACTGAGTGATCTCGACGGGGTGATCCGCTTCTACGACATGACGGAGCTGGAGGAGCTGGAGCGCTCGGCCGGTCTGGTGCGGGGCAGCACGGCCGAGGTGGCCTTCCGGCCCGAGACCGACATGCCGTTGATGCGTGGTGAGATCACCAAGGAGCGGTGGGTCGAGTCGATCGCGGACGGGCTCGCCGACCGGGTGTCGTGGGCGCGCGGGTATGAGCTCGGGATGACGCTGGCGCAGGCCAAGTTCCGGGCCGATGAGGTGGTCGTGGGATTGCTCAGGCAGGTCCGCGCGGCCGGGGTGCCCGTCCTGCTCGTCACGAACGCGACTCCGTGGCTCGCCGACGACCTCGCTCAGCTGGGTCTGACCGGCCCGGACGGGTTCCTGCACGACGTGATCAGCAGCGCCGACATCGGCATCACCAAACCGGACCGCCGCATGTACGAGGAGGCGGCGGAGCGGGCCGGTGCCGCCCCGGACCGGTGCCTCTTCGTGGACGACCGGCAGGAGAACGTGAAGGCCGCCGTCGCGCTCGGGATGACCGGCCTGCTCTACCGCGAACCGGCCGACCTGCGAACGGCGCTGGCCCCGCTGATCTGACCGGTGCGCACGCCGCCCGCCCGGCCCACCCCGCCCACCCCGCCCATCCCGCCCATCCCGCCCACCTCTACGTACGCGCGTACTCCGCGAAGTCGTCGAGCACCGCGTTCAGGTGTCGCAGGGCCGCTGTCACCCGCGCGGGGACGGCGAAGAACGGGTCGTCGGGCACCGGCAACGATCCGGCGAGTGCCAGGCCGCGGGCGCGGGCCCACGTCGCGTCATCCATGTCGACCGCCGCGCGGAACGCCTCGCGCGCCTCGGCGGGCAGGAACATCCAGGTGGGGATCAGGTCGCAGGCCGGGTCGCCGACGGCGAGCGTGCCGAAGTCGATGACGGCGCTCAGGTGGCCGTCGACGGCGAGGAGATTGCCGGTCGCGAGGTCTCCGTGCAGCCACACCGGATCGCGGTCCCACGCGGGCGCCGCCAGAGCCGCCTCCCAGACCGCCGTGACGGCGTCCGTGTCGACGATGCCGGCCAGTTTCGTGATCTTGGACCGTACGAGGGAGTCGGCGGCCAGTGCGTCACATTCGGTGCCCACGCGCTCGCCGCGGAAGGCGTTGCTCAGGTCCGGGGCGGGGCCGCCGGTGGCGTCGATCTTGTGCAACGCCCGGACGAACCCGGCCAGCTCATGCGCCGCGCGTACCGGGTCGGCGAGTCCTTCGGTCGTCGCGGCCTCGCCGTCCAGCCAGCGGTAGACCGACCACGGGAAGGGGTAACCCTGTCCGGGGCGGCCCGCGGCGATCGGTGTCGAGACGGTGAGCGGCAGCTGTGGGGCCAGCCATGGAAGCCACCGCTGCTCGCGCTCGACCTGCCCGGTCCATCGGGGATACCGGGGCAGTCGTACGGACATGTCGTCACCGAGCCGGAACGTCGCGTTGTCCATGCCGGGCAGCGGTACCGACGCCACGGGCAGTCCGGCCCACTGCGGGAACTGCTCGGCGAGCAGGCGGCGGACGAGGTCGGCGTCGATCTTCACGTACAACTCCTGTGGTGGTGGACGGGCTTGGGTGGGCGGGGCCCTGGGCGGAGCTCACGCGCGGGTGATCATTACTGTTCTCCTCGGTTGTCACGTTTGTGTGGGGTGGGTTCGTCATACCTATGACGGGCCGCGAGGGGAGAAAGTGACAGATGGACGAGAACGGATCCGCGCAAGTCGCGCTCGCGGCAAGGTTCGAGGAGCACAGGCCCCGGCTGAACGCGGTCGCCTACCGCATGCTCGGCTCGCTGAGCGACTCCGAGGACGCGGTGCAGGAGGCGTGGTTCCGGCTGAGCCGCACCGAGGGCGGCCCGGGGCCGGGGGAGGTGCAGAACCTGGGTGGCTGGCTGACCACCGTCG
Source organism: Streptomyces sp. NPDC058284 (assembly GCF_042881135.1). Lineage (NCBI taxonomy): Bacteria > Bacillati > Actinomycetota > Actinomycetes > Kitasatosporales > Streptomycetaceae > Streptomyces > Streptomyces sp. NPDC058284. The sequence continues at coordinate 184,921 of NZ_JBHVYE010000003.1, forward strand.
TCGGCCGCATCTGCCTCGACCAGTTGCGCTCGCGGCAGTCCCGGCGCGAGGACTCCCTGGACGCCTCACTCCAGACCTTCGGCGAGACGCACATTCCGGACCCGGTCGTGAGGCGCCTGGACACGGTCGACCCCGAGCAGGAGGTGCTGCTCGCCGACTCGGTGGGCCTCGCGCTCCTTGTCGTACTCGACACGCTGGCGCCCGCCGAGCGGCTCGCGTTCGTGCTGCACGACATGTTCGCCGTGCCCTTCGACGAGATCGCGCCCATCGTGGAGCGTTCGACGGCGGCGACGCGACAGCTGGCAAGCCGGGCGCGCCGCCGCGTGCAGGGTTCCACACCGGCCGCCGAGACCGATGTGGCCAAGCAGCGCGAAGTCGTCGAGGCCTGGCTGGCCGCCACGCGCGCCGGCGACTTCGACGCGCTGCTCGAACTCCTCGACCCGGACGTCGTGCTGCGTGCGGACACCGGCGAGCTGTCCTCGGGCCTGTCGAAGGTGGTCCGGGGCGCCGCCGCGGTGGTCGGGCAGGCGAAGATGTTCGCGCGGGTCGCCGCCGACCAGCATCTCGTGCTGATCAACGGCCTGCCCGGCATGGTCGGGATGCCCGGCGGCGAGGCGGTCGCGCTGGGAGCCTTCACGGTGGTGGACGGCAGGATCGCGGAGATCAACATCATCGCGGACATCGCGCGGCTGAAGCGGCTCAACCTTCCTGCGGTGGGCGCCTGATCACGACCTGATCCAAGGAGGGCGTCAATGCCCCACGGCGCCCTCCCGGCTCCCCCGCGCCGCCCGACTCCCCTGCCCCTCGCGTCCCCCGCCGCTCGTCCGGCGCACCACTCGCAACAGGTACTCCTTGCGGTTGAGCGGGTCGTGGTCCGTCCGCTCGCGCGTCGGGGGCGTGTCGCCGCGTACCGGCTCGTAGTGGTCGAAGGCCGTCTCCAACTCGGCCTCGCCGCGCGTCAGTCCGGGGAGCAACTGTTCCAGCGCGTGCACGCGCTGCGCGGGTACGTCCCCTTCCAGGCGGTACGACGCCCCGGCCGCCGTCGGCGTGTGCGGGACGGCCCGCAGCCGCGCGAGGGCGGGCAGGACCGCCCCGACCGTGTCGGCGGGCACGTCGAGCCGGAAGCGGTGCATCGGCTCGTACACCGCCGTGCCCGCCGCTCGCAGCGCGTCCATCAGCACGAGCGGCGTCAGGTTCCGGAAGTCTCCCGCTGTGCTCGACATGCTCTTGTCGAAGGTGCCGTGGGCGTGGCTCTGCCGCGGCCAGTACCCGCAGTGCGTCATCGTGACCGCGCAGTCGGGGACGCGCCAGCCGTAAAGGCCCTGCCGCAGTGTCTCCCCGACGGTTTCCTCGACGGCGCGGAAGAACGCGTACGGCATCGAACCGAGCTCGACGCCGAGCCGGAACAGCACACCGGCGCCGACCGGCGCGGGCTCCACCCGCAGTCCGACCGTGGCGAGGAACGGATTGGGCTCCTTGTCGATGAGCTCGAACGCCGAGCCGGTGCCGACGACCCGTTCCACGCAGATCGTCGTCGTCTCCCGGAAGGCGACATCGAGCCCGAAGTCCTCGGCGAGCGTCGCCTGGATGACCTCCTTCTGGACTTCGCCGTAGAGCGAGACCGACACCTCCTGGCGGATGTCGTCCTGCCGCAGGTCGATCAGCGGGTCCTGCTCGGCGAGCTGGGTGAGGGCCAGGTGCAGGGCGCCGCGGTCGGCGGGGCGCAGCGGGGAGACGACCGTCTCCAGGGTCGGCGGCGCGAAGAAGTGGGCGCTGGGCCCGACCCCCTCACCCGGCACGCCGATCACGTCCCCGATCCGGATGTCGCCGAGCCCCCAGAGCCTGCCGATCCGCCCCGCCCTGACCTCGGGGCCGCGCACGTCCGTGCCCCGGTCGAAGACGTTGACGGCGGTGACCTTGCCCTCGCGGCGGGTCGCGTGACCGTGCTCCCCGTAGGTCGTGATGTCCAGGCGGTCACGCGTGCGGACCGTGCCAGAGAACATCCGTACGTACGCGATCTTCTCCCCGGCCGCGCCGCGCTCGACCTTGAAGACGCTCCCGGAGACCGGCCCTTCGGCATCGCCGGGCGAAGAGGGCAGCAACTCCCTGATGCCGTCCATCAGTTCCGCGACTCCCATCCCCGTCACGGCCGAGCCGAAGAACACCGGGTGCACGAGCGCGCGACGGGTCTGACGGGCCAGTTCGGTGCGGAGACGGTCGTAGGAGAGGGACGTCGCGTCGTCGAGGTACGCGGCGAGGAGCGCGTCGTCGTGGCTGGTGAGCAGGTCGGTGAGGCGGGCGGTGTGGTTCTTCGGCCCCGTTCCCGCACGGGGATGCGCGGCGTACGCGGTGAAGTCGGCCTCGCGCGTCCCGAGGCCGGAAACCGTGCCCATCGGGACGATGTCCGGGGTCAGCCGCTCGGCGATGTGCCGCAGGACGCCCTCGTACCGCGCGCCGCGGCGGTCCGCCTTGTTGACGAAGATCAGCGTGGGGATGCGCAGCCGCCGCAGCGTCCGCAGCAGGACGCGGGTCTGCGCCTGGACGCCCTCCACGGCGGAGATCACGAGCACGGCGCCGTCGAGCACACTCAGGACCCGCTCCACCTCGGCGATGAAGTCCGGGTGGCCGGGGGTGTCGATCAGATTGACCGTGACGCCGTCGCCGGGCATACCGTCGCCCGCCGTGCCGTCGCCCGGCGTACCGTCCCGCGCGCCCCCTCGCGGCGCCTCGATGACGAAGGAGACGACGGCGGACTTGATGGTGATGCCGCGTTGCCGTTCCAGGGCGAGTGAGTCGGTCCGGGTGTTTCCGTCGTCGACGCGGCCGATCTCGTCGATCACTCCTGCGGCATGCAGGAGCCGCTCGGTCAGGCTGGTCTTACCGGCGTCGATGTGGGCCAGGATGCCCAGGTTCAGAAAGTGCGGAGCACATGAATGCACGTACCGTCATGTCCTTTGCGGAAGTGGGAATTCCTTTCGTGTGGGACATGCACGAACGCCGCATTTCGTCTCCTTCGCAGGTACATCGCTGATTGCGCCGGGCCCCGCAGGCTCCGACAGGACCAGTGCAGCAGGGTCGGCCGGGCGCCGCAAATGGTTTAGCCCGCGCGTACGGCAGGTGCGTACGGCCCGCGCGTACGGCCCGTGCGTGGCGGGCGAGGGTCAGGACGGACCCGTGCCGCCGCCCGCCGTGCCGCCGCCGTCCGTGCCGCCGCTCTCCGCGCCGCCCCCGCCGACGTTGTTGGCGTCCAGACGCAGTCGGCGGGCCAGGACGTCACGGGCGACATCGAGGAGCGGGCGGTCGTGGCTGTAGGCGTAACCGCGCAGCCGGACCAGGGCGTGGTCGCAGTCGGTCTCCAGCTGGGCGGCGAGCATGCCGGTGGCCTGGTGGACCTCGGCGAAGTGCAGGCCGGGATCGTCGAGCAGCGGGGCCTGCGGGAGCCCGGCGTCGGCGGCGGTGGCGATGGCGATCTGCGCGATGGTGTCGGCCAGCCGGAACGCCTCGGTGAGCTGCTCGGTGGTCATTGCGCCGGGACGCGTGCGGTGACCGGTGAGGGCGCCGAGCGAGATGACCCCGATACGCAGCGGGAAGGAGAACACCGCGCGTACGCCGAGACCCTGGATGGCGACGGGCAGACCGGGCCAGCGTTCGGGTGCGAAGGTGGAGCCGTCGCTCACGTCGGGCAGCAGGAGCAGCGCGCCGTGCCGGGCCGCGTCCAGGCTGGGGCCCTGGCCCTGGACCTGCTGGAGGTCCTCAAGGGCGAGCGAGCGTGCCCCGAAGGACTGCACCAGCTCGGCGGGGCCGCCTCCCGGGGACAGCAGCAGGCCGAGACCGTCCAGGCCCAGCATGTCGGCGCAGGCCTCCAGCGGGAGCGGCGCGAGGCCCGGCCCCTTGTGCGAGCTGAGGGCACGCAGGTAGTCGGCCATCACCGGATGGGTCACCGGACACCCTCCGTTCCCGGTGCGGTGGCGTGACTTGGCGGACACGACCCAGGGCCGGCCCACCAGTCAGCGCCGATGGGCCGACGCTTCACGGATCGCGCCTGAGGAGCGAGGCGTCGGCTGTCCCCTGCAGGACCTGGCGGGCGATCTCGGTGAGTCGCATCTGGTGGCTGCGTGCGTAACGGCGCATGAGGGTGAATGCCTCCTCTACGCCGGTGTCGCGACGGTGCGCCAGGTAGCCCTTGGCCTGTTCGATGATGATGCGGCTGTCCAGAGCGGCCTGCAGCTGCGCGGACACCGTCATCTGCTCACTCACCGCCCGCTGTTGCAGGACCCCGATGGTGGCGGTGTCGGCCAGCGCCTGGCCGAGCCGCACCTGGGAGTCGCTGAGCGGTCCCGGAAGAGGTTGAGCGCCCCGATGACCTGGTCGTGCAGCCGCAGCGGCGCGGCCACGACCGAGGTGAATCCCGTCTCGACGGCCCGCGGCGAGAACCGCGGCCACCGCATCCGGGCCGCGGCGGACGCCAGCGGTACGTCGGGGACCTGGACCCCGGTGCGGTAGCAGTCCCTGCAGGGGCCCTCGTCCCACTCGATGCTGGCGAGCTCGAGCTGACGCGTGCGCTCGTCCGACGCCGCGGCGTCCACCAGCCGTCCGTCCGGAGTGGCGAGCAGTACTCCGGCGGCCGCGACGTCCAGCAGGGCGACGCAGTGCTCGGCGAGCGAGTGCAGGAAACCGATGACGTCGAAATCCTGCACCAGGGTGTCGGCGAGGTCGACGAATGCGGAGGCCAACAGCTCCTCGCGTGGCGGCTCCAGCATGTCCCACCCACCTCCCAGTGATGTGGCTCTACCTTCCCACAGGCTCGCCGCGTCCACCGGCCGTCCAGCGCTCATGCGGCGGTCGTCCGGCAGCCATTCGGCGGCTGTTCGGCGGCGGCCCGCCAAGGGGCCCGACGCAGAACCGCACCCGGCCCGCCATGGGCGCCGTTCTCTCGGCGGTGGGCGGACCGGGTGCGGTCGAAGAGGCGTGACGACCCGCTCAGCAGCAGGTCGACGGCTCGGACGGCGATCAGGCCTTCTTGGTCTCCCAGAAGATCTTGTCGATCTGGGCGATGTAGTCCAGCGCCTTCTGGCCCGTGGCCGGGTCGGTCGAGCCCTTCGCGGCCGAGAGGGCCTTGAGGGTGTCGTTGACCAGCTGGTGCAGCTCCGGGTACTTCTCGAAGTGCGGGGGCTTGAAGTAGTCGCTCCAGAGCACCGAGACGTGGTGCTTGGCGAGCTCGGCGCGCTGTTCCTTGATGACCGTGGCGCGCGCCTGGAAGTGCGCGTCGTCGTTGCCGGCCATCTTCTCCTGCACGGCCTTGACCGACTCCGCCTCGATGCGGGCCTGGGCCGGGTCGTACACACCGCAGGGCAGGTCGCAGTGGGCGCTGACCTTCACCTTGGGGGCAAACAGGCGGGAAAGCATGTGCTGTCCTCCTCGTGATCGTCTTCTCAGGTGGGACATTACTCCGTGAGAGGCGGGTTTTCGCGGGTGCCCCCATGGGCTTAGGACAAAAGTCCAGGGTCAGACTGGGACTGGTGGAGGATAGGACCGGGGAGGTGCCGGTGATGCCGGAGCTGTCGCAGGAGAGCGAGCGCGGAAAGGCCCTTGTGCCGTGGGGCGCGGCGGAGGTGACGGGTCCTTCGATGGTGCCGACGCTGCGGCACGGGGACCGGTTGCTCGTGCGCTGGGGGGCGCGCGTACGTCCGGGTGACGTGGTGATCCTGTGCCATCCCTTCCAGCAGGACCTGCTGGTCGTCAAGCGGGCCACGGAGCGGCGCGAGGGCGGCTGGTGGGTGCTCGGCGACAACGCCTTCGCGGGCGGGGACAGCACGGACTACGGCGTCGTCCCCGAGGAGCTCGTCCTCGGGAAGGTGCAGTTCCGCTACCGCCCGCCCGCGCCGGGCCGCCGCTCGCCGTTCGCGCTGGTGCGCTGGGCGCTGGGTGCCGTACGGCCGGTGCCGGCGGATCGTTCCGTCTCCAGGCGCTTGCGGGCGCGGTAGGCGGCGACGTTGGCGCGGGTCGCGCAGCGGTCCGAGCAGTAGCGCCGGGAGCGGTTCGTCGACGTGTCGAGGTAGGCGTTGCGGCACGGCGCGGCCTCGCACAGGCCGAGGCGTTCCACGCCGTGCTCGGTGAGGTGGAAGGCGAGGCCCATGGCGGCGATCGCGGCGTACCCCGCCGTCGCGTTCGAGGGGTGGTCCGCCAGGTGCATGTGCCACAGCGGGCGGCCGTCGTCGTCCCGGTGGTCGTGGCCCGAGATCTGCGGGCTGACGGGGAACTCCAGGAGCAGTGAGTTCAGCAGGTCGACCGCGAGCGTCTCGTCACCGCCGTCCGCCGCCTCGAAGACCGCCCGGAGCCTGCCGCGTACGGAGCGGAAGCGGGTGACGTCGGAGTCGGTCGCGCGGCGGGCCATCTGCGTGCTTGGCCCGAAGAGCTCCCTGATCGCCTCGACGGACGTCAGCGTGTCCTTGTTGCGGCCCGGCTCCTCGCTGTTGACCAGGCGTACGGCGTAGTCCGAGTAATAGGCCAGTTCCACTTGTAGTCCTTACGGGGGCGGGCTAGGGTTCATCTCGTCGGCCGGTAATAGCCGATTGCGGTACCAGGGTATTACGGAGTGGAGGGGTTCTGATGACGGATACGGAGACGGGAACCGAGGCGGGGGCCGCGTCCGGCACCGACTGGCGTGCCTGGCAGGACAGCTGGGACCGGCAGCAGCAGTGGTACCTGCCCGACCGCGAGGAGCGGTTCCGGATCATGCTCGACATGGTCGAGGCCGTGGTCGGCACCGCGCCGCGCGTCCTCGATCTGGCGTGCGGTACGGGAAGTATTACGGACCGGCTCCTCAAGAGGTTCCCGGAGGCGACGAGCGTCGGCGTCGATCTGGACCCCGCGCTGCTCACCATCGCCGAGGGCACCTTCGCCGGGGACGACCGGGTCACGTTCGTGACGGCCGACCTGAAGGACCCCGACTGGACCGCGGCGCTGCCGCACGACTCGTACGACGCCGTGCTGACGGCGACGGCGCTGCACTGGCTCTACAGCGAGCCGCTGGCCGCGCTCTACGGTCAGGTCGCCGGGATCGTCCGCGACGGCGGCGTCTTCATGAACGCGGACCACATGCCGGATCCGGCGACGCCGCGGCTGAACGCCGCCGAGAGTGCGTATCGCCACGGGCGGATGGAGCGGGTCAAGGCCGAGGGGGTCCTGGACTGGAAGGAGTGGTGGCAGCTCGCCGCCCAGGATCCGGTCCTCGCGGGGCCCACCGCCAAGCGGTTCGAGATCTACGGGGAGCATGCGGACGGGGACACGCCCTCTGCCGAATGGCATGCCCGCACCCTTCGTGAGGCCGGTTTCGCCGAGGCGCGGCCCGTCTGGGCCTCGCCCTCGGACGCGGTGGTTCTTGGTCTCAAGTAGCCGGCCAGCACAAGGGGCGGTACGGATCACTGATCCGTACCGCCCCTTGTGTGCGTTCTCGCGCGGGGGTCCGCCGTGGTTGCCCGCCGCAGTTCCCCGCGCCCCTTACGGGGCGCTCCTACAGCACCTTCGACAGGAACGACTGCGTGCGTTCCTGCTGCGGGTTCGTCAGGACCTCGCGGGGGTGGCCGGATTCGACCACCACGCCCTCGTCCATGAAGACGAGGCTGTCGCCGACCTCACGGGCGAAGCCCATCTCGTGGGTGACGACGACCATCGTCATGCCGGACTCGGCGAGATCGCGCATCACGTCGAGCACGTCGCCGACGAGCTCGGGGTCGAGCGCCGACGTCGGCTCGTCGAAGAGCATCAGCTTCGGGTCCATCGCGAGCGCCCGGGCGATCGCCACCCGCTGCTGCTGGCCGCCGGAGAGCTGTGAGGGGTAGTTGCCCGCCTTGTCACCGAGGCCGACCCGCTCGAGGAGCTGCGCGGCCCGCTCCCGCGCCTGCGCCTTGGCAACGCCCTTGACCTGGACCGGCGCCTCCATGACGTTCTCCAGCGCCGTCATGTGCGGGAAGAGGTTGAAGCGCTGGAAGACCATGCCGATATCCCGGCGCTGCAGGGCGACCTCGTGGTCCCTGAGTTCGTACAGCTTGTCGCCCTTCTGGCGGTAGCCGACCAGGTTCCCGTCGACGTACAGCCGCCCGGCGTTGATCTTCTCCAGGTGGTTGATGCAGCGCAGGAACGTCGACTTGCCGGAGCCGGAAGGGCCGATGAGGCAGAAGACCTCGCCGGACTTGACCTCGAGGTCGATGCCCTTGAGGACCTCGACGTTGCCGAAGGACTTGTGGACGCCTTCGGACTTCACCATGGCGGTCATGCGGTGCCTCCGCGCGGGCTGTTGAGGGACAGCATGTTGGCCTTGATCTTCTGCCAGGGCGTGGCCGGCAGCGAGCGCGACGAACCGCGCGCGTAGTACCGCTCCAGGTAGAACTGACCGATGCTGAGGATCGACGTCATGATGAGGTACCAGCAGGCGGCGAGCAGCAGCGTCTCCACCGTCGCGCCCGACGAGGTGCCGATGTCCTGGGCGTACTTGAGGAGTTCGTAGTACTGGACGGCCGCGACCAGCGACGTCGTCTTCAGCATGTTGATGAACTCATTGCCGGTCGGCGGCACGACGACACGCATCGCCTGCGGCAGCACGACGCGGCGCAGCGTCTTGTTGTGGCTCATGCCGAGCGCCTGCGCCGCCTCGGTCTGGCCCTCGTCGACCGAGAGCAGGCCGGCGCGGCAGATCTCCGCCATGTACGCGGCCTCGTTGAGGCCGAGGCCGAGCAGCGCCGTCAGCATCGGCGTCATGAAGTCCGACCACTCGTCCTTGTAGATCGGACCGAGGTTGATGTAGTCGAAGACGAAGCCGAGGTTGAACCAGACGAAGAGCTGGACCAGGACCGGCGTACCGCGGAAGAACCAGATGTAGAACCAGGCGATCGACTGGGTCACGGGGTTCTTCGAAAGACGCATGATCGACAGGAGCACACCGCCGACCACGCCGATGAGCATCGACAGGAAGGTGAGGATCAGGGTCTCGCGGACGCCCTTGAGGATGCGCTCGTCGAAGAAGTTGTCGGGGATGGCGCCCCAGTTGATGTCGCCCTGCGCGAAGGCGAAGACGATCGAGGCGAGCACGCCGATCGCCAGGACGGCGGCGATGTAGCGGCCGAAGTGCCGGACCGGGATGGCCTTGATGGCCTCCGCCGGGCGGGCCGCGGGGACGTCGTCCGCCGGGCCCTTCTTGGAGATGTCGGGGGTCACGTGAGGTGGCCTTTCAGCGACGGGGAGGGAGGGAGACGGTGGATCACTTGCCGCCGTTGACCTTGGCTTCCTTGACCGCGCCGTCCTCGACGCCCCACTTCTTGATGATCTTTGCGTACTCGCCGTTCTTGATGATCGCGTCGAGCGCGGCCTTGACGGCGTCCCGCAGCTCGGTGTTCTTCTTGGCGACCGCGATGCCGTACGGAGCGGCCTGGACCTGCTCGCCGACCAGCTCGAAGTCCTTGCCGCCGCCCGAGGTCTTCACCGCGTACGCGGCGACGGGGAAGTCGGACGAACCCGCGTCGGCGCCGCCGGAGCGCAGCCGGGTCTGGGCCTGCTGGTCGTTGTCGAACTGCTCGATCGCGATCTTCTTGCCGCCCTTGCACTTCTTCGACTCGGCCTTGGCCAGGTCGTGCGAGACGGTGCCGCGCTGGACGACGATCTTCTTCCCGCAGAGGTCGTCCCAGGTCTTGATGGACCGGCCCTCGCCCTTGTTGGCGTAGATCGAGACGCCCGCGGTGAAGTAGTCGACGAAATCGACGCCGGTGCCGACCTTCTTGCCCGTCTCCTCGTCGATGCCCTCCTGGCGGTTCTTAGTGTCGGTCATGGCCGACATCGCGATCTGGTAGCGCTTGGAGCGCAGGCCGCCGAGGAGGGTGTCGAAGGTGCCGTTCTCGAATTCGACCTTCACGCCGAGCTGCTTGCCCAGCGCCTCTCCCAGGTCGGGGTCGATACCCACGGTGTTGCCGGACTTGTCCTTGAATTCGACCGGCGGGTAGGCGATGTCGGACCCGACCTTGAGGACACCCTTGTCGCGGATGTCCTGGGGGAGCTTGTCGGCGAGCGGGGCGTTGCTGACCGAGTTGCTCTCCTTGTCGTTGGTCTGGTCGCCACAGCCGGAAAGCAGCAGCGTGCCGACGACCGCGAGCGTACCGACCGCCGTAATCCGTGACTTTGCGGACTTGGCTGCGGTCCTACGACAAATGGAGCGTGCGGTCATGGTGGGTCCTCCGGCGGATGAGGGAGTTGCCGATGGGTCGGGCACACACCTTCGGGTGTCGCGACCTCGTGTGATGACGGCATCTTGCCATTCGGACCGTCCGATTCTGGGTGCCGGAGATGTCAAAATCGGATAACGGGCGGGCTTCGAATCGCAACAACCCGGCACGGTGCGGGCGTATGGGGGCGGTATCGAATCAGCGTCAACCAAGAGATATCCGGTGAATCTCGCTATGTGGACCGCTGGAGCGCACTATTCGGAGAATTCGGACATTGGCTGATCGCGGCCCCTGAAAGCCCTCCCTTTCCGGGCAGGCGGGCTGATGTCGGAAAAGGACGGTAAAGGCTGATCATGGGGCTCTTGGGCGCGGAGTGGGCGCGCCGGAGGTGGCACCACGGTGGCACCGCGTGCCGTCGCGCAGGTCACCCGCCCGGCCCAGTGACACTCGTCCCGGCCTCGAGGGACGTCCGCGGAGCATGCTGCAACCAATGTCACTCGCCCGTGTGCACCGCCTTCGGGTACAAAGGTTGGCTACACCCCTCATCCGGGGCCCAGGGCGCGTGTGCGGCGCGCCCGCGTGTCCGTACCTCCCTCCGCCGACAGGCGGGGAACGGACGCGGTGCCCGCCCACTTCTCAACCGGGAGTGGACACCCTCAACTGATGAATAAGACTTAAGGGGTCAGACAAGTGGCAGCGGAGATCGTCAATCCTCGCAGCGACAGCAGTACGGATCACGAAGGCGACGATCTCGTCGATTCCTTCGATCCGGCGTTTGCGCTGCACCGCGGCGGCAAGATGGCCGTGCAGGCCACCGTGCCGGTCCGCGACAAGGACGACCTGTCCCTGGCTTACACGCCCGGCGTCGCGAAGGTGTGCAGCGCGATCGCCGAGCGGCCGGAACTCGTCCACGACTACACGTGGAAATCCAATGTCGTCGCCGTGGTGACCGACGGGACCGCGGTGCTCGGTCTCGGCGACATCGGCGCCGAGGCCTCCCTCCCCGTGATGGAGGGCAAGGCCATTCTCTTCAAGCAGTTCGGCGGCGTGGACGCGGTGCCGATCGCCCTCGCGACGACGGACGCCGACGAAATCGTCGAGACCGTCGTGCGCCTCGCCCCGTCGTTCGGCGGCGTCAACCTGGAGGACATCTCGGCGCCCCGGTGCTTCGAGATCGAGCGCAAGCTGCAGGAGCGCCTGGACATCCCCGTCTTCCACGACGACCAGCACGGCACGGCCGTCGTGACGCTGGCCGCGCTGCGCAACGCGGCGAAGCTGACCGGGCGCACGCTCGGCGAGCTGCGCGCCGTCATCTCCGGCGCGGGCGCGGCCGGGGTCGCCATCGCCAAGTTCCTCCTTGAGGCGGGGCTCGGCGACGTGGCGGTCGCCGACCGCAAGGGCGTCGTGAGCCGCGACCGGGACGACCTCACCCCGGTCAAGCGCGAGCTCGCCGAGCTGACCAACAAGGCCGGGATCAGCGGTTCGCTGGAGGCGGCCCTCAACGGCGCCGACGTGTTCATCGGCGTCTCGGGCGGCACCGTCCCCGAGCCGGCCGTCGCCTCCATGGCGCCGAACTCCTTCGTGTTCGCCATGGCCAACCCGAACCCCGAGGTCCACCCCGACGTCGCGCACAAGTACGCGGCCGTGGTGGCGACCGGACGCTCGGACTACCCGAACCAGATCAACAACGTCCTGGCCTTCCCCGGCATCTTCGCCGGTGCGCTCCAGGTGCGCGCCTCCCGGATCACCGAGGGCATGAAGATCGCCGCGGCCGACGCCCTCGCGGACGTCGTCGGGGACGAGCTCTCCGCGGACTACGTGATCCCCTCGCCGTTCGACGAGCGGGTCGCCCCGGCCGTGACGGCGGCGGTCGCGGCCGCCGCCCGTGCCGAGGGTGTGGCCCGCAGCTGACACCGGGTCCGGGCATCCACCGCGCCCCCTGCCGCGCACCTCGTGCGGCAGGGGGCGCGGCGCGTGTCACAGCCGTACGAGGTTCCGTCCGGGCACCCCGCACGCCTAGGGTCACCTCATGTTCGCTGCCTACGCTGCTCGTATCGACCGTGACCAGCCGCTCAGTGGCCTTGAGTTGGGGGAGCGGCCCGCCCCCGAGGCGCGCTCCGGCTGGTCGACCGTGAATGTCAGGGCCGCTTCCCTCAACCACCACGACCTGTGGTCGCTGCGCGGGGTCGGCCTGGCCGAGGACAAGTTGCCGATGATCCTCGGCTGTGACGCCGCCGGCGTCGACGAGGACGGGAACGAGGTGGTGCTCCACTCCGTCATCGGACAGAGTGGGTACGGCGTCGGCCCTCGCGAGGGCCGCTCCATCCTCACGGAGAAGTACCAGGGCACCTTCGCCGAACGCGTCGCCGTGCCCACCTGGAACGTCCTGCCCAAGCCGAAGGAACTCTCCTTCGCCGAGGCGGCCTGCCTGCCCACCGCGTGGCTGACCGCGTACCGGATGCTGTTCACCAACGCCGGGGTGCGGCCCGGGGACTCGGTCCTCGTGCAGGGCGCGGGCGGCGGAGTCGCCACCGCGGCCATCGTGCTCGGCAAGGCGGCCGGCCTGCGGGTCTTCGCGACGAGCCGGGACGAGGCCAAGCGCAAGAGGGCTCTTGAGCTGGGCGCGGTGGAGGCCGTCGAGGCGGGCGCGCGGCTCCCGGAGCGGGTGGACGCCGTCATCGAGACGGTGGGCGCTGCGACCTGGTCCCATTCGGTCAAGTCTCTGAAGCCGGGCGGCACGCTGGTCATCTCGGGCGCGACCAGCGGCGACCGTCCCTCGCACGCCGAACTCACCCGGATCTTCTTCCTCGAACTGAAGGTGGTCGGCTCGACCATGGGCACCAAGGACGAGCTGGAGGACCTGCTGGCCTTCTGCGCGGCCACGGGGGTACGGCCGGTGATCGACGAGGTGCTGCCCCTGGACCGAGCCCGTGAGGGCTTCGAACGGCTGGCGTCCGGCGAGCAGTTCGGAAAGATCGTCCTGGAGGTCTGAGCCCGTCACCCGCAGACGCGGGCTGCGCACCTGCACGGCCTCCAGCTGCTCCACCAGCTTCCGCAGCGCGGCGGCAGCTCGCAGGTCGATCCGTGGGTCGCGATCGCCCGCGCACAGATCGCCACCGCGCGGCGCGACCGGACGAGGTCTCGCGGGCGGGGCCTCCTGCGCAGGCTTGCGGCGCGCTGCCTGGTGCGGTGGGTGTGACTCCGTACCGGTCGGGGTCACACCCATCGCGTGCCGTCGGTGTCAGTGGCTCGGCGTGCGCAGGGTGGCGCCGATGTGTGCCGCTGCCTGGGTCAAGTGGCGCCGGGCCTCGCGGAGTTGGTCCTCCGTGACGCCGTGGTCGCGGGCCGCGTCGCGGATGTCGTCGCGGAAGCGGTCCAGGAGGCGGTCGAGGTCTCTGCCGGGGTCGCCGGTGGAGTCCTCACCGGCCCAGTCGGGGCTGTACTCCACCAGGACGTCCTCGCGGGCGGCGCTGAACTTGGGCCCGGCCCCGGCGGGCGCCTCCTTGGCGGCGGCACCCCGAGTCCCCGCACCCGCCCCGGCACCGAAGTCCCTGCCGAACTCCCTGCCCAGGCCCACGCCGAAGTCGCCGAACTCCTTGGCCAGTTCCGTCAGGCCCTCTCGTACGCCCGTCGGCCAGTCTCCGCGCGCGAAGTGGTCCTGGACCTGCTCCTGCACCCGCTTGGCGATGCGCTGGACCTTGTCCTGGGCGTCCTTGGCCTGGCGGCGGGCCCGCTGGGCCTCCTCGCGGGCCCGGCGGCTCTCGTCCTTCGCCCGCCTGGCCTGCTCCTTCCATTCCTGCTTGGCCCGCTTGAACTCCTCCTTGGCCTGGCGCCAGCTCTCCTTGTCGCCCAGCGTCCCGTCGAAGAAGTCACCCGGGTCGGGGAACACGGGACCGGTCTCCGGGCCGCCCGCGGCACGCGCCTCCTTGGCAGCCGCGCGCATCTCGCGGCGCAGCGCACCGGCCGCCCCCTGGACGCCGTCGCGGATCTCGGCGGCGAGCTCGGCGACCGACTCGCGGATCTCCAGCTCCAGATCGACCAGCTCGCCGCTGCGGTCGGCCAGTTCGGCACGGCCCGCGTCGGTGATGGCGTAGACCTTCCGGCCGCCCTCGGTGGTGTGGGTGACCAGGCCCTCGGCCTCCAGCTTCGCGAGGCGGGGGTAGACGGTGCCTGCCGACGGTGCGTACAGCCCCTGGAAGCGCTCTTCCAGGAGACGGATCACCTCGTAGCCATGGCGGGGGGCCTCGTCGAGCAGCTTGAGCAGGTAGAGCCGGAGGCGGCCGTGGGCGAACACGGGGGGCATGTCAGAGCACCTTCTTGGGGGTCGGGCCATCGGTCGGGCCGCTGGTTGAGCCGTCGGTCGGGCCGTCGTTCGGGCTGTCCGTCGGCGTGGGGGAGGAGTCCACCGGGGCGATGTCCAGGGGGACCTCGTCCTCGTCGTATGGATCTTCGTCCTTCCGCGGCCTGCGCAGGAGCGCGATGGACCCGGACACGGTCGTCGCCTTGAGCCGGCCGCGGCCGGCGCCGAGGCGGCCCGCGATGCGCTTGGCGCCCCACTGGCCGCTCACCCGCAGATCCTCGAAGGCGTTCGACACCGATCCGCTCGCCGTGTCCACCTCGACCTCGGCGTCCGCCGGATGCGGCAGCCGGATCGCGATCTCGCCCGAGACGCTGGTCAGGGCGACGTTCGTCGGGCCGTCCGCGGGGTCGAGGTCCACGATCATCGAGCCGCTCACCGAGTCGGCCCGGAGGGAGGGGCCCGCGGCCTCGACCGCGGTGAGGTTGCCGGAGACGGAGTTGTACCGGAGGTCGCCGGTGACACCCTGTGCCTCCACGCTCCCGGAGACCGTGTCCGCGCGGACCGGGCCGGAGAGGCCGAGCAGGGTCGTGTCGCCGGTGACGCCCTTCACCGCGGTGTGCCCCTCGATCCCGGAGATCACCGCGCCCGCGCCGACCACGCCCACCTCGACACGGGCCCCGGCGGGCACGGCCAGCGAGACCACCGCGCTGCGCCGCCAGCCCTTGCGGTCCAGCCACTTGAGGAACCCCTTCCAGGGCAGATCCTCATAGGCGACCGTGAGGGTCCCGTCCTCCTCCGTCACGCACAGGGGTGGTCCCTCGATCTCGGAGACCTCCAGGCGGGCGGAGTCGTCGTCCGTGCCCACGACGTTCACCGCGCCATTGACGAGGCGCACGTGCAGTGCGGTCACGGGTGCGTCGAACGTGAGCTTCTGGGGCTCGGCGACGGACCACTCCGACATGAGCTGACCTCCTTGGCGGGCTTCGGCGGGCCGGTACGACACGCCATATCGCAATCTCTGCTACTCACGATATATCGCGGATCCGGAGAGTCAAGACACACGGAAGAGTGAACCTCCGCTGCCCCGCTGCCCTGCGCGCTGCTGCCCTGCCGCGCCGCCGTCCCGCCTGCCCCAGAACAACACCTATGCGCCGAATGCTCCGATCTGTCCTAGCGTGGAACCATGTCGTCCGACTCTTCCGCCCCCGGCGCTCCCGCGCGCGCCAGGGCCGCCGGCGCACTGCTGCTCTGCCGGGCCGAGCCCGACGCCGTCGAGCCCGCGGCCCAGCTGCTCCGCGAGCGGATGCTCCTCGCGGAGGCGGGCCCCGGCTGGAGCGTGCTGGTGCCCGAGGGCAAGCCGTGGCTGCACGGCGAGGAGCCCGTCGACCGGGTGCTGACCGGGTGGGCCACCGCGCTCGCCGTCGGCGTGGGCTGGCCCGTGCTCGCCCTGTGGTGGGACGGCGACCGGTCCGGCTACACCCTCGCGGCGGGCTTCCGGCGGACTGTCGGATACGAATGGCTGGCCAACGGCACACCCGTCGGGGAGGACGAGGCGATGCGCACGTTCGCCGCGCGCCTCGGCCTCGACCCGGTACTGGACATGCAGTCCCTGGACACGCTCACCCGGCCCGACACCGCGGCCGACGCACGCGCCAGGATGCTCGGACTCCTCGCCGTCCTCACCCGCACGGGCCTCACCCTGCCCCCGGGGCTCGCTCCCGGTGAACCCGCCGACCGGCTGCGCGAGGTCGCGCGGCGCCGACAGGGAGTGCGGCAGGTCGAGTGGCCCGGCTGGCGGGACGCGGTGCGTGCGGAGCTAGGGGCGGTCGAGAAGAGCCCGCTCGGCCCCTGGGTGCGCGGGCCCAGGGCGCGGACGGTCGCGGCGGCCCAGGTCGCGGTGGGACTGCCGCTCGCGGGGTGGGCGCTGCGGCGGCACAGTGGCGGGTGGACCGCGGCGGCCGCGCTGCTGCTGGCGCAGGGGGCGGCGGGGCTGGCGTACGACCGGATGCGGGCCCGGGACTGAGCGACGGGGCCGGCCGAGCTGGTCAGGAGGCTCCGTCCCGCCCCGTGACCACGCCTACGGAGAGGTCAGCGGAGGCCCGGAGGCCCGGAGGCCCAGACACCGGAGGCCCGGAGGCCCGGACGCCGGAGACCCGGAGGCCCAGACACCGGAAGCCCGGAGGCCCAGACACCGGAAGCCCGGAGGCCCAGACACCGGAAGCCCGGAGGCCCAGACACCGGAGACCCGGGGACCCGGACGCCGGACACCCGGACACCCAGTCCATCACTGTGGACCACGCGTCGGACTACTCGTCCTCGTCCTCGTCGTCGAGCCGCGCCAGCCACGTCGCCAGGCGCTCGACCGGGACCTCGAAGTCGGGGTTGAGGTCCACGAAGGTGCGGAGCTGCTCGGCGAGCCACTCGAAGGTGACCTCCTCCTCGCCGCGCCGCTTCTCCAGCTCCTCGATGCCACGGTCGGTGAAGTACAACTCATGCTCCTGATGCGGACGGATCGTTCCACCTCAGGATAGGCGGCGCCGGGCGGGCCCAGGAACGCCGGAGGGCCCGGCCCCGAGTCATGGAACTCGGGGCCGGGCCCACCTGCGTACGACCGTCGGGGACTACGCCTCGAAGACCTCGGTGATCAGCTGCTCCTGCTCGGCCTGGTGGCGCTTGGCCGAACCGACCGCCGGGGACGAGCCGTGCGGCCGCGAGATGCGGCGCAGGCGCTCGCCGTGCGGGATGTCCGCGCCGACCGCCAGGTCCAGGTGGTCGATGAGGTTGAGGGCGATGAATGGCCATGCGCCCTGGTTCGCCGGCTCCTCCTGCGCCCACAGGTATTTCTCGGCGTTCGGGTACTTGGCGATCTCCGCCTGGAGCTCCGCACCCGGCAGCGGGTAAAGGCGCTCGATGCGGATGAGGGCCGTGTCCGTGGCGCCGCGCTTCTGCCGCTCGGCCTCCAGGTCGTAGTACAGCTTGCCCGCGCAGAAGACGACCTTGCGGACCGCCGACGGGTCGACGTGGCTGTCACCGATGACCGGACGGAAGCCGCCCGTCGTGAACTCCTCCGTCTTCGAGGCAGCCGCCTTCAGGCGCAGCATCGACTTCGGGGTGAAGACCACCAGCGGCTTGTGGTGCGGGTTGTGCACCTGCCACCGCAGGAGGTGGAAGTAGTTCGACGGGAGGGTCGGCATCGCGACCGTCATGTTGTTCTGCGCGCACAGCTGGAGGAAGCGCTCGATGCGGGCGGACGAGTGGTCCGGGCCCTGGCCCTCGTAGCCGTGCGGCAGGAGCAGGGTGACACCGGAGTGCTGGTTCCACTTCTGCTCGGCGGCGGAGATGTACTCGTCCACCACCGTCTGCGCGCCGTTGACGAAGTCACCGAACTGCGCTTCCCACATGACGAGCGACTCGGGGCGGGCCAGCGAGTAGCCGTACTCGAAGCCCATCACCGCGTACTCGGAGAGGAGCGAGTCGTAGACGTTGTAGCGCGCCTGGTCCTCGGAGAGGTACATCAGCGGCGTGTAGTCCTCGCCCGTCGCGCGGTCGATGAGGACCGCGTGGCGCTGGCCGAACGTGCCGCGGCGGGAGTCCTGGCCCGACAGGCGGACCGGGGTGCCCTCCAGGAGCAGCGAGCCGATGGCGAGGGTCTCGCCCATGCCCCAGTCGATCGTGCCCTCTTCGACCATCGTCGCGCGGCGCTGCAGCTGCGGCAGCAGACGCGGGTGGACGGTGACCCGGTCGGGGATGTTGACCTGGGACTCGGCGATCCGCTTGACGACCTCCTGGGAGATCGCGGTCTCGACGTGCACCGGGAACTCGGCCTGCGGCGCGGGCACGTCGGCCTGCGCGGGCTGCGAGACGGCCTCGCGGACCTCGGTGAAGACCTTCTCCAGCTGGCCCTGGAAGTCCTGCAGCGCCTGCTCGGCCTCTTCCAGGGTGATGTCGCCGCGACCGATGAGGGACTCGGTGTAGAGCTTGCGCACCGAGCGCTTCTTGTCGATCAGGTCGTACATCAGCGGCTGGGTGAACGCCGGGTTGTCCGACTCGTTGTGACCGCGGCGGCGGTAGCAGATGAGGTCGATGACGACGTCCTTGTTGAACGCCTGCCGGAACTCGAAGGCAAGGCGGGCAACGCGGACGACGGCCTCGGGGTCGTCGCCGTTCACGTGGAAGATCGGCGCCTCGATCATGCGGGCCACGTCGGTGGCGTACATGGAGGAGCGCGAGGACTCCGGGGCGGCGGTGAAGCCGACCTGGTTGTTGATGACGATGTGGACCGTGCCGCCCGTGCGGTAGCCGCGCAGCTGCGACATGTTGAGCGTCTCGGCGACCACACCCTGGCCCGCGAAGGCCGCGTCACCGTGCAGGGCGACGGGCAGGACCGTGAAGTCCGTGCCGCCCTTGTTGATGATGTCCTGCTTGGCGCGGACGATGCCCTCGATGACCGGGTCGACCGTCTCCAGGTGGGACGGGTTCGCGGCCAGCGAGACCTTGATCTGCTCGCCGTCCAGGCCGGTGAAGGTGCCCTCGGCGCCCAGGTGGTACTTCACGTCGCCGGAGCCGTGCATGGACTTGGGGTCCATGTTGCCCTCGAACTCGCGGAAGATCTGGGCGTACGACTTGCCGACGATGTTGGCGAGGACGTTCAGGCGGCCGCGGTGGGCCATGCCGATGACGACCTCGTCCAGGCGCGACTCGGCGGCGCTGTCGAGCACGGCGTCGAGCAGCGGGATGACGGACTCGCCGCCCTCCAGGGAGAAGCGCTTCTGGCCGACGTACTTCGTCTGCAGGAAGGTCTCGAAGGCCTCCGCGGAGTTCAGCCGGCGCAGGATGCGCAGCTGCTCCTCGCGCTCGGGCTTGGTGGCGTGGGTCCGCTCGATGCGGTCCTGGAGCCACTTGCGCTGCTTCGGGTCCTGGATGTGCATGAACTCGACGCCGGTGGTGCGGCAGTACGAGTCGCGAAGCACGCCGAGGACGTCGCGCAGCTTCATCATCGACTTGCCGGCGAAGCCGCCGACCGCGAACTCCCGCTCCAGGTCCCACAGGGTGAGGCCGTGCTCGGTGATGTCCAGGTCGGGGTGCTTGCGCTGCTTGTACTCCAGCGGGTCCGTGTCGGCCATGACGTGGCCGCGGACGCGGTAGGAGTGGATCAGCTCGAAGACGCGGGCGGCCTTCGTGACGTCGTCGTCGTGCGAGGCGTCGATGTCCTTGAGCCAGCGGACCGGCTCGTAGGGGATGCGCAGCGCCTTGAAGATCTCGTCGTAGAACTCGTTCTCACCGAGGAGGAGGTTCGCGACGATCCGCAGGAACTCGCCGGAGGCGGCGCCCTGGATGACCCGGTGGTCGTAGGTCGACGTGAGCGTCATGACCTTGGAGATGCCGAGCTTGTTCAGGGTGTCCTGGGAGGTGCCCTGGAACTCCGCGGGGTAGTCCATGGAGCCGACGCCCATGATGACCGACTGTCCGGGCATCAGACGCGGGACCGAGTGGACGGTGCCGAGGCCGCCGGGGTTGGTCAGGGAGACCGTCACGCCGGTGAAGTCGTCCATGCCCAGCTTGCCCTCGCGGGCGCGGCGGACGATGTCCTCGTAGGCCTGCCAGAACTCGAAGAAGTTCAGGGTCTCGGCCTTCTTGATGCCCGCGACGACGAGCTGGCGGTCGCCGTTGGGCTTCACCAGGTCGATGGCGAGGCCGAAGTTGATGTGCTCCGGCTTGACCAGGGTGGGCTTGCCGTCCTTCTCGACGAAGGAGTAGTTCATCGAGGGCATGGCCTTGATGGCCTGCACCATCGCGTACCCGATGAGGTGCGTGAAGGAGATCTTCCCGCCGCGGGCGCGCTTGAGGTGGTTGTTGATGACGATGCGGTTGTCGAAGAGCAGCTTCACCGGGACCGCGCGGACCGACGTCGCCGTCGGGACCTCGATCGAGGCGTTCATGTTCTTGGCGACGGCGGCGCTCGGGCCGCGCAGCGTCACGTACTCGGGCCCGGACGGGGCCTCGGTCGCGGGCTCCGCCTTGGCGGCGGGCTTCTCGGCCGCGGGCTTGGTCGCCGCGGGCTTGGCTGCCGCGGGGGCCGGAGCGGCTGCCGCGGGCTTCGCGGGAGCTGCCGGAGCCGCGGTGGCGGGCGCGGCCTGGGCCGCGGGCTTCGCCGGGGCGGCGGGCGCGGCGGGAGCACTGGTGTCCGCGGCCCCCGCGGCCGCGTCACCCGCCGGCTTCGCCGGGGCGGCTGCGGAGGCGCCCGCCCCTGGCTTGTAGTCGGCGAAGAAGTCCCACCAGGCTCGGTCGACCGAGTTCGGGTCCTGGAGGTACTGCTGATAGATCTCGTCGACGAGCCACTCGTTGGGACCGAAGGCAGCGGCAGGGTCCTTGCCCTGCCCGTCTTGGTCGGTCGAGATGCTCGAGCTACTGGGGGACTGTGACGACACGGCGGTAACCGCCCTCTTCCGCTTCACAAGGTGATGGACAGCGGAAATAAAGGCTACGCCTCCCAGGGCGTGAGGTGCAGACCGGGCCGGGCATCCGTCGCGTAAGTCACACCGGAGCAATGGTTTCGGCGCGGTAATTGGCGGGAAACAAGCGAGGTTCCGCAACGCCAGATGGCCGCGCGGGTACGTCGGTCGGACGTCTACGCGCGGCGGCGGCCCCCGGGCGCCCTTGAGCAGCCCGGTTCATCGCTTCCGCTTCGAACCCTACGTCAACTTCACGCTTCGGGCAGGCCCGGAAGAGTGACCTGGATCCGGCAACCGCGAGAGGATTCGGCCACCCCGATGTGACCGCCGTGCAGATCCACCGCCCACCGCGCGATGGCGAGGCCGAGCCCCGTGCCGCCGTCGTTGCCGGAGCCCTTGGCCTGGGCGCCCGCGTGGCCGCCGCGGTTGAAGCGCTCGAAGACGCGGTGCCACTCCGACTCCGGGATGCCGGGGCCCTCGTCGAGCACCTCGAGCTCCAGGGACTCGGGGTAGGGGCCGCGCCGGGCCCGTACCGTCACGCGCCCGTGCGGCGGGCTGTGCTTGACCGCGTTGTCGATGAGGTTCGCCACCACTTGGTGGAGCCGCTCCACGTCCGCGTGCGCCGTCAGCTCCGGGGGCGACACGTCGAGGTGCAGATGGACGTCCGTACGGGTGTGGCTGCCGGAGCCCGAAGCGATGCCCGCGCGCGCGGAGGCCACCATGTTGGCCTCCTTCAGGACGCCCGAAAGGTAGGGCCACACCTCGAAGCGGCGCGCCTTGAGCGGCACGACGCCGTTGTCCAGACGGGACAGGTCGAGCAGCGTCTCCACGAGCCGCCCCAGGCGCTCGGTCTGCTTCAGGGCCGTACGCATCGTCTCGGGGTCGGCGGCCGAGACGCCGTCCACGACGTTCTCCAGGACCGCGCGCAGGCCCGCGATGGGCGTGCGCAGCTCGTGCGAGACGTTGGCGACGAGCTCCTTGCGCTGGGTGTCCTGCGCCTCCAGGTCGTCGGCCATGGCGTTGATCGTGGAGGCCACGTCGCCCAGCTCGTCGCGCCGGTCGGCACCGCGCGCCCGGCGCGTGTAGTCGCCGTGCGAGACGGCGCGGGCCACCGCGTTCATCTCGTCCAGCGGCGCGGTGAGGCTGTGCGCCACGAACTGCGTGATGAGCAGGGTGGCGATCACCGAGAAGACGGTGATGAAGCGCAGCTCGGTCTCCGTCTTCATGGCCACGAGGAGCAGACCCGTGGTGATGAACACCGAGACGACCACGAGGGCGCCGAGCTTGGTCTTGATGGAGAAGGGCCGCAGTCCCTGGAAGGGTCCGCTCATCGCGCGACCTGCCTCACGGGGTGGGGGTCTCCAGCGCGTACCCGACGCCGTGCACGGTACGGATCCGCTCCGCCCCGATCTTCCGGCGCAGCGCCTTGATGTGGCTGTCGACGGTACGGGTGCCCGACGCGTCGGCCCAGTCCCACACCTCCGCGAGCAGCTGCTCGCGGGAGAGGACGGCGCGCGGGGTGTTGGCCAGGCAGACGAGGAGGTCGAACTCGGTGGGCGTCAGGTGGACGTCCTCGCTGCGCACCCGCACACGCCGCTGGGCGTGGTCGATCTCCAGTTCGCCCAGGCGCAGGATGCCGCTGCGGGGCGTGGTCGCGGCGAGCGCGGCCCGCTCGACCCGGCGCAGCAGGACGTGCACCCGGGCCGCGAGCTCCCGCATGGAGAACGGCTTGGTCATGTAGTCGTCCGCGCCGACCCCGAGCCCGACCAGCATGTCCGTCTCGTCGTCACGCGCGGTGAGCATGAGCACCGGGACGGGCCGCTGGGCCTGCACGCGCCGGCACACCTCCAGGCCGTCGAAGCCCGGCAGCATGATGTCGAGGATCAGCAGGTCGGGCTGCCATGCCTGGGCGGTGTCGACCGCCGAAGGGCCGTCGACCGCCGTTTGCACAACAAAACCCTCGGCACGCAGCCGTGCGGCGATGGCGTCGACGATCGTCGGGTCGTCCTCGACCACCAGCACCCGGCGCTGGGAGCCGGGTGTCGCCGCCGCGGCGCCGTTGTGGGAGGTGTGTGTCTGCTCCATCGCCCGCCCCTGACACTGATCGCTTGTGTTCGGTCAGCAGAGTACGGGTCGCGAAGGCACCTCGGCTACGCAGCCCTGACGCCGAGATGGACCACGTCCGGGACGCCTCGGGCAACGGGGATCTCTTCCGTCCGTACCCTCTGGAATCCGGCATTCCGTAGAGCGTCGTCGAAAGCGGACGAGGGTTGGGCGGACCACACGGCGAGCACTCCGCCGGGGTTGAGACGTGCTTTGCACGCCGTCAGACCGGCTGGCGAGTAAAGGGAGTTGTTGCCCTCCGTCACCGTCCAGTCGGGGCCGTTGTCGATGTCCAGGCAGAGCGCGTCATACGTCTCCGTGGCCTCCGAGAGGTAGGTGACGAGGTCGGTGTGAAGAATCTGCGAACGACGGTCGGCGAGCGCTGCCGCGGAGAGCCCGGCGAGCGGTCCGCCGCGGTGCCAGTCGATGATCGCCCGCTCGCGCTCGACGACGGCGATGCGTCCCCAGCGGGGGTCAGCGGCGGCGTGCGCGAGGGAGAACCCGACGCCGAGCCCGCCGATCAGGACGCTGGGTCCGGGGCGGTCGTCGAGGGCGTCGCGGGCCGCGTCGACGAGCAGCCGCTCGGAGCGGCCGTCGGAGGTGTCCATCAGGAAGCAGCCGTTGGCGATGATCTGCAGCAGCTCACCGTGGCGCCGCAGGACGACCTCGCCGAACGGACCCTCGCGCCGGTCGAGGACGACGGGGGCGGTGGTGTGGGTGTGCATGGCGTCAGCGTATTTCCACGGCGGGCCCGGTTTCCGGTGGGTTCCGCGCGACGCAGGACGCGCCGCGCGGGTTGCCTGTGAGACGTACCTCACGTAGTACCTGTCATAGACAACGCCGGAAAGGAGGGCAAAGGGTGGGGTGGGACGGAAGGAGCGCCTCACCCGTGAACCAGAGAGTGCAGCCCGCCGGGGCCGCGCCCGACGCGAGAACGCCGGGCCCGGCGACGCCCGGCGCGGAGCCGTCCGGCACCCCTGCCACCGAGACCACCGAGGTGCCCCGCACCCTCGACGGGATACCGCAGCAGTCCACCCGCCGATGCGAGCCCCCGTCGGCCGGGACCGCCGCCCGTACCGCCACCCGTACCGGCCCCGTCTCCGGCCCCCTCGCCGCGCCGGGCCTCGCTCGCATCCGCGCCCTGCCCAAGGTGTGGCGGCTGCTGCCCACCCCCACCGGTACGCCCTTCACCTTCGGGTACGCCCTCGTGCTCGCCGTCACCTCGATGGTGATGCAGCACGCCGACCCCGACCTCGTCTACTCGCTGCTCCAGGGTTCGAGCACCGATGTCGCGCACCTCGCGCACAGCCCCGCCCTCGTCCTGGTCGCCAGCGCGCTGTGGATCGCGGGCGGCGTCACCTCCCCGTACGCGATCGGGTTCCTGCTCGTCCTCACCGCGCTGGAGCGCCGCATCGGCGGCATCCGCGCCGCCGGGGTCTTCCTCCTCGGCCATGTCGTCGCCACGCTCGTGACCGAGGTCCCGGTCGCCTTCTCGGTCCTCGCGGGGCAGCTGCCGGGCAGCTCGCTGCACCGCCTCGACTACGGCATCAGCTTCGGCGTGGCCGCCAGCGTCGGCGCGCTCGCGGGGCTCCTCTCGCCGTGGCCGCGCTGGGCCGTCCTCGCCGGATTCGGGTGGATGCTGGTCGAGGACCTGATCGAGTTCGCCGACCCCATGACGAACTGGGGCCATCTGCTCGCGCTCCTGATCGGCGTCTCCACCTGGCCGCTGCTCAGGCGAGGGCGGCAGCCGGCCGGGCCGGTGCGTGGCGCGGCGGCCACGGGCCAGGACCGCCGCCGCCCACAACGCCCGCAACGCGCGGAAGCCGGACCGCACAGGGCACGGTGAAGCCGGAGCCCGGCCACACGGCGCCGAGCCGCACCGCGCCGACCGAGCCACACCGCACCGCGCCGCGCTACGCCGCCTCCGCCTCCACGATCGACGCGAACATCTCGGTCGGCAGGATCCGCGTCAGCCGCAGCCCCGCCACCGTGAGCAGCGCCGAGAACTCGTCCTCCGTGCGCTCCTGGCCGTCCACGATCGCCGCCATCGCCACGTCCAGGGTCTTGCCGAGGTGGGGCGCGTTGCCGGCGGGCAGGACGCAGTCGACGATCAGGAGACGGGCGTCCGGCGCCATCGCCGCGCGGCAGTTGCGCAGGATCCGCAGACAGGCGTCGTCGGGCCAGTCGTGCAGGACGTGCTTGAGGACGTAGATGTCGCCGCCCTCGGGGACCTGCGTGAAGAAGTCCCCCGACTCGGCACGCCACCTGCCCCGGACCGCGTCGTCCCCGGCCAGCATGTGCGTGGTCACCGCGGCCGGCTGGTCGAACAGGACGCCCGTCAGGCCGGGGCGCCCGCGCAGGACCGTGCGGAGCAGCCCGCCGCGCCCGCCGCCGACGTCCACCACGATGCCCTTGTCAGGGAAGGGGTACGTCCCGGCGACCACCGCGTCGAACGGACCCGACAGCGACGCCATGCCGCTGTCGAAGAGGTCCCGCAGCGCCGGGTCGTCGGCCAGGTGGTCGAAGAACGGCTTCCCGAAGAGGCGCTCGAAGGACGGTCCTGCCTGACGCACCGTCTCCTCCAGACCCGCCGAGGTCTGCTGGAACGCCGGATCGGTCAGCATCAGGACCGCCGCGTGCAGGGAATTCGGCACGTCCGTGCGCAGGGCGTCGGCGAGCGGGGTGAGGTGGAACGCACCCGTCCCGTCCTCGCGGAAGATGTCGCGCGTGGCGAGGTAGCGCAGGACCCGGCGCAGATGTCCGGCATGCGTGTCGGTGAGTTCGGCCAGCTGCCCCGCAGTGCGCGGGCCTGCCGCGAGCCGGTCGGCGATCCGGCAGCGCGCCGCCGTGCGCAGCGCCGCCGAGAAGAGGTGCCCCAGCGCGTAATCGGCGAGCTGACCGGCCGTGTCCTGCAGGCCGTGGTCGCCGGTCCCGGGTGTGTCCACCATGGATGCCCTCCGTGAGAGTCGGAGTGTCCACGGTCCCAACGGAACGGCCGCAGGGGAACGCCGTCCGGCGGCCATCCCCGGGCCGCGTGACCGGAAATGGGCCCTCGCCGCCCCTCGCCGCGCATTCCGTGTCAGTGGCCGATTCCGGGTGATCGCTCACAGCGAACAAGCCGGGGGAACATCCAGGCGCTCATAACCATTGAGTCGGTATAGCTCAACTTGAATGCCGAAGGGGAGATCATGGCTACTGAGTCCACCACGTCCACGTCGCTCACTCTGCCCGTGCTGCCGCTCGACGACGAGGTCGTCCTGCCCGGCATGGTCGTGCCCTTCGATCTGTCCGACGCGGACGTGCGGGCCGCGGTGGAGGCCGCGCAGGCCGCCGCCCGCTCCGAGGGCGACAGCAAGCCGAAGGTGCTCCTTGTTCCGCGCATCGACGGGACGTACGCCGCGACCGGCGTCCTCGGCACCGTCGAGCAGGTCGGGCGGCTCTCCGACGGCGACCCCGGCGCCCTCATCCGCGGCCGCGACCGCGTGCGGATCGGCGCGGGGACGACCGGCCCCGGCGCGGCCCTCTGGGTCGAGGGGCTGAAGATCGACGACGTCGTGCCCGAGCCCCTGCCCGGGGCCGTCACCGAGCTCGTCAAGGAGTACAAGGCGCTCGCCACCAGCTGGCTGAAGAAGCGCGGCGCCTGGCAGGTCGTCGACCGCGTCACGCAGATCGACGACGTCTCCGCGCTCGCCGACAACTCCGGCTACTCACCGTTCCTGACCACCCAGCAGAAGATCGAGCTCCTGGAGACCGACGACGCGGTCGCCCGCCTCAGGCTCGCCACCGAGCAGCTGCGTGAGCACCTCGCCGAGCAGGACGTCGCCGAGTCCATCGCCAAGGACGTCCAGGAGGGCGTGGACAAGCAGCAGCGCGAGTTCCTGCTGCGGCGCCAGCTCGACGCCGTCCGCAAGGAGCTGCGCGAGCTGAACGGCGACAGCAAGGACTCGGCCGAGGAGTCCGACGACTACCGCGCCCGCGTCGAGGCCGCCGACCTCCCCGAGAAGGTGCGCGAGGCCGCCCTCAAGGAAGTCGACAAGCTGGAGCGCGCCAGCGACCAGTCGCCCGAGGGCTCCTGGATCCGCACCTGGCTGGACACCGTCCTCGAACTGCCCTGGAACGAACGCACCGAGGACCAGTACGACATCAAGGGCGCCCAGCGGATCCTCGACGCCGAGCACTCCGGGCTGCAGGACGTCAAGGAGCGCATCACCGAGTACCTCGCGGTGCGCAAGCGCCGCTCCGAGCGCGGCCTCGGCGTCGTCGGGGGCCGTCGTGGCGGCGCGGTCCTCGCCCTGGTCGGCCCGCCCGGCGTCGGCAAGACCTCGCTGGGCGAGTCCGTCGCGCACGCCATGGGCCGCAAGTTCGTGCGGGTCGCGCTCGGCGGCGTACGCGACGAGGCAGAGATCCGCGGCCACCGGCGTACGTACGTGGGGGCCCTGCCCGGCCGGATCGTGCGGGCCGTCAAGGAGGCCGGGTCCATGAACCCGGTCGTGCTCCTCGACGAGATCGACAAGGTGGGCTCGGACTTCCGGGGCGACCCGGCCGCCGCCCTCCTCGAAGTCCTCGACCCGGCGCAGAACCACACCTTCCGCGACCACTACCTGGAGGTCGAACTCGACCTCAGCGACGTCGTCTTCCTCGCGACGGCGAACGTCCTCGAAGCCATCCCCGAGCCCCTGCTCGACCGCATGGAGCTGGTCAGGCTGGACGGTTACACCGAGGACGAGAAGGTCGTCATCGCCCGCGACCACCTGCTCCCGCGCCAGCTGGAGCGGGCGGGCCTGGAGAAGGACGAGGTGACGCTGGACGAGAGCGCGCTGCGCAAGCTCGCAGGCGAGTACACGCGCGAAGCGGGCGTACGCAACCTGGAGCGCTCCGTGGCCCGGCTGCTCCGCAAGGTCGCCGCGCAGCACGAACTGGGCGAGAAGGAGCTGCCGTTCACCGTCACGGACGCCGATCTGCGGGAGCTGATCGGACGACCGCGGCACGTGCCCGAGTCGGCGCAGGACCCGGCCGAGCGGCGCACGGCGGTGCCGGGCGTGGCCACCGGGCTCGCGGTCACCGGCGCGGGCGGCGACGTGCTCTTCGTGGAGGCCTCGCTCGCCGACCCGGAGACCGGGGCCTCGGGGCTCACGCTCACCGGCCAGCTCGGTGACGTCATGAAGGAGTCGGCGCAGATCGCGCTGAGCTTCCTGCGCTCCCACGGCGCCGAACTGGAACTGCCCGTCGCCGACCTGAAGGAGCGGGGCGTGCACGTCCACTTCCCGGCCGGCGCGGTGCCCAAGGACGGGCCGAGCGCGGGCGTCACGCTGACGACCGCCCTCGCCTCACTGCTCAGCGGGCGGCTCGTCCGGACGGACGTGGCGATGACCGGCGAGGTCTCGTTGACCGGCCGGGTCCTGCCGATCGGCGGCGTCAAGCAGAAGCTGCTGGCCGCGCACCGCGCCGGGATCACCACGGTGATCATCCCCAAGCGGAACGAGGCGGACCTCGACGACGTCCCGGCCGAGGTCCTTCAGAAGCTCGACGTGCACGCGGTCACGGACGTCCGCCAGGTGCTCGAA
The DNA here is from genome assembly GCF_042881135.1 of Streptomyces sp. NPDC058284. Classification (NCBI taxonomy): domain Bacteria; kingdom Bacillati; phylum Actinomycetota; class Actinomycetes; order Kitasatosporales; family Streptomycetaceae; genus Streptomyces; species Streptomyces sp. NPDC058284. The sequence goes on from NZ_JBHVYE010000003.1 coordinate 213,551, forward strand.
CTGGCGCTCACCGAGGCCGAGGTGCGGGTCCCGGCCGCGGCGTAGCGGACAGCGGAATGGCGGCCACCCCGGCACCGGGGCGGCCGCCATTCCGCGCACTCAGCCGTTGGCGAGCGCCTGCACCCTGTCGTAGGCGCCGTTGAACTTGTCGTGGTCGCCGACCGTCGGCCCGGACGAGGTGTACTGCCACATGGTCTGGAAGCCCCAGCCGGCCGGGAGCTCACCGGGCCCGGTGTCGTAGCGGGCGATCCACAGCGGGTTGCTGGCCCCGAAGCCGCTGTAGTTGCCCGTGCACTGCTTCCACCAGCTGGTGGCGGTGTAGATGACGGCGTCGCGCCCGGTGCGCGCCTTGTACGTGGTCAGGAAGTCGCGGATCCAGCTGACCATCCCCGACTGGGACAGGCCGAAGCAGGCCGTCCCGTACGGGTTCCACTCGATGTCCAGTGCGCCCGGCAGCGTCCTGCCGTCCCGCGACCAGCCGCCGCCGTTGCTCGCGAAGTAGTTGGCCTGGGTGGCGCCGCTCGAGGTGTCGGGCGTCGCGAAGTGGTACGAACCGCGGATCATGCCCACGTTGTACGAACCGGTGTACTGCTGGGAGAAGTAGGGGTTCTTGTAGGACGTGCTCTCGGTGGCCTTGACGTAGGCCCACTTCACTCCGCTGTTCCACAGCGTCGACCAGGCGACGTTGCCCTGGTGGCTGCTGACGTCGACGCCCTCGGTCTGCACGGCGTCACCGCCGCTGGGCAGACCGCCCTGGCCGTCGTGTTCGATGACGCCCTGGCCGAGGCGGGCGGTGCCGCGCCGGGGGATGTCGTCGTCCGCCGTGGCCGCCGTGGGGAGCGTCAGGAGGAGGGAGAGAGCGGAGAGGGCTGCGAGGAGAACCCCCGCCGGCGACAAGCGCGAGCGGCGGGCCGTTCCGGGTCTGTGCACGGGCATGGGCGTGCCTCCGAAGGCCTCAGTAGTGCTCGGTGGGGACCTGTCGACATGCTCCTGATTGGTTCTGGTGTGAACATGTCACTTGAAAGCTACGCACGTAGACCGCCGCCGGGGAAGGGGGACACACTTCTGCCGTTGGTCCACTCCTGTGGCGGCGGCACCGGCAAGGACCGGTCGCGGCCTTGCGAAATACTGGTCAGGCCGCTGTCGCCACGGCCGCGGCGCGAGGGTCTTCCGGCGACAACTTTCAGAATCGGGAAAGCGGGACATGGGTGCTGCAGAAGAGGGCGTGGAGCGCGGCGCGCAGAGCGACGCGGAGCAGGGGGAGGACCGTGAGTTCCTCTCCCTGGAACGGGAGTTGTCCCTGCTGATGCGCCGCGCGCGGGCGTCGTCGGGCGAGATGGCGCGGCAGGTCCACCCCGAACTGGAGCCCGCGGCGTACGGGCTGCTCGTCTGCCTGGACGACTCGGGACCGCGGCGGGCCACGGAACTCGCGGCGTACATCGGCGTCGGCAAGGCCACGATAAGCCGCCAGCTGCGGGCGCTGGAGGAGCTCGGCCTGGTCGCCCGCGAGCCCGACCCGGCCGACGGCCGCGCCTGGCTCATCCGGCTCACCCCGGACGGCCGCACCCGCTTCCGCACGGTGCGCGCCGCGCGCCGCGCCCAGTACGTGCGCAGGCTCGCGAGCTGGGACCGCTCGGAGGTCGCCGAACTGGCCCGCCTGCTCGGCCGCCTGAACGAGAGCGCGGACGCCTGAGGGGTGCGCGTGCCGGTCGGCCGCGGCTGTCTCGCGGGGCGCCCGGCCTCACAACTCCACGTACACGGCCGCCGCGTCGTCATGCCGCTTCCCGCGCGGGAACGCGAGGCGGTCCGGGTCCGCCAGCTCCAACTCCCTGACCCGGTCGAGCAGGTGCTGCGGCCCCTGCTTGCGCAGCAGCGCCAGGCAGTCGGCCCAGTCGCCCTCGCCGAACGTCTCGACCCAGCGTCCGGCCCCGTCGGTGAGAGCCGCCACCGCCGTCACGTCCTCCCGCGCCAGCTCGCCCGTGACGGCGCGCAGCGCGGCCGATGGATCGGCGGCGGCCGTGAAGAAGCCGTCCTCCGCGTTGCGCAGCGCCTCGACCGCCGCCCCGTAGGCGCGGGCGGCCACATCCCGCTCGGCCGAGCCGCGCGGCAGGGCGCGCACCTGGTCGCGCAGGGCTCCCACGGCGGGCGGCAGTTCGGCCAGGCGGCGGTCGAGGATCGCGGTCACCTCGCCACCACGGCCCGCGACGAGGAGCGCCGAGTCGGAAAGGACCAGATGCTCGACCCGCTCCTCGTCCCACCGCACGAGCACCACCGTTGCCTGAGGCGTACGAGGGTGAGAAAGGTCACAGGTCGAACTGTGGGCGTCGGCCGTACGCGAAATGGCGGTCGCCAGAACCTCAGTGAGCGTCATATCTCGCTGTGAAACGGACAGTTCGCCCAGCGCGCCGCCGAGCCGCGCGGTGAACCAGTGGACGGAATGCGGACAGCCCACCGTCCCCTCGGGTGGCGTCACGCCGTCCAGCAGGACGAGCGATCCGCCCTGTCCGGACGCGGGAAGCGCGACCGAGGCGTAGTCCTCGTTGGGGCGAGCGGGGTCGCCGGGCTCGGTGGCGAGTTCGATACGCATCCGGCCAGTCTGCACGAGGCCCGCGCGGAGGCCAGGGGGAGCGGCGAAGGAGGCAAGGCACGTGCCGCAGCGGCGGGCGGCGCGCCGGAATTTGTCCGGAATGATCACCTCCGGCGGGGTGTGGCGGCGCATCCTGCCAAAGCCTTCCTGAGACGTCCAACCGGCGCTCCGCACGGGCCGCGCACCCGCCCCACCGGGACTTGCTCGCCAACTCCCCGCCGATGTTCACTCCTTCGGGTGGCCAGGCAGGCGATGCACGACCGCCACTCACCGGCACTGGAAGGGTCAGAAGCCGTACCGGGGGAGCGCTCGTGTTGACAGGCCGTCACCCGGGCCCAGAGCAGACGAAAACAAGAATGCGAGCACCGGTGCAGAAGATGCGGCCTCGGCGCAAAGGCAAGCAGACGGCCCCCGAAGGGGCCACGCCGGGCGCGACCACTCCGACCGAGCGTGCGCAGGAGCGCACGTCAGCGGGTTCCGGCCCGGACGCCGGAGCGGGCGCGGACGCGGCGGCGGCCTCCGCCGTGACTGACAGCTCCGCGGCGCCCGCGCCCTCCCCGGCGCCGGCCGCCACGCCGTCCCCCGTGCCGGCGCCCCCGGTCGACAAGGCGCCCACCGCGCGCGTACGCAATCGGCTGATCGTCGCCGTGGCCGTGGTGGCCGCCGCCGTCGCGGGCGCGGGCGCACCCGCCGTCGTCGCCGCGTCCGGCCGACTGAACGACACCCAGAGCCTGGTGACGCTCGCCGAACAGACCCAGCAGGCGGTCTCGCTCGGCCACTCGCTCGCCGACGAGCGGGACGAGGTCACCACGTTCATCGCCTCCGGGCGCCCGCAGGGCAAGGGCCTCTCCCAGAGCCGCAGCGCCCGCGTGGACCGGCAGATCGACGAGCTCCGCGACGCCGACGCGCCCGCCGAGCTGCGCGACGACCTCGCCGACATCGCCGCCGTCCGCAGGGAGGCGCTCACCGGCCGGAGCACCGCTCTCGAAGCCCATGAGGCGTACAGCAAGGTCATCGCCGAGCTGCACGGGATGACCCGCCGGCTGGCCGAGCAGCTGCCGCCCGAGGCGAACGGCGGCGCGCTCGCCCTCGCCGACCTCGACCACGCCGTCGAGCAGGCCGCCGCCGCCCGCGGCCTGCTCCTCGCCGCCCTCGCCCTGCCCGCCCCGGACCCCGGCACCACCACCATCGACCCGGTCACCGGCCTGCCGGCCACCGGCGCCGAGGAGTCGTCGGCCGAGGCCAAGCGCCGCGACGAGCTCAGCGCCGCCGCCCAGCAGGCCCGCGTCCGCGAGCTCGCCTCGCTCGCCGACTTCCTGGAGGCCGCGAGCGCCCCCGCCCGCGCCACGTACGAGTCGACCGTCACCGGTTCCGAGGTCACCTCCGCGGAGAAGTACCTGGAGCGCCTCACCGACCGGCCCACGTTCTCCGACGCCGAGCGGCGCTACGACAGGAAGAAGGTCGACGCCGCGCTCTCCGCACGCATCGAGACGATGCGCGGCGCCGAGTCCGCGCTCAACGTCGAGCGCACCAAGCAGCTGGCCCAGCTGCGCGACGACGACGTCACGGCCCTGGAGATCCGGATCGCGCTCGTCGGTGTCTGCCTCCTCGTCGCGGTCGGCGTCGCCATGGGCGCGGCCCGCTCGCTGACCCGCCCGCTCGCGGTCCTGCGCCGGGGATCGGCCCGCCTCGCCACCGAGCCCGCGCCCCAGGAGCCGATCCGCTTCACTGGCCGTGACGACGAGTTCGCCCAGGTCGTCCGCTCGGTCAACGCGCTGCACGGCCACGCCGCCGCCCTCGCCGAGCGCCTCGCCACCCTCGAATCGGACCGCAAGCACCTCATCGGGCAGCGGCAGTCCATGGCCGACGAGCGCGCGGCGCTGCGCGAGGAGCTCGCCGAGGCCTCCGCGCACCTGGAGCGGGTGCGCAAGTCCATCCACGGCACCTTCGTCAACCTCGCCCTGCGCACCCTCGGCCTGGTGGAGCGCCAGCTCGCCGTCATCGAGAACCTGGAGGACCGCGAGCAGGACCCCGACCGGCTCGCCACCCTCTTCAAACTCGACCACCTGGCCACGGTCATGCGCAGGCACAGCGAGAACCTCCTGGTCCTCGCCGGCGCCGAACACGGCCATCAGCATCCGGGCGCGGTCCCGCTCGTCGACGTGGTGCGCGCGGCCGTCTCCGAGATCGAGCGGTACGAACGCGTCCGCATCGCCACGCTGCCGCCGCACGCGCACGTGGCGGGCTTCGTCGCGGACGACATCAGCCACCTCACCGCGGAACTCCTGGAGAACGCGACCTCGTTCTCGCCGCCGGACGCCGCCGTCGAGGTCTCCGGCTGGCTCCTGGAGAACGGCGAGGTCATGCTCTCCGTCCAGGACGAGGGCATCGGCGTCTCCCAGGACCGGATGCGGGAGCTCAACGCCCGCCTCACGGACTTCGACCCCGACGACGTGTACGACCAGGAGAGCGGGGACGGGCTCGGGCTCGGCCTCTACGTCGTGGCGCGGCTCGCGGCGCGGCACGGGGCGCGGGTGCGGCTGCGGGAGCAGAAGCAGGGCGGGGTCGCGGCGGTCGTGGTCCTGCCGACGGCGATCCTCGCGGAGGCCCCGTCCCCGGCACAAGCGCCTGCCGCCGTGGGTGTGCCGCCCCGCGCCGGGGAGACCGGGCTCGTCCACCTGCCGGGCTCGGAGGCCGAGGCCAACTCCAACGTGATCCCGGGGCGGCTGACGGGTGGGGCCGCGTCCGCCCCCGGCGAGGGGGAGGATCCGCTGATCGCCGCGGCGGAGCGGACGCTGGAGACGGCGCTGCCGGACTCCGGGCCCGCGCCTTCGGCGGAGACGACCATGGAGCTCATGGCGCCGCCGTCGCCCGAACCGGCCCAGCGGGAAGCGGAGCCCGAGCCCGAGCCCGAGCCCGCGCCCGCGCAGGAGCAGGAGCCCGCTGAGGAGCAGAAGCCCGCGCAGGAGCCCAAGCCCGCGCCCAAGTGGGAGCGGGTCACCGACAAGGGGCTGCCGAAGCGGACGCCCAGGATCACCGCGCCCGCGGCCGCGCCGCCGAAGCCGCGCGGCGGCTCCGTCGACGCCGACGCGCTCCGCCGGCGCCTCGGCGGATTCCACCAGGGCGCGCAGAGCGGCCGACGGGACGTGGAGGCCGAGCTCGCGGCAGAAAGCTCCGCAGAACCGTCGGAACGTAACGAAAAGAACGCACAAGCCGCAGACGTAATGGGGGACTCAGTCGAGGAGGCAAGCAGTTGACTGCGCCCATGCGCACGCCCAGTTCTTCCGCCGCACCCGCCGAAGCCGCAGCACCCACAGGACCTGCCACACCCACAGGATCTGCCGCACCCACAGGACCTGGCACACCCACAGGATCTGCCGCACCCGAAGAATCCGCCGCACCCGCAGGCTCCGCACCCGGCACGTACGGGCTCAGCAGTGAAGCCCGCAACCTGCACTGGCTCCTGACGAACCTCGTGGAGGAGGTGCCCGGACTCCTCTCCGTCGCGGTGGTCTCCTCCGACGGGCTCCTGCTGCTCTCCTCCGACCCCGGCAGGAACGCGGAGCGCCCCGCGGCGAACCCCACGGGACCCAAGGGATCGAGCGCCGACCTCGCCACCATCGTGTCGGGTCTCGGCTCCCTCACCATCGGCGCCGCCAAGCTGATGGACGGCGGAGCGGTCAAGCAGACCATGGTCGCGATGGAGGAGGGCAGCCTCTTCGTCATGTCGATCAGCGACGGCTCGCTGCTCGGCGTGCACGCCACCCCGGACTGCGACATGAGCGTCGTCGCGTACCACATGGCGCTCTTCGTCGGCCGCGCCGGGCACGTCCTCACCCCCGAACTCCGCAGCGAGCTGCGCCAGTCGATGGAGAGCGCCCGATGAGCAGCAGGAGCAGCAACAGCAGCAGTGGCAGCCGCAAACCGCCGAAGCTGCCGCAGCGCGGCGGCGAACGAAAACCGGCCCGCGTCCGCCCCTACTCGCTGACCGGCGGGCGGACCCGGTTCGGGCACGTCCTGCTCGTCGAGACGTTCGTCGCCGCGCTCGAAGCGCCCGAGGAGCGCCTCGAACTGCCCAAGGGCACGCTGTCGAAGGTCATGCCGGAGATGCGGGCCATCGTCGAGATCTGCCGGCGCATGCGCACGGTGGCGGAGATCGCCGCGCTCCTGAAGATGCCGCTCGGCGTGGTCCGCGTACTGCTCAGCGACCTCGCCGACCAGGGAAAGATCCGGGTGTACGGAACGGGCCACGGCCCGGGACAGCCCGACCGCGCACTGCTGGAAAGGGTGCTGAGTGGACTCCGCCGTCTCTGAACTCCTCGAACACGAGGGCCAGTTGCAGGCCTGGCAGACGGACAGGTCACGCGCTCCGATCGCCACGAAGATAGTGGTGGCGGGCGGTTTCGGCGTCGGCAAGACGACGCTGGTGACCGCCGTGTCCGAGATCACGCCCCTCCAGACGGAGGCGCTGATGACGCAGGCGAGCGCCGACACCGACGATCTGAGCGGGACCCCGGAGAAGACGACCACGACGGTCGCCATGGACTTCGGCCGCATCACGCTCGACGACGACCTGGTGCTCTACCTCTTCGGCACGCCCGGTCAGCAGCGCTTCTGGTTCATGTGGGACGACCTGGTGCGCGGCGCGATCGGCGCCGTCGTGCTCGCCGACACACGCCGGCTGCCCGACTGCTTCCCGGCGCTCGACTACTTCGAGAGCTGCGGCCTGCCGTACGTCGTGGCCGTCAACCACTTCGACGGCAGCGAGGAGTTCGAGGCGGCCGACGTGCGCGAGGCGCTGACGGTGCCCCCGCACATCCCGGTGCTGATCATGGACGCGCGCCGGCGGATCTCGGTGATCGAGTCGCTGCTCGCCCTGGTCGGCCACGCGCTCGACGCGACCCCTGAGTAAGAGCCTGTGTCATATCCCCGGTCGGATCAGTGGGCGTCGTCTGGTGCGTGCGATCGCAAGGCGCCGGGAAGTCCTCGGTGGGGGTCCCCCCGGGCCGTTCAGGCCTGGGGGAGGAGCTACTAGGGCTTTTCGGCAACGCGGCGAGCGTGCGTGCCAGGCGGCGACCACCCGGCCGGGGATATGACAGAGGCTCTAAGAGTTCGAGCTAGAGAAGGACCGCATGCGAAAGATACTTGTCGTCGGAGCAGGTCAGGCCGGGCTCCAGATCGCCCTCGGGCTCCAGGCGCAGGGGTACGAGGTCACCCTGATGTCCAACCGCACGGCGGACGAGATCCGGTCGGGCCGGGTCATGTCCACGCAGTGCATGTTCCACACGGCGCTCCAGCACGAGCGCGACATCAAGGCGAACTTCTGGGAGTCGCAGGCCCCGAGGATCGAGGGCGTCGGCATCTCCGTCGCGGGCCCCGACTCCTCCCGCGTCATCGACTGGGTCGGCAAGCTGGACGGGTACGCCCAGTCCGTGGACCAGCGCGTGAAGATGGCGGGCTGGATGGAGACGTTCGCGCAGCGCGGTGGCCAGCTGGTCATCCATGGTGCGGCCGTCTCCGACCTCGACTACTTCTCGCGCACCTACGACCTGGTGCTCGTCGCGGCGGGCAAGGGCGAGCTCGTCTCGATGTTCGAGCGCGACGCGTCCCGCTCGCCGTTCGACACCCCGCAGCGCGCGCTCGCGGTGGCGTACGTGCACGGCCTCGGCCCGCGCCCGGAGCACCCGGAGTTCGACGCGGTGCGCTGCAACATGGTGCCCGGTGTGGGCGAGCTCTTCGTCATGCCGACGCTCACCACGTCCGGCCGCGCGGACATCCTCTTCTGGGAGGGCATCCCCGGCGGCCCGCTCGACGTCTTCCAGGGCGTCAAGGACCCCAGCGAGCACCTGGCGCTGACCCTCGAACTCCTGGAGAAGTTCCTGCCCTGGGAGTACGCGCGCGCCACCAAGGTCGAGCTGACCGACGCGGGCGGCACGCTGGCCGGGCGGTACGCCCCCACCGTGCGCAAGCCGATCGGGCGGCTGCCCAGCGGGGGCCTGGTCCTCGGCGTCGCCGACGTCGTCGTCGCCAACGACCCGATCACCGGCCAGGGCTCCAACTCGGCTTCCAAGTGCGCAGCCTCGTACCTCTCCTCCATCGTCGAGCACGGCGACAAGCCCTTCGACGCCGAGTGGATGCAGTCGGCCTTCGACCGCTACTGGGAGACGGCGCAGCACGTCACCAAGTGGACCAACGCGATGCTGGGCGCCCCGCCGGAGCACGTCCTGAACCTCCTCGGCGCGGCCGGTCAGCTCCAGCCGGTCGCCGACCGGTTCGTCAACGGCTTCAACGACCCGGCCGATCTGGAGAACTTCTTCTTCGACCCGGACAAGGCCGCCGCCTACCTGGCGTCCGTCGCGCCCGGCGCCTGACCACCGTCGTACCCGAGGTCGCTGCCCGAGGTGGCGCCCTCGGGCAGCTTCGGCGGGGTGTACCCCTGGAAGGCCCGGCCCTTGGGGTCGGGCCGTACGGCGCCGAGCACGGGGTTCGCCGCGATCGGTGAGACCTTGACGCGGGCGCCGGGGCGTGGTGCCTGGACGACCTTGCCCTCGCCCAGGTACATCGCCACATGGGTGGCCTTGGGGAAGTAGACGACCAGGTCACCGGGGCGCAGCTTCCCCAGCGGGATGCGGCGCAGCTCCGCCCACTGCTCCTGGCTGGTGCGCGGGATCCGCCGACCCGCGCGCGCCCAGGCCCGCTGGGTCAGGCCCGAGCAGTCGAACGCCTTCGGGCCCTCGGCGCCCCACTTGTAGGGCCGTCCGATCTGCCGCACCGCGTAGTCCAGGGCCGTGTTGCCCCGCCGCGAGGGGGCCCGGGTGGCGGGGCTGCCGCTGAGCGCGCCGGACCCCATGAACCGGCGTTGCGCCCTGGCCGTGCCCGCGTCCTCCGCCTGCCGCAGCGCGACCAGCTGCTCGGGGGTGAGTGCGGAGAGCAGCTCCTGGACCTCCCTGAGCTGCTTCTCGACCGCGTCCCGCTGCTTCTTCTGCCGTGCGGCCAGGGCGAGTTGGGCGTCCAGGGCCTTCTTCGCCGCGCTCGCGAGGCGGTCCGCCTTCCGCTCGCCGCCGACGAGGCGGTCCACCGTGGCGGCGCGGTCCTTTGCCGCCTGCTGGATCACGTGCCCCTGGTCGAGGGCGCGCTGGGGGTCGCGGGCGAGCAGCAGGCGCAGGTAGGGGGAGAGGTCGGTGGTGCCCTGGTACTGCTGGCGGGCGAAGCGGCCGGCGGCGCCGCGGCTGTCGCGGACCGAGGCGCGGGCCTTCGCCAGCCTCTTCTCCAGGCCGGCCGTCGTGGCCCGCTGCTTCTTGAGCTTCTCCTCGGTCGCGTTGTACGTCTCCGTGGCCTCCTCGGCCGCTCGGTACAGGCGCTGAAGGTCCGTCAGGAGGGTGGATACGGGGCGGCCCTCGGGGCGGGGCTCCGCGTGTGCGGTGGGGGTGGTCGTCAGCAGGGTGCCGATCACGGCACCCGTGCAGACCCAGTGCAGCAGCCGTCCTGACATGGCGTCACCTCCGGTGCGGGGATTGCGGGGACGGGCTTTCCGTCGCGCATCGCGAGCGTGGGGGGTGGGCCGGGGGTTCGCCTCTCGGCGGGGGGCGGGTGGCGCAATCCGGTCACCCGTCCGGGGTGGGGCGGCGTGGGGGGTTGCGGGGGGTGTGCGGATGCGGGTACTTGTGCGGGTGCGTCGTGGCTGGTCGCGCAGTTCCCCGCGCCCCTGTCTGCGACGGGGCTCTGTGGCCTTGAGCCGTGCCGTCTCGCGTGGCTGGTCGCGCAGTTCCCCGCGCCCCTGTCTGCGACGGGGCTCTGTGGCCTTGAGCCGCGCCGCCTCGCGTGGCTGGTCGCGCAGTTCCCCGCGCCCCTGGGTGCGACGGGGTTCTGTGGCCTTGAGCCGTGCCGCCTCGCGTGGCTGGGTGCGGCGGGGCTCTGTCGTCTTGAGCCGTGCCGCCCGCCCCTTAAGGGGGCGTCGGCTTGGACCACGGCCATTTCAGGCCGCCTGCGGGCTTGTCACCGGTCGGGTCGAACTCGTAGCGCCACTTCGGGGTCAGGGAGAGCTTTCGGGTCGGCTCCGTGGCCGTGCGGCGGTAGACCAGGACGGTCGGCGGGCCGCCCGCGTCGTCCGGGACCGGTACGCGGTACACCTTCGGGGGGTGCCCGGTCGGCCCGAGCAGGACCGGGAGCACCCGGCCGTCCAGGGGGCCACCCACGAAGGGGGTGTCTTCGCTCTTCACGCCCCCAGTGTCACATCACTCGCGGCGGCACGCCCCGGGCGTCAGAGCAGGTGCGCCGCGTCCGCCGCCACGGGCAGCACGTTCCGCGCGAGCTCGCCGACAGGGCCGTCCGGCGTCTCCAGGGTCAGCGCCCACCGCACGACGTCCGCGGTCTGCGGATCGCGCCCCGCCGTCGTCACGAGCACCGCCATGAACTGCTCCACGAGCATGTCCCGCAACTCGTCGAGCGGCGGCTGCTTCTCCTCGTCGAGCCAGATCAGCGAGGCCGCCTCGACCGCTGTGATCCACATCCGTACGGTCATCCGCAGGCGCGGCCCCGGCTTCGGCACGCCCAGGTGGCTGAGGATGTGCTCGGCCGCGGCCCTGCGCACGCCGTCCACTATGGCCGTCGTCCGCGACGTCTCCACCACGCTGCCGCCCTGCAGCAGCGCGCTGAACCCCGTGTCGTGCTGGTCGACGAAGGCCAGGTACCGGTCGAGCGCCCGGGCGAGGCGCCGGGTGAGCGGTCCGTCCTGCGGCTCGGCGAAGCACTGCTCCAGGTCGTTCGCCGCGGAGCGCAGCGCGGCCTCGTACAGCTGCTGCTTGCCGCCCGGGAAGTACCGGTACACGAGCGGCCGGGAGACCCCGGCCGCCTCCGCCACGTCGTCGAGGTTGACCTCCTCGGGCGCGCGGTGCGCGAAGAGGGTGAGCGCGGAGTCCAGGAGCTGCCGCCGCCGCGCCTCGACGCTCATGCGGCGGTACGCGGGCGTGGTGGCGGCAGGCGAGGTCATGCTCCGCAGCGTAACCCGGGGGATGCGCCCCGTCGGAGGCGCGGGACTGTGACATCCGCGGCTCCACCGGGCGGGCGCGACCAGCCACAGCGCACCCGCGGCGGAAGAACCTAGGCCAGCAACCCCGAACTCCGCCAGAGCCGTCGGCCGACCCCCCGCATCACACCGATGTCGTCCAGGAAGTCCGTCAGCCGCTTCGCTCCCGTCTGCATGACCTCCCTGCGGTGTCCGCTGGCCTGCACCTGAGCGACGGCTTCCCCGCGGTCCAGGCCGACGTTCGTGTACACCTCGGGGTTGACGAAGGCGATGGAGAAGACGCGGGCGGCCTCACCGCAGCTGACCCGCGTCAGCGTCCGCTCCCAGCGGGGCGCGGTCACCATCTGGCGCCGCAACTCCTCACGGGCGTAACGGACATGGCGGGCCTCCTCGACGACATGGATGCGGGTCACGCCGCGCACCAGCGTCTGGACGCGCTCGTCCGGGAAGGTGAGGCGCTGCATCCAGTCGAGGATCTCCTCGCCGAGCAGCGTGCAGGCGAACGAGCCGGGGGTGGTGGAGACCGTCTTGAGGACGCGGGCGAGGTTGTGGTTGAGGCGCGTGACCGGGTACGTCGGGGCGCCGCCCTTCTCGATCATCCGCGCGAACATCATCGAGTGCCGGCACTCGTCGGCTATCTCGGTGAGCGCGTACCGCACATGCGCGCTGGTCACCGACTTGTCGTAGATGTGCCGGACGAGCAGCTGCATCAGGATGATCTCGAACCAGATGCCGAGCGAGGCGAGCGAGGCGGCCTCGTGCCGGGCGAGGTCGAGCCGCTGCTCCTCGGACATCCGCTTCCACAGCGGGGTGTCGTAGAGGGAGACGAGCTCGGGCGGCCAGAACCACTTGCCCTCCTCGACGGGCGCGTCCCAGTCGAGTTCCCTGTCCGGGTCGAAGGAGTGCTTGGCGGACGACTCCAGGAGCCGCACGGCGACCTGCTCCCGGTCCTTGAGCAGTCCGAGCGCGTCCCGCAGGCCGTCCAGCGAAGCGTCTTCCGTCACGGTCGTCATGACTTGTTCCTGCCTTGTCGCGGGGTTACCGGCGGTCACGTCTTATGAGACTGCCTGTCAGCAAGGTCGTCAATCCCTTGCGCGCGACTTGTTGACCCTTTGTCCAGCGCCGTGTGAGCCTGCCGTCATGGCGACGCACGAGCTCTACACGAGTCCACCCGATGGCCTCAACTGGCAAGTACCGTCCGCCAGTTCGGCCCGCTTCAGCTGGGAGTACGACGAAGGGCGCGAACGCCTCCTCGCTCTCTACCAGAAGGGCAAGGACAAGCAGTGGGACGGCGCCAAGCGCATCGACTGGGATCTGGAGGTCGACCCGCTCGACCCCCTCGGCACCCCCGACGAGTCCATGACGCTCTACGGCACGCCCCACTGGGCGAAGATGACCGACAACGACAAGGGCGAACTGCGCAAGCACTACGCCTCCTGGCAGTTCAGCCAGTTCCTGCACGGCGAGCAGGGCGCCATGGTCTGCGCGGCCCGGATCGTCGAGTCGGTCCCCGACCTGGACGCCAAGTTCTACTCCGCGACCCAGACCATGGACGAGGCCCGGCACGCGGAGGTCTACGGCCGCTTCCTGCACGACAAGATCGGGATGCTCTACCCGATCAACGACAGCCTCCAGGCGCTGCTCGGCGACACCCTGCGCGACGCGCGCTGGGACATGCCCTACCTCGGCATGCAGGTCCTCATCGAAGGCCTCGCGCTCGCCGCGTTCGGCATGATCCGCGACACCACGGACAAGCCGCTGCCCAAGCAGATCCTCGCCTACGTCATGCAGGACGAGGCCCGGCACGTGGCGTTCGGCAGGATGGCGCTGCGCGACTACTACGGCCAGCTCACCGACGCGGAACGGCGCGAACGCGAGGAATTCGTCATCGAGGGCTGCTACCTGATGCGCGACCGGCTGCGCGGCGAGGAGGTCCTGGAGAACTTCGGCATCCCCAAGGCGCAGGCCGAGCAGTACAGCGAGGAGTCCGAATTCCTGACGCTCTTCCGGCAGTTGCTTTTCTCGCGCATCGTGCCGTGCGTCAAGGACATCGGCCTGTGGGGCAAGCGCCTCCAGCAGGCCTACGTCGACATGGGCGTCTTCGAGATGGGCAACGCCAACCTCGACCAGCTCATGGCCCAGGACGAGGAGGTCGCCGAGAAGCTGGACGCGGAGCGCTTCGCCGCCGAGGAGCAGGAGCGCGTGGCGGAGGTGCGGGACGCGATCGCGTCCGGGGAGGCGGACTGAGAGCCTGTGTCATATCCCCGGCCAGGCGGCGACCACCCGGCCGGGGATATGACACAGGCTCTGAGACCCGAGGGCGAGGAGGGGGCCACGCTCAGCGGGGGCCGAGCGCCGCCTCCATCACCGCCTTCGCGATCGGCGCCGCGCTGCCGCCCCCGCTGATGTCCCCGCGGTCCGCCGCCGCGTCCTCGACGACCACCGCGACGGCCACCGAGGGCTCCCCGTCACCCGGCGCCTGCGCCCAGGAGATGAACCACGCGTACGGGGCACCGATATTGTCGACGCCGTGTTGGGCGGTGCCCGTCTTGCCACCGACGATCACGCCGGGGATCGCCGCGTTCGTGCCGGTGCCCTCCTCGACGGCTTGCTGCATCATCTCGCGCAGCTGCATCGCCGTGGCCGGACTCATCGCCTGGCGCAGGGTCCTGGTGCCCGAGGCGTCGATCACGTCGCCGTCGTCGGTCGTCGTACGGTCCACCAGACGCGGAGCCTTGACCGAGCCGCCGTTGGCCACGGCCGCCGAGACCATCGCCATCTGCAACGGCGTCGCCCTGGTGTCGTACTGCCCGATGGCGGAGAGCGCGAGCTGCGCCTTGTCCATCGAGGTGTCGAAGTTGCTGGCGGAGACGGCCGAGGGAATCCGCAGAGAGCCGTCGTTGAAGCCGAAGCCCCGTGCCGTGCCGGACATCCGGGCGAGCCCCGTGTCGACCCCGAGCTTCGCGAAGAACGTGTTGCAGGACCACCGGAAGGCGTAGCGCAGCGACGCGTCGGCGCACCCGTCCACCTCGTTGGTCAGCTGGGTACTGGTACCGGGCAGCGTGTACGGGCTCGGCGACTTCGTCGGCGCGTCCAGGTCCTTCACCGTGCCCGCCTCGAGCGCCGCCGCGGCCGTGACCACCTTGAACGTCGACCCGGGCGGATAGGTCTGGCGGATCGCGCGGTTCAGCATCGGCTTGTACGCGCCCCTGGTCAGCTCCGCCCAGTCGTCCGCGACCTGCGGGCCGGTCCCCGAGAGCCGTTCCGGGTCGTACGAAGGGGTGCTGACAAGGGCGAGGATCTTGCCCGTCGAGGGTTCGAGCGCGGCCACCGCGCCCCGCTTCCCGCCGAGACCCGCGTACGCCGCCCGCTGCGCCGCCGCCTTGATGGTGGTCTCCACCCGGCCGCCGGGGGTCCGGGCGCGCGTGATGTCGTTCCAGAGGGGGAGCGGGGCGAGCATCGGGTCGGTGCCGGAGAGGATGCCGTCCTCGGCGTGCTCCAGGAAGGTCGTGCCGTACACCTGCGAGGCGAAGCCGGTCACCGGTGCGTACAACGGCCCGTTCTTGTACGTGCGTTCGTAGCGGAGCTGCTCGCCGGTGTCCTTGGAGCCGGTGACGGGCCGCCCGTCGACCAGGATGTCGCCGCGCGGCTGGCCGAACCGGACGATGGCGTTGCGGCGGTTGGCCGGATTGGCGTCGAGGTCGCCGGCCTGGACGACCTGGACGCGGGTGGCGTTGACGAGCAGGGCGATGAGCAGCAGCGCGCAGAACGCGGCGGCGTGCCGGATGTACCTGGTCACACGGTCTCCCCGCGGATGGGTCCGGTCACGCGGCCGCCCCGCCCACCGGCTGGCTGCGCGCCGAGTCGCTGACCCGGATCAGCAGCGCCACGATGATCCAGTTGGTGACGACCGAGGAACCGCCCTGGGCGAGGAACGGCATCGCCATGCCGGTGAGCGGGATGAGGCCCGTGACGCCGCCCGCGATGACGAAGACCTGGAGCGCGACGATCGACGCGAGCCCGATCGCGAGCAGCCGTCCGAAGGGCTCGCGCAGGGCGAGCCCGGCACGGAATCCGCGCTCCACGAGCAGGGCGTAGAGCAGGAAGATCGCGCAGAGGCCGGAGAGGCCCAGCTCCTCGCCCGCGGTCGCCAGGATGAAGTCGGACTTCGCGGCGAAGCCGATGAGGATGGAGTGCCCGAGCCCGAGACCGGTGCCGAGCATCCCGCCGGCCGCGAACGCGAAGAGCGACTGGGCGAGTTGGTTGGGCCCGCGCCCCGCGTCGATGGAGGCGAAGGGGTGCAGCCAGTCCTCCACCCGGCTGTGCACGTGCGGCTCCAGCGAACCGACCGCGAACGCGCCGAGCGCCGCGAGCAGCAGGCCGACGGCGATCCAGCCGGTGCGGCCCGTGGCGACGTACAGCAGGATCACGAAGAGCCCGAAGAAGAGCAGCGAGGTGCCGAGATCGCGCTCCAGAACGAGGACGCCGACGCTCAGCAGCCAGATCGCGACGATGGGTCCGAGGACGCGCCCGGTCGGCAGCTGGAGTCGCTTGAACCTCCACAGCGTGCGGCCGGTGTACGCGAGGGCGTTGCGGTTGGCCGCGAGGTAGCTGGCGAAGAAGACGGCGAGCAGGATCTTGGCGAACTCACCGGGCTGGAAGGAGAGGATGCCGACCCTGATCCAGATCCGGGCGCCGTTCACGGCGGGGAAGAAGATCGGCACGATCATCAGGATGAGCGCGGTGACGACAAACAGATAGGCGTAGCGCTGCAGGGCGCGGTGGTCGCGCAGGAGGACGACGACGGCGATGGACAGGCCGACGCCGATGGTCGACCAGATCAGCTGGGCGGGCGCGGCCTCGTCGTTCGGGGTCTCCAGGTCGAGCCGGTAGATGAGCACCAGGCCCAGGCCGTTGAGGAGCACGGCGATGGGCAGGAGCAGCGGATCGGCGTACGGGGCACGGAAGCGGACGGCGAGGTGCGCGAGGAGGGCGAGCACGCCGAGCCCGGCGCCGTAACCGGCGGCGCCGGGCGGGACGGTGCCGTGTCTGGCGAGGCCGACGGCGCAGTAGCCGTACACCGGGAGCAGGACGGCGACGACGAGCAGGGCGAGTTCGGTGCCCCGGCGCCGGGGGACGCGCACAGCGGGGACCGCGGGGGGTGCGGAGCCCGTGCTCGTTCCGGCCATGCCGGGAACGTAGCAAGTGATCGGCCTAAAGTCCGCTTATGTCGACTATGTCGGCCGGGCGGAGTGCGGGGCGCCGGTGACAGGCTCTCAGCACCAGCGTGGCACCTTTCCGATGTTGGCGATGTAGTGCGCGGCGCCCCAGGCCCAGGTCCCGTCGGTGAGCAGGTACCAGATGTTGTTGTTGACCACGCGTCCGCCGCGCGTCTTGCAGAAGATCGTGACGACCTTGCCGCGGGGCACGCTGCGGACCACCTTGCCGCCGCGGTTCGGCGCGGTGCGGAGCAGCAGTCCGTTCTTGGCGGTGACGCGGCCCTTGTAGACGGGCGGTTTGCCACCGGCGTCGTCGAGGGCGGCGGCCGGTCCTGTGACGGTGAGCGCGGCGAGGGCGCTGCCGGCGGCGAGGATGCCGAGCCGGGTGACGGTGGACCGCGGGGACATGGGGCCTCCTTGGGAGGGAAAGGCGGTTCGGGGGCGGCTCTGACGGTGAGACAGAAGCCGCAATTCACATGAAGCACGGCACATTGCACCCCCGCAACCTCACCAACCTCACCTGACGTCCCCGTAGGCACCCTCAAGGGGCGCGGGGGACCGCGCGCTCAGCCACGACGCACCCGCAACCGGGAAGCGGACCTACCCCGTCCCGCTCCCGGCGTCGCCCTCGGAGCTCTCCTCGAACGGCAGCCGCACCGAAGCCACGGCCCCACCGCCTCCCGCTCCGTCGGCCGCATTGGAGAACGTCAGCCGGGCGCCGAGGACCGCCGCCTGACCCAGCGCGATGGTCAGACCGAGACCGTGCCCCTTGGCCGACGTGGCCTCGGTGCGGAAACGTTGCGGCCCGTGCTCCACCAGGTAGTCGGGGAAACCGTCACCGTGGTCCCGGACCGTCACGACCGGCCCGTCGACGGTCACGACGACCGGCGGACGCCCGTGTTTGTGTGCGTTGGCGACGAGGTTGCCGAGCACCCGCTCCAGGCGCCGCCGGTCGGTCTCCACGCAGACATCGCGGACGACGACGAGCTCCGTGCCCTCGCCGGAAGAGCGCACCACCCGCTCCGCCAGTGGAGCGAGCCGATGGGCGTCGAAGTCCACCCGCTCGCTCTTCGCGTCGAGCCGCGAGATCTCAAGGAGGTCCTCGGTCAGCGTGCGCAGCGCGGCGACGCGGTCCCGCACCAGCTCCGTCGGCCGGCCCGGCGGCAGCAGTTCGGCCGCCGCGTGCAGCCCGGTCAGCGGTGTACGCAGCTCGTGCGCCACGTCCGCGGTGAACCGCTGCTCGCTCAGGAGCTTGCCCTGAAGCGTCGAGGCCATGGTGTCCAGGGCCCCGGCGACCGCGGCCACCTCGTCCTGGTGGCGCGGCACCCCGGTGGCGCTCGGCCCGGAGTGCGGGTCCCTGACGCGCGCGTCCAGGTCGCCCGCGCTGATCTTCCGCGCCACCTGCGCCGTCAGATGCAACCGCCGGGTCACGCGGGTCACCGCGAACGCGCCGACCAGCAGCGTCGCCCCGATGGCGAGCGCCGAGGAGCCGACGATCGCCCGGTCGAGGCCGTCGATGGTGCGGGCGCCCTGCGCGTAGTCGACCCGGACGGCGATGACGTGGTCGTCCGCGGCGGGTCCCGCGGCCCACATCGTCGGCCGGGACTCGTGGTTCGCGACCATCGTGCCGCGCTGCCCGCCCACCGCGAGGTCGCGCAGCCCGCCGGGCAGGCCGGCCGGGTCGACGCCCGCGCCGGGGCCGAGGCGGTCACCGGCCTCGTAGCGCTCGGTGACCTCCTTCAGGCGGTCGAGGGCCCGTTCGCGGGCCTGGCCGACGGTCTGGTTGGTCACCGATACGTGTACGAGCGCGCCGAGCAGCGCGGCGAGCGCGCAGCACATGACGGTGATGAAGACGGCGGCCTTCCAGGTGAGGGTCGCCGTCCAGGCGGGGAGCCGGGGCCCGCGCGACTGCCGGTCACTCATCACCCGCCGCTCCCGGAGGAGGAGCCGACCGAAGCGGAGGAGCCGGAGGCCGACGCGGAGGGGGAGGGCGGCGGCGTGGCGGGCCTGGCCGTCGCGGACCGGTGCGATTTGGGGTGGGGCGCGTTCCCGGAGCGGACGATCTCGTCGCTCTTCGGCAGCATCGCCTTCTGGTGCGAGTCCCACGACCAGACGGTGTGGTACTCGTACCCCGCCAGGCTGGAGACGGCGCGGATGATCAGATCGCGCCCGGCGAGCTCGACGCCGAGCACGGCGTCGCTCATCTCCATGATCTGTGTCAGCTGCCGCTTCTCCTCGGCGTAGACGCGGATGTCGAGGTTGTCGTCGGGTGTCGAGATGCCGACGATCAGGTCGTCCTTGCCGTCGCCGGTCAGATCGCGGTAGTACGCCTTGAGGACCGGACAGCGCCCCGGCGAGCCGTCCTCGGCGCAGTCCTTGAGCCGCTCGACCGTCTCCTTGTACGTGCGGTCGGAGGGTTCGTACGTCCCCGGGTTCTCGGTGAAGTCCGCGCGGACGACGTCGACCGCGTCCACCTTGTGCAGGTCGCCCTTCGGCACCTCGACGCCCTTGACCCTGACGCTCTCTATGGCGCCGTAGTCCTCGGCGGGCACCGAGGGCGACGGCAGGTCGGGCCAGAGGTGGGTCGGGCCCTGGGCGGTCGGCGTCGCGCCCGCACTCTCCAGCCCGCCCGGGTCGCCGCACCCCGCGGCGAGGAGCACGGCGAGAACGGCGAAGGCGGCGGGCGCGAGCCGGCTGCGGTTCACTGCACTCCTGCCTGCCGCGGGGTGCGGCCTGTCGTGTCGCCAGGCCTGCCGTGCTCACGGCACCAGGTCGGCGTAGAGAATGATGTTGTCCGAGCGGTGGCCGCCCACGATGGGCCCGCCGCAGGTCAGCAGGCGCAGCTCGGGCCGGCCGGTCGCCCCGTACACCTTATTGGTGGGGAAGTCCTTCTTGTCGACCTGCTGGATCTCACGCACCGCGAACGTCGCCGTGCTGCCGTCCGCGCGCGGGACCTGCACAGTGTCCCCGACCTTGACCTTCGCGACGTTCTTCAGCAGCGCGGGACCGTTCGCCGTGTCGTAGTGCGCGACGATCACGGCGGCCCCCTTCTCGCCTGGAGTGACCCCGCCGGTCCACCAGCCGGGCTCGTCCGCCTTGTCCGCCGGCGGCACGCCGAGCGTGCCGTCCGCGCCGACACCGAGATCGAGCATCGACGTCGCGTCGACGCCCGCGGAGGGTATGCGCAGGCCGGTCGGCCTGGACGCCTTCATCGGGGCGACGGCCCGCTCGGCGTGGGCGCCGACGGCGTTGCGCACCTTGACGTCGGGGGCGGGGTCACCGCTGCCGCCGCCGCCCTGGCCGCAGGCGATGAGGCCGAGGCCGAGGGAGCCGATCAGTGCCGCGGCGGCCGCGAGGTGGTGGGTGCGGGTGCGGGTGGTCACGGTGGGCTCCTGAGGGGGGAGAGGAGGACGGGGGGAGAGGAGGCGCGGGTTCGGAGCCCCTGACGTACTGAGGAGAAGCTCAGGCCCGACGATAGATGTCCGCTATTGCGGCAATTCGTCGTCTATGTAACAGCGGGCCATAGCTGCGGGGGCGGTGCGGTCACGGGAGCGGCGGCACGTGAGGCGCGAGGGACCCGACCCCCCCCCGGGGCCCTGACCCCGGCGCAAAGAAGCCCCAACTCCCCTCCCGCCGTGGCGAGGTTCTTGCCGCGGGAGCCCACGGGCTGTTCCCATGGTCGAGGGGGTGATGACGCATGACCGGACTGCGCGTCGTACCGGCTTGGCGGCATGGGCAGGAGCGGCTGTACGTGTGCCTGGCGGACGGCAGGAACGTGGCGTGGTACGACCGGGAGTCGGCCCGCGTGAACCTGCTCAGCGAGGATCGTGAGCAGGAAGTCCTCAAGGCCCTCGGGCCCTTCCTGACCGGTCAGTTCACGGTGGGCCCGCCGCCCGTGCCGACCCCCGTCGAGCTGGCCCGCCTCGCGCTCCACCCGGACGACGACCTGGCGCCCAACCGCCCCGGCGAGGCCCTGCGGATCTCCCTCGAACGCGACCCGGTGCCGGCCCGCAGGCTGCGCGCGGACGCCCGGCACCGCGCGCTAGCCGCGGAGCAGGCGGTCGGTGAGGCCCTGGAGGCCCTCGAAGGCGCGGGCTGGCGGGTTCTGCACTCCGTTCCGCTGCCCGGCGGCGCCCGGATCCACCATCTGCTGATCGGCCCCGGTGGCCTGTTCTGCGTGGGCACGCTGGCCGTCCGCAAGCAGCGGGTGCGCATCGCCGACCCGATGGTGACGGTCGGCCGCGCCGAGCCGGTCCCGCTGCTGCGCTCGATCCGCTCCGACGCGGGCCGTGCCTCCTTCGCGCTGACGGCCGAGGTCCGCCCCGTCCTGGCCCTGGCCGGAACAGGCGCCGCCGACCTGACCGTGACGGCGCCGCCCCGCGATGTACGAGTCCTCGGCGAGTCCGACCTACCGGGCCTGGCCCGCCTCGGCGGCGTACTGAAACCGGCCGACGTAGAGGCCCTCCACGCCCTGGCCAGAGACCGCCACACCTGGCAACAGGTCTGAGGCGCCACGCGCCCCTTCAGGGGCGCGGGAAGCCCCCACGGAGCGGCACCGGCTGCCGAAGCGGCCCGTGCGGGGGCGCCTGCTCTGCGGGGGCGGCGCGCTGGCGCCCCTGAAGGGGGCGTGGGGAACGGCGCGCTCAGCCCTCACGCTCCCGCACACGCTCCCGCACAGACCCGAGACGCCATACCCCCCTTAAGGGGCGCGGGGAACTGCGCAGACCGCCCCCACGACCCCGCACCGCCGCCGCCACCACCCCACCCACCCCACCTCACCCCGGCAAAACCCCCGCCCGCCCCACATCAAGAAGAGGCGCAAGCAGATCCCCGTCCCGCTCCAGCCGCGCAGCGACATCTCCCGCGGTGAAGACCAGCCGCCCCGGCTCCCCGCACTCCTCGACCTCCCCCCACCTCACCGGCGCGGAAGCGGTCGGCTCGGCCCGAGCCCGCAGGGTGTACGGCGCCGCGGTCGTCTTCGCCGCAGCGTTCTGGCTGAAGTCGACGAAGACTTTGCCCGGCCGCAGGCTCCGCGTCATCCGGTGCACGACAAGGCCGGGCAGCGCACGTTCCGCCTCGACGGCCAGCCCTTTGGCGTACGCGGTGACCCGTTCGGAGGGGGTCGGCTCCAGCGGTACGAGCAGATGCAGCCCCTTGCTGCCCGACGTCTTGGCGTAGACGTGGAGCCCGTCGGCCACCAGCCGCTCCCGCAGCCAGAGCGCCGCCAGGCAGCACTCCACGACGGTGGCGGGCGGCCCCGGGTCGAGGTCGAACACCATCCGGTCGGCCTGCGCAGGGGCACCCGCACGCCACTGCGGCACGTGGAACTCCGTCACCAGATTGGCCGCCCACATAAGGGTGGGCAGGTCCTGGACGAGGATCTGCCGCACACCCCCCTCGGAGCGGGGCACCTCGGCCGTCTGCACCCAGGCCGGTGTCCCCGGCGGCACGTTCTTGGAGAAGAACTGCTGGCCGTCGGGCCCGTCCGGATAGCGCAGGAAGGAGGCGGGCCTGTCGCGGAGGTGGGGGAGGAGGGCCTCGGCCGTACTCGCGTAGTAGTGCAGCACCTCGCCCTTGGTGAAGCCCGTCGCGGGGTACAGCACCTTGTCCAGATTGCTCAGCGGGAGCCGTCGCCCCTCCACCTCGGTGATAGGCGTCATAGGATGAGAGTCCCATAAAACGCCCATACATCAACAAAAGCGCCAAAGCGCAAAAGCCCAATCACCCCCTATGCCTTTCTCCCCTTCCACCCCCCCCGTGAGGTGTCGGACGTGCGATCCATATGGAACGGCGCGATCTCCTTCGGCCTGGTCAGCATCCCGATCAAACTCGTGAACGCGACCGAGAACCACTCGGTCTCCTTCCGCCAGATCCACACCGAGGACGGCGGCCGGATCCGCTACCGCAAGGTGTGCGAGCTGGAGGAGCGCGAGGTGCCGTCGGCGGAGATCGGCAAGGGGTACCAGGACGCGGACGGCTCGATCATCCCGATCACGGACCAGGATCTGGCCGCGCTGCCCATCCCGACGGCCAGGACGATCGAGATCGTCGCCTTCGTCCCGGCGGACCGCATCGACCCGCTCCAGATGGACGCCGCGTACTACCTCTCGGCGAACGGCGTCCCCGCCGCCAAGCCGTACACGCTGCTGCGCGAGGCGCTCAAGCGGAGCCAGAAGGTGGCCATCGCGAAGTTCGCCCTGCGGGGCAGGGAACGGCTCGGCATGCTGCGGGTGGTCGACGACGTGATCGCCATGCACGGCCTGCTGTGGCCGGACGAGATCCGGGCACCCGAAGGGGTGGCCCCCGATACGCACGTCACCGTCCGGGACGCGGAACTCGACCTGGCGGACGCCCTGATGGACACCCTAGGCGAGGTCGACATCTCCACCCTCCACGACGACTACCGCGACGCCGTCGAGGAACTCATCGCCTCGAAGGTCGAGGGAACGGGGCCGGCGGAGCGTACGCCCGCCGCGGAAGGAGGCGGCGGCAAGGTCATCGACCTGATCGCCGCCCTGGAGAGCAGCGTCCGTGCCGCCCGCACGGCACGCGGCGAGGAGCCGGCGGACGACGCGGTGGCCGAAGTGACACCGATCCAGCGGAAGTCGTCGCGGGCGACGCCCAAGCAGGTGGGCGGCAAGAAGTCGACCGCGGCGTCGTCGGCCGCGGCGAAGAAGAAGGCCGCCCCCGCCAAGAAGCGGACGACGAAGGCGTCGGAGAACAGGGCACCGGAAGACAAGGCATCGGAGAGCAAGGCGCCAGCGAACAAGGCGTCAGCGAACAAGGCATCTGAGAGCAAGGCCTCGCAGACCCGGGCGGCGCCCGCGAAGTCGGGCACCGCCAAGACGGCCGCCAAGAAGACGACGACGGCGGGCAAGAAGACGGCCGCGGCGAAGAAGACGACGGCGACGGCGAGACGGCGGGCGTCCGCCTGAGGCGGACCCTCTCGCCGGCCGCTCCCCTCACCACCCGTCAGGGCGTGGCCGTACGCGACCCCCGCAGCGAGCCGGCGACGACGTCGGTGACGTACGGCAGATGATCGTCGAGGAAGAAGTGCCCTCCGGCCAGCACATGGAAGGCGAAGGAGCCCCGGGTCTCGCTCTCCCAGGCCCGCACGTTCTCGACGCCGACGCGCGGGTCGGCGTCACCGGCCATGGCGACGACGGGGCAGTCGAGCGGGGGCCCGCTCCGGTGGACGTGCCCGTCCAGGAGCCGGTAGTCGGCGCGTACCGGCGGCAGGATCATCTCCAGCAGGTCGGGGGAGGACAGGAGCACGTCCGCGGTGCCGGACAGGGTCCGCATGTCCTCGACGAGTTCACGGTCGGACATCTCGCTCACCGGCCGCCGGGCCGAGGCGGGCCGCGGCGGCAGCGAGGGTGCCTGCCGGCCGGAGACGAACAGGGCCGCGGGCGGCCGCCCCTCCGCGGTCATGCGCCGCGCCGTCTCGAACGCGAGGAGCGCGCCCATACTGTGTCCGAAAAGCGCTGTCGGCG
Organism: Streptomyces sp. NPDC058284; assembly: GCF_042881135.1. Classification (NCBI taxonomy): domain Bacteria; kingdom Bacillati; phylum Actinomycetota; class Actinomycetes; order Kitasatosporales; family Streptomycetaceae; genus Streptomyces; species Streptomyces sp. NPDC058284. The sequence continues at coordinate 237,875 of NZ_JBHVYE010000003.1, forward strand.
CGCCGTCCGCCCACCCGGGAAGCGCGCCGAGCACGGCGTCGACGACCTCGTCGGCCCGCTCGGCGAACGGCTCGCGCATCCGCTCCTGCCGACCCGGATACTGCACGACCAGCGGCTCGACGACGCCGGTGACGGCGGCCGACAGCGGACGGTAGGCGCTGGCGGAACCGCCCGCGTGCGGGAAGCAGACCAGGCGGGTCCCCGCATCGGGTGCGGGGTGGAAGCAACGTATCCAGTCGCCCACGAGCGGGCCTCCTCTCAAGTGCCGCGCACGGCGGCGGGTGTGCGACCGCCAGCATGCCCGAAGACGGCACGTCGGCGTTGATCATGTCCACGGACTGCGGCGCAGATCACGGCACCCGGGTCGACCTAGACTGGCCACGAAGACGAGAAGAAGCCGGAAGCCGTACGACAAGCCGGAAGCCGTACGGCAAGAAGCCGGAGCGGCAAGCAGCGGACGAGGGTAAGAAGGACGACGGTGGTGGGAGTAGGAGCGGGAGCGGGAGCGGGAGGCCGGCAGGCGACGACGGGTGCCGACGGCCACGACGATCCGCCCGCCGAACTGCTCACCGAGGCCGTTGCCGCCTTCGGCCTGCTCGCCTCGTCCGCGCGGCTGCACATCGTGTGGGCCCTCGCCCAGGGCGAGAGCGACGTCAGCGGCCTCGCGGAACGGGTGGGCGGCGCGTTGCCCGCCGTCAGCCAGCACCTGACCAAGCTGAAGCTCGCCGGCCTCGTCGGCTCCCGCCGCGAGGGCCGCCGCGTGGTGTACTTCGTCGCCGATCCCGGCGTGGTGACGGTGGTGCGCCTGATGGTCACCCAACTCGCGTCCCGGGCAGAGGCGTCCGCCACCCCGGCCCGCCGCCTCCGCGGAACCGGTGCCTGAGGGTCTCGTGCCCGAGGTGCCGCTGAGGGGAACCAGGGCGTCGGTGATCGCCGAGAACCGCATCGGCCCGGCGCCCTCCCCGACGGCGCTGGAAGTCCTGCGCTCCCTGGACACCGGACCGCGCGGCCTCACCGAGGAGGAGGCCGACGCCCGCCTGGCCCGCCACGGCGAGAACACCTTGCCGACCCCGCGGACCCCGCGCTGGCCCGGCCGCTTCGTACGCGGTCTGCGCGACCCCTTCACCGCCGTCCTGCTCTGCCTCGGCCTTGTCTCCGCCACCGTCGCGGCCTGGGGCACCGCCTGCGTGATCACCCTCCTGGTGGCGGTCAGCTGCGCGCTCCGTGCGACCGGCGAACACCGCGCGGACCGTGCGATGACGGCGTTGCGCGACCTGGTGGCCACGACGGCCACGGTCGTACGCCGCCCCGCCGACGACGCCCCACCGGCGCGCCGCGAGATCCCGGTCGACCAACTCGTCCCGGGAGACATCGTGCGCCTCGGCCCGGGCGACCTGGTCCCGGCCGACGTCCGCCTGCTCCGCTCGCGCGGCCTGTACGTGAACGAGGCCGCGCTGACGGGGGAGTCGGCACCGGTACCGAAGCACCACGCGCCCGCGCCGGACGCCTGCTACCTGGGCAGCAGCGTCACGGCGGGCAGCGGCACGGCGGTGGTGACGGCGACGGGCGGGGGGACGCGCTTCGCCACGGCGTACACCGAGCAGCCAGCCGCGCCCGGAACCGGCGGAGCCACCGGAACTCCCCGATCTCCCGGAACCACCCGAGCAGACAGCCGCCGCACCCTCACCCCAACCTCCCTCCTCACCCCCACCTCCCTCCCCACCCCCACCTCCCTCCCCACCCCCACCTCCCTCCCCACCCCCACCTCCCTCCCCACCCCCACCTCCCTCCCCAGCCCTACCTCCCTCCCCACCGCCTTCGACCGCTCCGTGCACGGCATCTCCTGGATCCTCATCCGCTTCATGCTGCTCATGCCGCCGCTCGTGCTGATGGCGGACGCGGCGCTGCGGGGCCGGGGCCTGGAGACGCTGCCGTTCGCCGTGGCGGTGGCGGTCGGGCTCACCCCCGAGATGCTTCCGGTCGTCGTCACCACCTGCCTGGCACGGGCCGCCGCACGTCTCGCCCGCGCCCACGGCGTGATCGTCAGACGGCTGCCCGCCCTGCACGATCTCGGCGCCATGGACGTCCTGTGCGTGGACAAGACCGGCACGCTCACCCAGGACCGCCCGGTGTTCGATCGCGCCCTCGACACCGAGGGCCACGACGCCCCCGAAGTCCTGCACTGGGCGGCCGTCAACGCCTGGTGGACCCTCCAGCTCGCCGACCTGCCCGCGCCAGACGCCCTGGACGAGGCGATCCTGGACGCCGCCGACGAGGAAGCGCTCACGCACGGCGAGGGCATCGCGGCTCTCCCCTTCGATCCCGTACGCCGTCTCGCCACGGCCGTCGTGTCGTGCCCCGGCGCCGGCCTCGGCGTCCACACGCTCGTGGTCAAGGGCGCCGTCGAGAACGTACTGGAGCACTGTGCTCTCCCCGACGAGGAGCGCGTACGTCTCCACGCGCACGCGGCGCGCCACGCCGAGGCGGGCCTGCGCGTGCTGGCCGTGGCCACCGCCGACCGTCCCGCACGGCACCGTGACTGGACCCCGGCCGACGTACGGGGCCTGACGTTCCGCGGCTTCGTCACGCTGCGCGACGCGTTGACGCCCGCCGCGGGACCGGCCCTGCGCGCCCTCGCGGAGCGGGGCGTCACGGTCAAGATCCTCACCGGCGACCACCCGGGAACGGCGGCCCGCGCCTGCCGCGACCTGGGACTCGACGTCGACCGGGCGGACATCCGCACGGCCGCCGACCTCGACGGTCTCACCCCGGCCGCACTCTCCGAACTGGCCCACCGCACCACGGTCCTCGCCGGTTGTACGCCCGAGGACAAGGCTCGCGTCGTCGCGGCCCTGCGCGCCCACGGCCACACGACGGGCTTCCTCGGCGACGGCGTCAACGACCTCCCGGCCCTGCGCGCGGCCGACGTGGGCGTGGCCCCGCACGACGCGGTGCCGGTGGCGAGGGAGGCGGCGGACATGATCCTGCCGCAGCGCGCCACGACCGAGCCGACGGCGTCTCCCACGGGCTCCTCCCGCCCCTCGGGCCTGACGGCCATCGTGCACGCCGTCACCGCGGGGCGGGGCAGCAGCACGAACATCGCGACCTACCTGCGCATCACGCTCTCCTCGAACCTCGGCAACGTCATAGCGATGCTCACCGCGGGCCTGCTGCTCCCCTTCCTGCCGATGCTCCCGGCCCAGGTGCTGACCCAGAACCTCTGCTTCGACGCGGCCCAACTCGCCTTCGCCTACGAGCGCCCCGCCCCCACGGCCCTGCGCCGCCCCACCGCACTGCGCCCGCGCGCCTTCCTCCGCTTCATCACGGGCTTCGGCGTCCTCAACGCCGTGGCGGACCTCGCGACGTTCGCGATCCTCGCGCTCGCGGTGCCGGGCCCGACGGGGACGGAGGACGAGTCGGTGTTCCACTCGGGCTGGTTCACGGAGAACCTGCTCACCCAGGCCTTGGTGATGCTGCTCCTGCGTACGACGCGCGGCACGGCCGGCGCGGCGCGCGGCGCGACACGGGGTACAACGCGCGGCGTCCCGACCGCACGCCTCGGCAAACCCGCGCCGATCACCTGGGCGGCGACGGCCCTCGCGGTCACGGGCCTGCTGCTCCCGCTGACCCCGCTGGGCCCGCTGCTGGCCATGACCCCGCTGCCGCCCCTCTACTACCTGCTCCTGGCCGCGGTCCTGGCCCTGTACGCGGCGGCCCTGACCACCCTGAGGCGCCGCTTCACCGCTCAGCCGTAGGACAGATCGGAGCAGGGCCCGGCATCGGCGGCCCGAGCCTTGCCGCGACGGTCACCGCCGCCCGCACCACCCATGCTGCCCGCACCACTCGTGCTGCCCGCACTGCCCATGCTGCCCGCACTGTCCCCACTCCCCGTGCTGTCCGCGCTGCCCGCCTCGGCCCCGGACCTCTCGGCGTACGACCGCCCCAGAACCACCCTGACCCCGCCCCCCTCGGCAGCCGCCCGCGCCCGCACCTCGGCGCCGGGAAAGAGCCGGGCAACGTTCTCGGCCCGCGCTTTCAGCCCCTCCCCCTTCCCTTTCCCCTTCCCTGTCCCGTACTCGACAACGGTGGTGACGTGCTCCTGACCGGCGGCCGTACCGGTGCCGGTCACGGTGAACCCGTGCGAGGTGAGCGACCGGGCGGCCTTGGCGGCGAGCCCGTCGACGCTGGTGCCGTTGAGGACATGGACGGCGATCCCACCCCCGGAAACCTCTTCGGATTCACGCCGGGATTGCTTTTCGCCACCGTCGACACCCTTGTCCTCCCTCAGAGCAGCCCACAACTGTGAGGCCTCGGGCTCGACAACAGCGACACGAGCGCCGTCGTACCGCCAAGGAAGAGTCACGAACTTGGTGTTGTGCAGATCGATGTCCTTCAAGGACATGGCAAAGGAGATGAGCTTGTCGGCGGACCCGAGACCGGGATCGACGGTCATGGAATGGACGGCGGCATCGGCGAGGGGAAACAACTTCCCGGGACTGAACCCCTCACTCTTGATCTTCTTCAACAGGCCGCTGACGAAAGCCTGCTGCCGCTTGATCCGTCCGATGTCGGACCCGTCGCCGATGCCGTGGCGAATGCGTACGTAGTCCAGGGCGCGCTGCCCCGAAACCTCCTGCACCCCTTTACGGAATATCCGTCTGCCTGGGCTGCCGCGACGGGGATTGAGGTCGCCCTCGTAAAGATCCTTGGGCAGGCAGACCTCAACGCCACCCACCACGTCGGTGAGTTCGGAGAACCCTTTGAAATCGACGACAACGGTGTGATCCACCCGAAGCCCGCTCAGCTTCTCCACGGTGTTCTGCGTGCAGGCGGGATTCCCCTTGGCGGTCTCCCCGACGGAGTACGCCGCGTTGAACATGACGTGGTGCTGCGGCTCGGTCCACTTCCCGTCCGGAAGTTTGCAGGACGGTATGTCGACGAGGGCATCGCGAGGAATGGAGACGGCGACGGCATGTCGCCGATCGGCGTACACGTGCAGCAGGAAGGCGGTATCCGACCGCCCGATGTCGTCGGAGTCCCCGCCCCCGAGCGCGCGATTGCCGCCGGTCCGCGCGTCGGACCCGATGACGAGAACGTTCTGCCCGCCCGAACCGCCGGCGGCGGGCCGGTCCCCGGAGATCCCGTCGGCGTCGAACGTCTCGATGCTCCCGTTCAACTTCAGATAGACCCAGCCACCACCCCCCACACCGAGCACGACCAGAGCCCCCACAACAGCGAGCCCCACCCGCCACTTGCGCCCCCGCCCCCGCCGCTGCGCCCGCCCCCGCCTACGCCGGACCCCACCCATCTGCCCACCTCACTGCCGCCCCGTCCGTAACAGTTGTATAGTTGCGCAATATAGCAAGTGGCAGGCAGCCAAAATCCCCGTGCACCGCACAGAAGCCGGAGGCCCGACAGTGATCCGCAACGCCCTGGAGCCCTGGCACCTACTGATCGTGGCGATCGTGGTCATCGCCCTCTTCGGGTCCAAACGACTCCCGGACACCGCCCGCTCACTCGGCAAGTCGCTACGCATCCTCAAGAGCGAGACAAGGGCACTCAAGGAGGACGAGGTGAAGCCGGAGGGGGCCGTGCGGCCCGAGCGGGACCGAAGCTGACCCGCGCCGAATCGGACCGGACCGGACCGGATCGCACCCGCCGTCTCGCCGCCTCACCCCTCGACAGGCGGCGTCCGGAATTCAAGCCTGCCCAAACGGCTCCGGCATCCGTAACAGACAACTGACCACCGGGGTGCATTTCCCTCAAGCAGGCGCAGGATGGAGACCCGGTCGGACCGGCCGGCGTTCGGAGGTACTCCCATGACGCAGTAGACTCTCGGCAGTGGTCATCCCACGAGCGCGGAAAGCTTCTGGTACATCCTCGGATGCATCTCGTTCGGAGCCTCCTACTTCGCAAAGGTTCCCGCCAAGAAGGCGCTCAGCGAATACGGCCTCACCGAGATGACCGGCGCAGAGAAGTTCTGGTACGTCGTAATGAACATAGCGTTCGGCTCCGGATACCTCTCCAAGGTCATCACCAAGAAGGCCCTCTCCGAAGTCACCCGCACAGGCACCCCCGAACGCGTCGAGCCCCTTGTCTGATCAGGAGCCGAGCCCCGAATACAACGCAGCCGGACATCAAAGGCCTTCGCCGCCCGGGTCGCCGTACGGCGGCAGCCGCCTGCACATACGCGAAGACCCCGGCCTCAGCGTTTCCGCTGGTGACGGGGTCTTTGGGCACCTCATGGTGAGAGGCAAGAGCGACCACACCCCTGATCTGCGGGGGAGCGGCGCAAGGACGTGACCTCGACCAGGTCATCACGTCCCTATTACGTGGGTGCCCTGTCCGGGGCCTGGGCCGCGCCGTATCGTCGGAGCCATGATCTCGGGCAGCGGCGAGGAAGCGCGCGACAGCGGCGGGGAGGACACGGCAGAGGACGTGGCGGTCGTACTGCGCGAGGCGTGCGAAGCGGCCGGCTTGGACTCCGCGGGAGCGGAACTCCTCCGACTCGGATCGAATGCGGTCTACCGTCTCGCGTCCGCGCCGATCATCATCCGCATCACTTGCGACCCGTCCGTTCTGACCGAGATGCAGCGGGCGGTAGCGGTGGCCCGTTGGCTTGAGGAAGCCGACTTCCCTGCGACGCGCGTGCTGGCCGACGTCCGTCAACCCATCGCCGTATGCGGCCGCGTGGTCACCTTCTGGGAGAGCGTCCAGGAGCGGGAGGAGTTCGCGACGGTCGGAGAGCTGGCCGACCTGCTCCGTCGGCTCCACTGGCTCGAAGAGCCCGAATCGCTGGACCTCCCGTACTTCGACCCCCTGGCCAAGCTGTCGTCTTCCCTGGAGAGCCTGACCGCCGTCTCGGAGGGCGACCGCTCTTTCCTGGAGGAACGGGCGTCCCGGCTGTCCAAGGAGTACGGTCGCCTGGACTTCGTCCTCCCCTTCGGCCTGATCCACGGTGACGCCAACATCGGGAACGTCCTGCGTCACCGCGAGGGTCACGCGGTCCTCATCGACCTCGATGGGCTGACCCTGGCGCCACGCGAGTGGGACCTGATCCTGACCGCGATCTACTACGACCGCTACGGCTGGCACACCAAGGCTGAGTACGACGAGTTCGTGCACCGCTACGGCTTCGACCTCATGAACTGGCCCGGCTACGAGACGCTGGCCGACCTGCGGGAGCTGATGATGGTCGTGTGGGTGGGGCACCAGGCCGGTACGAGTGAACGTCACGCCGCGGAGTTCACACGCCGTATGAGATCGCTACGAACAGGCCGGGGCCACGACTCCTGGGGTGCTCTCTAAAGCTCCGTCAGTACGTCAGCCGCTGGCCGATCCTTGGCTGAACGTCCCGGCAGCGATCCACAGCCGGTGATCCTGCCCCTCCTCCGCGAGGCGTCGTGCCGCCGCGCTCGGGCGCCTCGCTCTGAGGTTGTGACGGAACTCCGCGAGATAGCTGACGCACCTCGCGGACTTGAGCTGTTCGCCGAGATCAAGAGCATCGAGAGCTACGCGGCATGCTTCCTCGACCTCACCCGCACGCATGTGTGCGTCGGCAAGGACCATGGTCGCGAAGAAGTCACTTCGCACGTGGCTGCCGCTCATGGCGTTCTCGGCATGGGCCACCGCCCGGCGGGCGCTGTTGACGTCCCGGAAGCAATGGGCGGCCTCAGCAGCAAGCTCGATCTCGTCGAAGTAGCTGATCCACTCCGGCTCGTCCTCGCTGTTCCGACTCTCCAGAGCCTTGGATGCCGCACTCAGAGCGGCTTCGCATCCGATGACATCGCCTGTACGGGCAAGGGCGCGGGCCTCCATGGCGTGGAATTGGGCCCGAAGCGTCGGCGTAGCGACCGGAGAGATACCCATGAGAGCCGCGCGGGCAAGGGTCGCGGCCTGGGTGTACCGCCCCAGGAAGGTCGCCTGGTGACTCATTGCGCTCAGGATGCTGCCCGCGAGCCGCCGATCGTTGGCGTCTTGGGCGAGGCGGAGGGCCTGGAGGAAATAGCGCTGCGCCAGCCCGTGTCGGCATGAGTCGTACGACATCCAGCCGGCCAGGAGCGTGGCTTCCGCGACGGTGGAGAAGAGCGCCCGCCCCACTTGTTCCGTGTACCGGCCTCGCAGCAGCGGCGCCACGTCGTTGTTCAGGTATTGGATGACCGAGTGCCGCGCGTGATCCCCACCGAACTGGTCGTCCAGGCGGGCGAACACATCCGCTGTGGTCCTCACCGCTGCCACGTCGCCGAGCCCGACCCGTACTCCGCCGTCCCGCGGGCGCGGAGTACTGGGCTCAGGCGCAACCAACCACCGAAGGGATGCCTCGCTCCACGCGGGCTCGGAAGGCTCTGAGGTGAGCAGAGGGTCGTACTGGTTGAGATCCGCACGCCACAACTGACCGATGGTCTGGATAGCGTCGTCCGGGCTTGCGGGATACGCCGCGTCTACTACGGCCGCGTCCTTGGGTTCGCTGTGATTCAGGCCGAGCTCTCCAGCATTCACGCCGTACGCATCGCAGAGCAGCGGCCCGTAGAAGCTGTCGGGGATGCTGTGCCCGTTCTCCCAACTGGCGATACGCCGCTTGACGCTGCTGTCCGACGGGAGCTGATGCCCACGCCGGGTGGCTGTCTGGCGCAACTCCCTGACCAGTCGCGGCTGGCTCCAACCACGACCGACGCGAGCCTCACGTAGGCGGACACTGGTCGGCTTCATGGAGACGTGAACCCTTCACTCCCGCCGTCACCTCTCGTCATCTGTCCCGGCCTGGTGCTGGGCCACGAGTCTGGATTCACAGCGGCACTGAGCCGCACTCGACTCCGGTTGAGGGTGGGACGACGTGCAGCGGATGACAAGGCGAGGCGTGGAGTGGCTTTCCGCGGCGGCGGACAACGCGGCCGAGTGCCGACAGGTCTGGGTGGAAGACCCGCGAACACCGACGCTGCTGCCGACCGGCCGCCTATTCGACGTGGTGAGCCTGGAACAGCGTCTCGGTATGGAGATGTTCGACCGCCTCCTGCGCAGCGCCATGCCGTTCGGTCCGACGGTCGTCGACCGCAAGGCGCAGAGAGTCGGGTTCTTCCTCGGCTCCGGAAGTCGTGGGACCTTCACGAACTGCCTCGACCGGGAAACGACCTCGCCGCCTCCGTACCGGTACCTCGACCAGGGCTCCGCGATGGTCGTACCCGGCCCCATTCCGCTGGCCGACGACCGCTATCAGTGGCTCCGCGCGCCGGTGCGCCGGCCGGAAGCCAACCCGTTGCGCCCGGTCGCCATGGCGACTGCCTTGGTGGCGTCCGCGGAACTCCTGGCAGGATCGACCGCTTCGACGAGCGGTACCCGACTCCGTACGTGGCGGCCACCGTTCTCCGCGACGAGGTGGACGACTGATGCCGATCGACCCACCCGACGAGCCGGACGCTGCTGCGTGGTCCCCTCTGCATGGCGACGGTTGGTACGCGGCCCGAAACGCGACGACAGCGCTGCGCGATGCCTTGGTGAGGGCAGGTCTGGAGAAGAACTTCCCGTATCTGCGTGCGGAGCTGAATGCCTTCGGACACGGCTTGGTTGAGCTGGGCCGGGTATCGCCCGACACGGCGGAGCGCGTGGCGGAGCTCCTGCGCCTGGCGCTTGCCGAGGGCTTCGGGCCGGCTCCAGTCCTGGAGGCCCGTCAATCGCTGCCGACCGTCGATGAAGGCAAAGGAGGGCCATAGCGCCATGACTGACCGACGTGGAGTGGTGGCCAGGCGGACGGAAGACCTGATGCCGGGCGCGTCCTACGTCCGCGGTTGGAACCATGCGCGGCGCGACGTCAACGCGTTAGCCGATCAACTCGCCCTGCTGGGATTGGACTCCGACTTCGCCGGCCTGACGGCAGACGGGAGCATGGTCGGCGACGGGCTGGCGAACGTGCTCGGCAAGGGGCCTGTTGCTGAGCACCTCGTGCGGGTCTACGGCAGAGCCGAAGTGCGTGACCTGATGATCTCTGCCTCAGGCTTCACGCAGCCAGCCGTAGACGAGTGCCGTCGCGTCCTGGCCCATCGCGTCGTCGTTCTTGGGGAGCTCCGTGAACTCGTGATGGCGCTGGAGCAAGAGCGGCCTCTGGATGAGTGGCTCCGGGAGAAAGCACGGAGAGCCATGGTCGATCGCGAACCTCTGGCTATCTACGGTGTCCACTTCTGACGCGACGACCACTCAGTGGGTTGCGCCGCTACGAGGGGGCTTCTTGGCCCGTCTGAGCCGGGGTATAACTCACCAAGACCATTACGTCGACACTGCGTGATCACCGGCAAACTGCTGCTTCTAGCGGCACCGCCTGCACATACGCCAAGACCCCGTCCTCAGCGAAAGCGCTGGTGACAGGGTCTTTGGGCACCTACTACAAGGTGCCCCCGGCAGGACTCGAACCTGCGCACACGGCTCCGGAGGGCCTTGCGTGTTCCGACGTTCATGCAGTTCACGGGTCTTTAAGCGACAGACAGTGCGCTCTCCGTCCACGTTTGGTCCACGGGCCGTCTGTACTCCGCGAACACAAGGGCGCCGAAGTCAACAGCGCAGAGTGCGGTTCCGCCGAAGCCTTTGCTGTCCGATGGTGTTCGCTGAGTCTTGACCACCCAGTAGTCCAGCGCACGCGCACCAGCGGCCATATCCCGCCCGTTCGAGTCTGCCGCACGAACGGATGACATCTGAACTGGCGTGCCGTGTGGGGCGGATGGGAAGCATGTCGCTGCCCCCAAGCTCTATCCGGAGAGTCGCGGGAGGACGTCGTGCGAAACGCGAGGACCGTAGTTCAGAGGTGACGGTCGAGCAGGCGTCTCAGGTTCATCGGTTCCACACGGCCGCACGCGGTGCTCGGCGAGAAGGCGGGCAGCGGGACGTCGCCGACGCTGTGCGTCAAAGGTTTGTTGTCTCCTGGGCAGCACGTTGAACTACACCGTTGGCAACATGCTGGCCCGGTTGTTGACTTGCTCGCGCCAAGCGCGGCAGGCGTCAGCCAGGTCGGTGGGCGGCGCGGAGGCGACCGCGCGCATCCAGTCGCTGGCTATCTCGGCGACGTCGCCTCAACCGTGGCGCCAGGTAGCCACAGCCCGGAAGGCGATCAGGAGACCCGTAGGTCCTGGCGAGGTCGTCGGATTGTGCGGCATCATGATGTTCGGACTAGGGCTATGGTTGGAAAGAAGTGCATGTCTGAGACTGCGGTCGTTCCTGCGAGCGTTACCGTTCGCCACCCCTCCCTCTTATTGATGAGGAACACGCCCGCCCGGCTCGCGAGCGTGGAGTTGTTCGCTGGCGCTGGCGGGCTCGCGCTGGGTTGTCAGGAGGCCGGTTTCGACCCGCTGGCGACCCTGGAGTTGGACAAGTGGGCCTGTGACACGGTGCGACAGAACCAGGCCCGGGGGAACGCGCTCGTCGCGAACTGGCACGTCGAGGAGGGCGACGTCCGGGACTTCAACTGGTCCCGCATCACTGACGAGGTGGATCTCGTCGCCGCTGGCCCGCCGTGCCAGCCGTTCTCCATTGGCGGCCGCGGTAAGGCGGATGACGATGAGCGTGACATGTTCCCGGCCACGGCGGAGGCGATCGCCCATCTGAGGCCCCGTGCGTTCATCATCGAGAACGTGAGGGGTCTGGCGCGCCCGAGGTTCGCCGATTATTTCCAATACATCCAGGCCAGGCTTTCGCTGCCTCTCCTCGCCGCGAAACCTGACGAACTGTGGGGGGATCACCTGCTGCGGCTCCGGGCGGCAGGCAAGGACGTCAGCAACCAAGAGTTGGCCTATCGGGTCACCCCCGCCTTCGCTAACGCGGCGGACTACGGCGTGCCGCAGCAGCGCCAGCGCGTCTTCCTGGTCGGTTTCCGAAACGATCTGGACGTGACCTGGGAATTCCCGCATGTCACACATTCGAGGCGCGCGCTTCTGCATGCTCAGTGGACAACTGGCGAGTACTGGCAGGAACATGAAGTGCCCAAGGCGAAACGCCCGGAACGGCCTAACGTCCCCATACCTGCGGAACTGCGGCCGGACGAGGTCCATGAGCGCTGGCGCACCATACGCGACGCGCTGGCCGGTCTTCCCGAGCCAAAGCTGACAGGTACTGCGGGCGTCCTCAACCACGTCTTTCAACCCGGAGCTCGTTCTTACCCTGGTCACACTGGTAGCCCGATGGACTGGCCGGCGAAGACGTTGAAAGCAGGGCATCACGGGGTCCCCGGCGGCGAGAACATGCTGCGTGAGGCGGATGGCTCCATCCGCTACTTCACGGTCAGGGAAAGTGCTCGCTTGCAGACCTTCCCGGATGACTACGAGCTGCATGGCCCTTGGGGCAAGGCGATGCGCCAGCTCGGCAACGCGGTCCCAGTCGAGTTGGCGCGGGTCGTGGCCGATAGCGTCCACGCCGCCCTGCGCGCGGAGGGATCCGAAGCATGACGGAGACGGAGACGCGACCCGGCACCCTCAATTTGACGCCCTCCCCCCGAATCTTGGAGATGATCGCGGAGGTCGACCTCCAACTTCACCAGTGCCTATGCGAGTTGATCGACAACTGTCTCGACGAACTCGTCGAGGCCACCCGTGTCGATGAAACGTTGGAACCTCGAATAGACATCACCCTGCCCACGGCGGGCAAGGTGAACCGGGCTGCCAAGGTTGTTGTGAGCGACAACGGCCGGGGGATGTCTCCGGCGGAGTTGCGGTATGCCCTGAGCGCCGGCACGTCGGGTAAGCAACGGTTCGGCAGCCTCGGCCTGTTCGGCATGGGCTTCAACATCGCCACGGCCCGCCTTGGCACGGTAACGGAGGTCCGTTCGGGACGGCGTGGCGACGACCAATGGATCACTGCCACCATCGATCTTAGAGAGATGCAGCGACGGTCGTCGTATGAGGTGCCCCTTCGTTACGAGCGGAAGGATCCCGACGAGCACGGCACTCTCGTCTCGGTGACGAACCTCCGCGAAGACGTAGTCGTCAAGTTGAAGTCGGCGAGTTCAATCCGGGAGGTCAGCAAGAACCTAGGGCGGATCTACACGTACATGCTGCGTGATCCCGATGGCCCTCATTCGGGGGCGCAGCTGATGGGCGGTTTGAACCAGCGCCTGTACGTCAACTCTCGCCAGGTGCCCCCTCTCGTTCCGTGTATCTGGGACCCGACCCGGTCGGTCATGTACAAGGCTGCGGAGGCGCCTGCTGCGAAACAAATCCACGTGCCACTCACCAACGCCTTCGCCTGTATGAACTGTGGGCGCTGGTACACCTCAAGGTATGACCGATGCGTCGATTGTGAGAGCACTGACATCCAGGAGCGAGAGCGCCGGATCGTGGGCTGGCTGGGCGTGCAGAGGTTCGCTGATAAGTCCGACTTCGGTCTGACGTTTCTTCGGAGCGGGCGCGCGATTACGACAAGGGACAGGTCTCTGTTCGACTGGGAGGGGCCAGACGGAGACATTGAGCTGGAGTATCCGATCGAACTCGGTATGGGCCGCATCGTCGGCGAGATCCATCTCGACCACGCGCCGGTCAACGTCCGCAAGACCAATTTCGACACGTCGTCGCCGGAGTGGCGATACATGGTCGAGAAGGTGCGAGGCGACCTGCCCTTGCGTCCACAGCTCGCCAAGCGCCTGTTCAATCGCGAGAACGACTCTCCGATGAGTAGGTTCTTCAACGCCTTCCGGGAGAACAAACCGGGTCTCCGGTACCTCATGCCGGGCAACGGCAGTACCGCCATCCACAATGAGGCGAAGAGATGGGCACAGAAGTTCCGCAGCGGGGATCCGGAGTATCAGACCGACGAGAAGTGGTACGAGGCTGCGGCCGATCATGATCGGGTCAAGAATGGGCCACCGCCGGAGCCGGCACCGCCGTCCGACGAGGATGACTGGCTCAACGGGGAGGGGCTTGGACATCTGGGGACGGGGGCGGCCGACGGCCACTCATCGTCCCAAGATCAGAAGCAGCCGGAGCCAGCCGCAGGGACACGGCCGGAGACCGAGGAGCAGCGCTTCGCGAGGTACAGGGAGCACGCGACGCTGCTTCCCGACACTGACCGCGAAGTTCGCCTTGGTACCGCTCAGGCGGTCTTTCGCGTCTACGTCACCTCCGGAGTCGAACTGCTCAAGGACGGCCACCGGCAGCCGGCCGTGGTTCGGATCGTAGCTGGCGAGGTAGAGATTTACGTGGACTCCGATACCACGCTGATCGCGCGGTACGGGTGGTCCCCACTGAACGTCGCGCTCGTCTGCGCGGCACCGCAGTTGAAGAGCGTGTACTCCGTATCGGGCTCCATTGACGGATTGGTGACCTCGATCCTCGAGCAGTTCCCGGACCGACGGGTGGACTCCAGCGCGGTGCGTAGTCGCGCGGAGATGCTGCTGGAGGGCTTGCGAGATCGGCTCGCCGATCTCACCTCGAAGGACGCGGCCACGTTCTGGTCCGCCCTGTCCGGTCAGTCGAAGCGGGCCGCCGAGTCGTATGCCATCGCGGTGGCACCGGACGTCGATTGGAAGGCAGCGGTGGAAAACGGAGAGTTCGCGCGCTACCTGGGAGTCGAGGGCGTCCTCGACCTCGTTACGAGCGGTCCCGAACTGGTACTGGACGGCGGGTTGTTCCGCACCACTTACGCTGCGCTCGGCGAGGAGACGCAGGCGGACCAAGTGGCCCGTGTTAGCGCCTTCCTCACCGACCTCGAGCGGATGGTGATGGGCCCACCCCTGCAGAACACCTTGGAACTGTCCCGCCTGCTCCTTACCGCAGACCTACTGGACGCGGAGATCGTCCAGGCATGAACAGATCATTCCTAGAGTCGGCCTTCCTCGTTGAGGAAGGCCCGAAGGGCTTCACGCGCCAGCTGGAGCGGTTGCTCGGCCTGATCTCGTTCACGGATGTGGTCAACATCGATGGTCCCGGGGATAAAGGTGCTGACCTCCTTGGCCGACTCAACGGTGAGGATTGGATCTTCCAGTCGAAATGGAAGAAGTCGGTCAATGTGGATCGCGATGCCGTGGACGAAACCCACGCGGCGATGCGGCATTACGCGATACACCGAGCGGTCGTGGTCACCAATCGGGCGTTCACCCAGAAGGCCAAGAACCGGGCGGACGCACTGAGGGACGTCGGAGTCAACGTGACCCTCTGGGACGGCCAACGGCTGGCGACGATCTACGATCGCGCTCCGGAGAGAGTCACACCGTTCGACCTCCACCCCTATCAGGACCGTTCCGTGGAAGCGGCCTGGGCCGCCCTAGAGGACACCGGCGAGGCACTCATCTACCTCGCTACGGGCCTTGGCAAGACGGTCGTCGCCGGCAGGTTGCTGCGACGATTCCTCCTCGCCAACCCAGGAGCCAAGGTGCTGGTCACCGCGCACATGATCGACCTCGTGGAACAACTCGAACGGGCGATGTGGCGGGACATCCCCAAGGACGTACCGACCCGTCTGCTGCACGGCGATTCGAAACCCGATTCCCTGCCGGGCGTCACCTTCGGCGTATCGAACACAGCACGTGACTACATCCAAGCGGGCTACGCCCCCGAGCTGGTGATCGTGGACGAGGCGCACCACGTGGGGGAGACCGGGAACTACGCCACGATGATGGGTCTGCTACCCAAGGCCAAACGGATGGGTGTGACGGCCACGCCCTGGCGAGGCGACCGGTACGACATTGAGCGGACCTTCGGCGAACCAGTCGAGCGGGTGTCCATCTCGGAGGGCATGAGACTGGGCTACCTCGCTGACGTGAAGTACCGCGTGTTCGCCGACAACATTGACTGGGACTTCGTTCGCCACGCCTCCGAGCACGGCTATTCCATCAAGGACCTGAACAAGCGTCTCTTCATCCCCGAGCGGGATGAGTCGGTTCGGGGACACCTCGAGAAGGTCTGGGACCAGACAACGAACCCGCGGGCCATCGTCTTCTGCCAGACGATCGAGCACGCCGAGCGGATGCGCGACCTGCTCGCCCGACGGCCCGGCTGGGAGCGGTCCGAGACGCTGCACGCCAGGCTGAAAACACGGGAGCGGCGGGCACGGCTGCTCAACTTCCGTACAGGAGAAGTGCCCATCCTCGTCGCCGTGGACATCCTCAACGAAGGGGTCGACGTGCCCGACGTCAACATTCTCTGCTTCGCCAGGGTGACCCACAGTCGACGCATCTTCGTGCAGCAGCTCGGCCGCGGACTCCGCCTTCGCAAGGGAAAGACCCACGTGGAGGTATTGGACTTCGTCAGCGATATCCGACGGTTGGCCGAGGTATACGACATGCGAGAACAGGTATCCGAGGGCGAGATCGAGCAGGTATCAGTCGGACGGAACCAGTTCGAGTTCGAGGACCTGAGGGTAAAGGGACTCCTGGACCAATGGATGGCCGACGTGGGTGACCTCGGGGGAGCCGACGACAGCGTCCGTTTGGAGTTCCCGCCCGTCGAGGGGGGCTGATGGCGACCCTGCCGGAACCGATCCGCTTGGAGATCTTCGCGGAGCTAGCCCGCCACTTCGACGCCATGCGTTGGGAGGAGGTCTCTTCGCCCGCAGCGACGGAGATGTACGACCGGTTCGTCAAGGATCCCAAGATCGGTGGGCGACTCGCTAGGTTCATGCCCACGGAGAAGATACGCCCGTGGATTAAGGATGGACCGGCGAAGCAGTACCGTCGGGCGCTCGAAGGTGTCGGGCCGATGGCTCAGATGACGACACGCGAGTACCCCGGTCCGCAGTCGGTCGTTCGGCTCGCCATGGGCTCGGGGTGGACCCTCCGCGCGCAGACACTGGACGTGAAACCGATGCGTTGCCTCGCCGATGGCCCCGATAGTGAGTCGGCCTTCATCACCTGGGGCCCAATGAGCAGCCTGCAGGGCATGGTCTGGCACGCTTGCCTACGCCGGGCGGAGTCCGAGTCGCAATTGATCACCATCGCCGTCACCAAGCCCAACACCGCACCGCTGACCGACGACGATTGGCGCCTCTCGCTCTCGCTAGCCACCATCTTGAGAGCACGATGCGAGCAGATCACCTACGCGGTATCTCGGAAGGCGACCGCCGACTCACGGACCGTCTGATCACTTCGTCCTCGATCTTGTCGGCTACCTCGACCGGGTCAGCGTGCTCCCAAAAACGAAGAACGTTCCATCCCGCCAACGTGAACTCCCTGGTGGAGTCCTGATCACGGCGTTGATTCTCAGCGATCTTGGCCGCCCAAACCTCCTTCCGGTCCCCCTTTGCCGGCCGAAAGTGCTCCGGACAGCCATGCCAGAAGCACCCGTCGATCAGGACAACGACTCGCTGCCTTGTGAAGGCAACGTCGACTGTCCGCTTCAATGTGGACACGGGCTTGAAGTTCACCCGGTACCGGAGACCGCGCCGATGCAACTCTCGGCGCACTTTTATCTCGGGTGCGGTGTCGCGCCCTCGGATTCGGGACATACGCGCACTGACGACCGGGTCGACACCCGCAGACATCAGACCCCTCCACTCAAACTCTTAGACTTCAGCGGCGACCTCGACAGTCCACACGTCCGTCAAGACGCCGATGAGGTGCTAACCGGCCGAGTTGCCACTTTGTCCGCTCAGTTCACCAGCATCGACATCCTAATGGCAGCGGCGCGGGGAGAGGGATCCTTCGAAGACAACTCGGAGGCCGCGCTACTGATGCTGCAGCGCCATGCGGCATCCTTGGCCAAAGGGTCGTGCCGGGAATCTTGTTGAGCTGGGTTTTGGCTGGTCAGGGGCGGCGCTTTCGGCGCGGCCGTCTGAACCTCAGCCGACGACAGTCAGCCACGACGGTGGGTCGGCCGCCCGGCCACGCACGCGTGAGCCTCGCTGCACCCCCGCCGGCCTCAGCGACGCTACCCGTGCCGTCGGCCAGTGCAAGCCACGACGGCCAGCCCGTGACGACGGCGCCCTGAGCCCTCAACTTTGGACGCAGCCGTTACGACACCCGCTTTAGGAAAAAGGCTGGGCCGTACGACACGTGACCTGCGGGTTTCGCTGACCGAGCTAGCGGGGACTGATCACCCGCCAGCCACCCTTGTTGACCGCTACTGACCCCTGCTTCTGGCACGGCTGTGGCACGCGGTCGTTGCGTGAGTTGACCACGATGGCAGCTGAAGGTCACGAGTAGTGACAGGGCGTCACTTCGTGGCTACGATTTGGATTTCGTTGCAGGTTGAACCCAAGGCTGAGCGGACAGTCATGCAGGTGTGACCCGTGGGCCGGGATGGGGAAGCTGCATGGCAGGGAGGGGGCAACGCACTTGCATTCGATCGCCACGCTGGATCCGAACACGGCGAAAGGTAGATTCGGTGTCGCCTATGTGAAATCGATATTTAGCCAGGCTGCGGTCGGCTTCAACGAGACGGCACCGGATGAGGATGCCATCGCAGTAGACGGCAGCTTGGAATTTGCGATAGCGGCAGTGCGAGTTCAGATCAAGTGTAGCTCGCAATTCAAAATATCAGGGAAGAGTGCCACTTGGGGCTCAGAGCTGCATTGGCGGCACAGCTGGTCAACCTCAGCTGTGCCGGTCTATTTCGTGCTAGTTATTTTAGATTACAAGGATCCTGTGGATTGGGTTCAGCATCACGATGCAGGAACCAACCAGAGGGCGGCCGCATTTTGGGTGCGCGTAAACGGCGCAGGGGCTCCCACTGACAAGATTGTGGTCCCAAAGACGCAGCGACTTACAGCGGCAACGTTGGAATTATGGGAGCAGGAGGTGAAATCATGCTTCATTCCGACGATGCCTTAGGATCGCGCGGCGTCAGGATTCCGACTGTCTCTCAGATTCGCACTTACTTGCGAGCTGAGGGATGGGAAAGTCAGCCTCCTGGATCGGCCGGTACGATCTGGGTCCGCGATGGTGTCATGATCGGGGTCCCCGCTGTAAACGACCCGGGGATTTCCGTCGGAATCGTCGAAAGAATCGCTAGGAAAGAGTGCAGAAGTCCAAAAGACGTGGCTCTGAGTATTCGATACCGTCTGATGGATGTGACATATCTGCGGGCCGCGAATGACTATGCGATCACCGACACGATTCCATTCGAGGCTGCATCTACGGTGATCGCCTCCGCGCGCAAGTTGCTCAGGGCAGTCGGCACCACCGCGTGGAATGAACGCGGCGACATCGGGGGCAACTATGCACGCCAGGGTGACGCAGTCTTGCGACGTGCACGGATGGATCACACCCAAGAAGGCTCTTTTATCATCCCCATCTTAGTTCCTCTATCGCATACACAGGAGACCACCGGAGAAGCTGCGCAATCGGCCGACCTTGAGCTATTTAAAGCTGCTCCGGAACCTTTTGAGCGTCGAGTGACGCGCACGTTTGCTCAGTCGCTTATGGCAGTGAAAGAAATTATTGTCGAGCCTGAATCCTCGCCCAGTGTGGGAGATCTGCATGCCGTGGTTGCACGCGGTGTCAGTAGGGAGTTTTGCTCTGCGCTGGCAAAGATCCTAACAGAGCCTTCGGTTAGCGAGTTCGAGACGATTTTTGAATGGGCCTCTTCTGTTCCTGCTCCAGAGACAATGCCTAATTCAGTTTCTATTGAGTCAGATGCTTCGGAGAAGATTGAAGAGGCTGCAGAGAAGCTGAAAAAACACCGCATCGATTCCACATCGACATTCTCAGGAAATATTGTGGAGTTGAGGCATGTGGGGGATGACCCGTTCGGCTTCGCTACAATTTCAACAGTACGCAGGGGGAGGAGGTCAGAAATCCGGGTTCGTCTTCCCTATGAAGCTTACCAAGAGGCCGTCATTTGGCATCGTGCTCGCCGAGTGGTAATCGTGGATGGAGAGGTGAATCACGGCACTGGAAGGAGATTGGTAGTTGAGAATCCAGTCGGCTTCCGGCCCATCGATGAGATTCTGCTTCCCATGTCATGACGAAATAGTTCGCTTGCCGTGTTCGGCCGCTGATGTGGACGAACGTTAGGTTTTTCGAGCGGTCCTCGAGGTCTCAATGGGCAATTAAAGACCAGTCTTCTCGCCCTGCATCTTGTCGACGCCCCTTGGTGACCCGCGTCCTCCCTGCTCAGGAGCGGTTGGCTCGTGCCCCTGGTGGTCGCCGTACTTCGTCAACGGCCGCCGTGAGTTGCCTAGACGGCCCAGCTCGGCGTTCGGGCTGATGCTCGCGCTCTCAATGCGACCCGTCTGAACTCGAGCCACGACAGTCAGCCACGACGGCGGGCCGCTCGCCGATCTCGCTGAAGCGGCCACGGCTCGCACGGTCCTCGACTCGCTGAAGCTCAAGCTCGACGGCACGGCGGCAGCGGCGGAGACCGTGCGGCGCAAGCGCCGGACGCTCGTCAACGCCGCGCACTACGCCGTCGACCTGGGGGAGCTGCGGGAGAACCCCATCACGGCTGTCCGCTGGCAGAAGCCGAAGGTATCCAACCAGATCGACCCGCGGGTTGTCGCCAATCCGGAGCAGGCACGGAACCTCCTGGCGGCGGTTTCCTACGTGGGCGGGTACCGGCGTGCTCGTGGTCGTCGCCTCGTGGGTCTGTTCGCTGCCATGTACTTCGGTGGCCTGCGGCCGGCGGAAGCGGTGGGCCTCGTCGAGACAGACCTGATCCTCTTCGAACAGGGCTGGGGCTCGGCGCTGCTACACCGGACTCGCCCGTCGGTCGGCAAGCAGTGGACCGATTCAGGGGAGACCCACGACGATCGGGGGCTGAAGAATCGACCGACCGAGGATGTCCGGCGGGTGCCTATCCCGCCCCACCTCGTGGCCATATTCCGCGAGCACCTGGCCACCTTCGGGACTGCGGACGACGGGCGCCTCTTCTTCAGCGAGAAAGGTTCGGTCGTCCCGTCCTCGACCTACTACCGCGTCTGGCAGGAGGCCCGGCTCCTCGCGCTCCCGCCGGCCATCGCCTCCTCGCCGCTCGCGAGTCGGCCGT
Source organism: Streptomyces sp. NPDC058284 (assembly GCF_042881135.1). Taxonomy (NCBI): domain Bacteria; kingdom Bacillati; phylum Actinomycetota; class Actinomycetes; order Kitasatosporales; family Streptomycetaceae; genus Streptomyces; species Streptomyces sp. NPDC058284. The sequence goes on from NZ_JBHVYE010000003.1 coordinate 258,763, forward strand.
ACGACCTTCGGCACTCGGCGCTGTCGACATGGCTCAACGCCGGTGTCGACCCGACGGAGGTGGCCGAGCGCGCCGGCAACAGCGTCGAGGTCCTGCTGACTCGGTATGCCAAATGCCTCGACGGACGGCAGGACGTCGCCAACCGGCGTATCGAGGATCTGCTGCGCGAGTACGAGTAACGGCATCTGATCGTGTTTGAGGCCCCTGGGATCAGCCCAGGGGCCTCGTAGTTTGCCCTGCTCGTCAAGCAGACCGTGTGGCTTGGGCCTGTTCAGAGACGAGCAGGTGCTCAAGGCTCCTTCGCTCGCTATCGAGCGCAGCGAGCATCCGCCTGCGAGTGTGTTCGAAGTCGGGCTCGACCTCGACGCCGAGGTCATGGCGCAGAGTGACCCGAAGCAGATACACCCCGTCGGACAATGGGCCGCTGAACCAAGCTTTGGCCCGGTTGTACTGCCCGTCTGGGTCAGGACTGCTTGGCAACTGCCTTACGACGGAGTACCCGACTCCGAGCGCCCTGTTGAGGGTCGAGGCGATCTCATGGACATCCTTCGGCAGTGCCATCTGTGCCAAAGAGTATTGCTCTGACCAGGCTTCCTTGGCGGTGTCGAGGACTGCTGGTTCGACGCTTTCACCGCGCTCGGCTGCTCGGACTGCGTCTCGGGCAGCGACCCGGTAAGCGCGAGCTGTGGTGTTCAGACGGGCATAGAGATCCCGTCTGGCTTCCTGCGCTCGGTCGTGGCGGTCTTCCGCCCGTTCACGATCGGCACGCTGGTTTTGCTCCCGGGTGACGCGCTGGCTGAGCACTGCCCCGCCCAGAGTTCCGCCCAGCGTTCCACCGACGCCGATGAGCGCGACGGCAAGTGTGGTCACATCCACGAGATCCCCCAACTCGTCCATTCATCTGCCCGCGGACAGCGGCTGAAGACGGCACGACGGCCCCCAGCAACGCTCAGGCTCCCCACCCGTGGCACGGTCCAAGACCGGGACGACGATAACGAGGACTGGGCCCGCTGGGCTCCATGAGTCTCATCACCTGCGGGAATGCTCCAAGATCCCGTCCACAGCTCGTCCACGGACCTCGACATACGGCCGCTTCGGGCGGCATACGGCTGCACACACGCGAAGACCCCGCACTCAGCGTTTCCGCTGATGACGGGGTCTTTGGGCACCTTCTGCAAGGTGCCCCCGGCAGGATTCGAACCTGCGCACACGGCTCCGGAGGCCGTTGCTCTATCCCCTGAGCTACGGGGGCGTATCGGCGCGGCTTGCGCGGCGACGGGGTGAACACTACCAGCTCTCCGGGGCTCACCATGAACAGGTATTTCGTTGTCCCGGGAGGAGGCGTCGCAGCGGGTTCGGTGCTCCGGCTCGGCGGCCCCGCTCGGCCCTCCCGCACGGGGCGGAAGTAGGGAAAACCGGGACGCGGTGGTGGGCGCGGACCTACTCTCGAGGTGTGCCAGGCGTGCCCGGCCGCGTGCTTGTTGTGGACGACAACAAGGTCATTCGGCAACTGATCAGGGTCAACCTCGAGCTGGAGGGCTTCGAGGTCGTGACCGCGGCCGATGGTGTCGAATGTCTGGACGTCGTCCATCAGGTGCAGCCCGATGTGATCACCCTCGACGTCGTGATGCCCCGGCTCGACGGACTGCGCACCGCCGCGCGCCTGCGGTCCGACCCGCGCACCCGCCATCTGCCCATCGTCGTCATCAGCGCCTGCACCCAGTACGAGGTCGAGAACGGGCTGGAAGTCGGCGTCGACGCCTTCCTCGCCAAGCCTTTCGAGCCGAGCGAACTCGTCAGGATCATTCAGCAGTTGATGGAGCGGGGAGCGCCGTCGGCGCAGGGCGCAGACGGGAACGGGTTCGGGCGCGGCCATCAGAGTCACCAAGGGCACCAAGGGCACCAAGGGCAGCAGGGCCAGCAGGGGCACGGGCGTGAGCGTGGGCCCATGGGGAGTGAGCGCTGGGCCGGTGGAGCCGCTGGGGGCCCCGGCGGCGTCGCCTCGGCCTCGGGCATGGGCGGCTGCGTCGACGAGGCCGAGCGCGCCGCGCAGTCCGGCGGCTGAGTCGCGAAAGCCCAGCGGCAGGGTCGCGAAAGTCCGGCGGCCGGGTCGTGGAACTCGCCGACCGCCGCCCCAGGGCGCCGACCGCCGCCCCCGGACGACGACCCACCACCCCCGGCCCCCGCCCCGGCAAAGACAGAGCCCCGCCCCCCCACAGAACCACCGCCCCCCCCACAGCACCACCGCCCCACCCCCGTCCACATCCCGGACCACCCCCCAATCCAACTGGCCTCCCCACCCCCCTCCTCCCATACCCTTGGCCCGTGACCCCCGTCGAGCTCTCCCGCACCGTGCTGCGCGCCATGCGTCATGCCGTTGATGCCGGTGAGCTTCGCGTGGCCGTGCCCGAGGGGGGGAGCGTTCGGGTCGAGCGGCCGCGGGCCGGGGGGTGTGGGGACTACGCCAGCAATCTCGCCCTTCAGGTCGCCCGCGCCGCCGGACGGCCTCCGCGGCAGGTGGCCGAGGTGCTGGCCCTGCGGCTCGCCGACGAGCCCGGGATCGCCAAGGTGGACATCACCGGGCCCGGGTTCCTCAACATCACCCTCGCGGAGGCCGGCGGCGGCGCCCTCGTCCGTGAGGTCCTGGGGCGGGGGCGCTGCTACGGGCACGTCCACCCCGACACCGGCCTGCTCGCCCAGATCCATGTGCCCCGCGAGGTCCGCGCCGTCGTCGTCGCCGACAGCGTCCGCCGCATCCTGCGCTCGCAGGGCACCCTCGTCCGCGTGACCTGCGACGAAGCCCCGGAGCCCGACTGGACCCGGCTCCTCGGGGTCAGCGTCGACGCCCACGGGCGGCCGCCTCAGCCGCTTCCCACCCTGCGTCCCGTCCCCGCCCCGGAGGAAGCCACCCTCCGGCTCGGCCGCGACGCCGGGCGCTGGGCCCTGCTCCACCCCGCCGCCCACGACCACCCGCGCGTCAGCCCGGGGCAGGGCGGCGACGCGCATCTCGTGCAGAGCGAGAGCAATCCCCTCTTCCGGGTCCGGTACGCCCACTCCCGCTGCCGCGCCCTGCAGCGCAACGCCGCCGACCTCGGTTTCGGTGCCGTGCCCGGCGAGGTCGACGCGCCGGAGCTGCTCCGGCAGGTCGAGGCCTACCCCGGCGTTCTCGACGCCGCAGCCCGGCACCGGGCGCCGGACCGCCTCGCCCGGTACCTCGTCGTCACCGCCGACGCGCTGCTCGCCCTCCAGAGTTCCGTGCTGCCGCGCGGGGACGAGAAACCCTCGGCCGCCCACCGCGCCCGGCTCGCGCTCGCCGAAGCCACCGGGACGGTGCTCGCCGGTGGCCTGTCCCTGCTCGGCATCAGCGCACCCGAATACCTGTGACATCCGTGACCGTGAGAGAGCATGCGATGGATGTGACGGATGTGACATACGTGAGAGAGACGACAGAGCCATGAGCCGTTCCGCCCACCCCGCAGGCCCCCGCCACGCCGACGTATTCCCCGAGGGGCACTACTCCGCGCCGCCCGCCGACCTCAACGCCCTGGACCCCAAGGTCTGGTCCCGCACCGTCACCCGTACCCCCGAAGGCGTCGTCAGCACGGGCGGCATCGAAGTGACGCGGCTCGCCGAGGAGTTCGGGACCCCGGCGTACTTCATCGACGAGGCCGACTTCCGCGCCCGGTGCCAGGCATGGCGCGATGCCTTCGGCAGCGAAGCCGATGTCTTCTATGCCGGCAAGGCGTTCCTGTCGCGGGCCGTCGTGCGGTGGCTGCACGAGGAAGGGCTCAACCTGGACGTGTGCAGCGCCGGCGAGCTCACCACCGCGCTCGACGCAGGCATGCCCGCCGAGCGCATCGCCTTCCACGGCAACAACAAGACCGAGGGCGAGATCCACCGGGCGATCGAGGCCGGTGTCGGGCGCATCGTGCTCGACTCCTTCCAGGAGATCGTGCGCGTCGCGCACATCGCCGAGCGGCTCGGCAAGCGCCAGCCCGTGCAGATCCGCGTGACCGTCGGCGTTGAGGCGCACACCCACGAGTTCATCGCCACCGCGCACGAGGACCAGAAGTTCGGGATCGCGCTCGCGGGCGGGCAGGCCGCAGAGGCCGTGCGGCGGGCGCTCAAGCTCGACGGGCTCGAACTCATCGGGATCCACAGCCACATCGGGTCGCAGATCTTCGACATGGCCGGCTTCGAGGTCTCCGCCCGGCGCGTCGTGCAGCTGCTCGCCGAGGTGCGCGACGAGCACGGCATCGAGCTGCCCGAGATCGACCTCGGAGGCGGCCTCGGCATCGCCTACACCTCCGACGACGATCCCAGCGAGCCGCACGAGATCGCCAGGGCGCTGCGCGAGATCGTCGCGCGCGAGTGCGCGTCGGCGAATCTGCGCACGCCCCGCATCTCCGTCGAGCCGGGCCGCGCCATCGTCGGACCGACCGCCTTCACCCTGTACGAGGTCGGTACGATCAAGCCCCTCGAAGGGCTGCGCACGTACGTTTCCGTGGACGGCGGCATGTCCGACAACATCCGCACCGCGCTCTACGACGCCGAGTACACCGTCGCCCTCGTCTCCCGCTCCTCCGACGCCGAGCCCGTGCTGGTGCGCGTGGTCGGCAAGCACTGCGAGAGTGGTGACATCGTCGTACGGGACGCTTTCCTGCCGGCCGACCTCGCGCCCGGCGACCTGATCGCCGTGCCCGCGACCGGTGCGTACTGCCGCTCGATGGCGAGCAACTACAACCACGCTCTGCGCCCGCCGGTCGTCGCCGTGCGCGACGGCGAGGCGCGGGTGATCGTCCGGCGCGAGACGGAGGAAGATCTCCTGCGTCTCGACGTCGGATGACGGAAAACATGAAATACATGTCTCACGATCCGGACAATGGACGGAAAGTCCGTACCGGTGGGTGAGACTGGTTCCACCGTAGATGTAGAAGAAGTGAGGTCGGATGATGCGTACGCGTCCGCTGAAGGTGGCGCTGCTGGGCTGTGGGGTTGTCGGCTCAGAGGTGGCGCGCATCATGACGACGCACGCCGACGACCTCACGGCCAGGATCGGCGCCCCGGTGGAGCTCGCCGGGGTCGCCGTCCGCCGCCCCTCCAAGGTGCGCGAGGGAATCGATCCCTCGCTCATCACGACGGATGCGACCGCGCTGGTCAAGCGCGGGGACATCGACGTCATCGTCGAGGTGATCGGCGGCATCGAGCCCGCGCGCACGCTGATCACCACCGCCTTTGAGCACGGCGCCTCCGTCGTCTCCGCGAACAAGGCACTCATCGCCCAGGACGGCGCCGCGCTGCACGAGGCCGCCGTCGAGCACGGGCGGGATCTGTACTACGAGGCCGCCGTCGCCGGAGCCATTCCGCTGATCCGGCCGCTGCGCGAGTCCCTCGCCGGTGACAAGGTCAACCGCGTCCTCGGCATCGTGAACGGCACGACGAACTTCATCCTCGATGCCATGGACACGACGGGGGCCGGATATCAGGAGGCCCTCGACGAGGCCACCGCGCTCGGGTACGCGGAAGCCGACCCGACCGCCGATGTCGAAGGGTTCGACGCCGCCGCCAAGGCGGCCATCCTCGCCGGGATCGCGTTCCACACGCGCGTGCGCCTCGACGACGTGTACCGCGAGGGCATGACGGAGGTCACCGCCGCCGACTTCGCCTCCGCGAAGCGCATGGGCTGCACCATCAAGCTGCTCGCCATCTGCGAGCGGGCGGCCGACGGCGGGTCCGTCACCGCGCGCGTGCATCCCGCGATGATTCCGCTCAGCCACCCGCTGGCGTCGGTGCGGGGTGCCTACAACGCCGTCTTCGTCGAGGCCGAGGCCGCCGGACAGCTCATGTTCTACGGCCCCGGCGCCGGTGGCTCGCCCACCGCGTCCGCCGTCCTCGGCGACCTCGTCGCCGTCTGCCGCAACAAGCTCGCCGAGGCCACCGGGCCCGGCGACTCCGCGTACACCCAGCTGCCCGTGAGCTCCATGGGCGAGGTCGTCACGCGCTACCACATCAGCCTCGACGTGGCCGACAAGCCGGGCGTGCTCGCCCAGGTCGCGACGGTCTTCGCCGAGCACGGCGTATCGATCGATACGGTCCGTCAGACGGGCAAGGACGGCGAGGCCTCCCTCGTCGTCGTCACCCACCGCGCGCCCGACGCCGCCCTCAGCGGCACCGTCGAGGCGTTGCGTAATCTCGACACCGTGCGTGGTGTCGCCAGCATCATGCGGGTTGAAGGGGAGTAAGCAGCAATGACCCACCAGTGGCGCGGAATCATCGAGGAGTACCGGGAGCGCCTTCCGGTCTCCGACACCACGCCGGTCGTGACGCTCCGCGAGGGCGGCACGCCGCTCGTGCCCGCCCAGGTGCTCTCCGAGCGCACGGGCTGCGAGGTCCACCTCAAGGTCGAGGGTGCCAACCCCACCGGGTCCTTCAAGGACCGCGGCATGACCATGGCGATCACCAAGGCCAAGGAGGAGGGTGCGAAGGCCGTCATCTGCGCCTCCACCGGCAACACGTCCGCCTCCGCGGCCGCCTACGCCGTACGCGCCGGAATGGTCTGCGCGGTCCTCGTGCCGCAGGGCAAGATCGCGCTCGGCAAGATGGGCCAGGCGCTCGTCTACGGCTCGAAGATCCTCCAGGTCGACGGCAACTTCGACGACTGCCTGAACCTCGCTCGGGCCCTGTCGGAGAACTACCCGGTGGCGCTGGTCAATTCGGTCAACCCGTTCCGCATCGAGGGCCAGAAGACCGCGTCGTTCGAGATCGTCGACGCGCTCGGCGACGCTCCCGACATCCACGTCCTTCCCGTCGGCAACGCCGGCAACATCACCGCCTACTGGAAGGGCTACAAGGAGTACGCGGCCGACTCGGTGTCGTCCCGTACCCCCCGGATGTGGGGCTTCCAGGCCTCCGGTTCCGCGCCCATCGTGCGCGGCGAGGTCGTCAAGGACCCCTCGACGATCGCCACCGCGATTCGCATCGGCAACCCCGCGTCGTGGCAGCACGCGCTCGCCGCGCGCGAGGAGTCCGGCGGCTTCATCGACGAGGTGACGGACCGTGAGATCCTGCGCGCCTACAAGCTGTTGGCGTCCCAGGAGGGCGTCTTCGTCGAACCCGCGTCGGCCGCGTCCGTCGCCGGTCTGCTGAAGGCCGTCGAGCAGGGCAAGGTCGACAAGGGCCAGAAGATCGTCTGCACCGTCACCGGCAACGGTCTCAAGGACCCGGACTGGGCCGTCGCCGGCGCCCCGCAGCCGGTCACCGTCCCGGTCGACGCCGCGGCCGCCGCCGAGCGCCTCGGCCTGGCGTAACCGCGAGGCCCGGCGCAACCGCGCGGCTCGGCGCAACCGCGCGGCTCGGCGCAACCGCGGGCTCGGTGCAACCGCCGAGCCCGCATCGCCCGCAGCACCGCAGGCAGACCCCGCAACTCCGTACAGGGGGGTGGCACAGGGGGCTTACGACACGCATCGTGCGCCTCCTGTGCGCCCTATGTCGCCACAGAACCTTCCTTCGATAGGCTGTACCGAACCCGCCCCGCCGCATATGCCGCGGTGCCGCCGTTGTCAGCGGCCTTCGGGTGTTCGTACATGTGGCACGTACCGAAAAATACGGAGCCTCAAAAACACGCAGCTCAAGGAGAGTCATCGAGCGATGGCCGGTCCCGCGTTCCGCGCCGCCGCCGTCCGGGTGCGCACCCCCGCCACCAGCGCCAACCTCGGACCGGGCTTCGACGCCCTGGGCCTGTCGCTGGGTCTTTACGACGACATCGTCGTCCGGGTGGCCGACTCCGGCTTGCACATCGACATCGCGGGGGAGGGCAGTGACACCCTTCCGCGCGACGAGTCGCATCTCCTCGTACGGTCCCTGCGCACCGCCTTCGACCTGCTCGGCGGACAGCCGCGCGGGCTCGAGATCGTCTGCGCCAACCGCATCCCGCACGGCCGCGGCCTCGGGTCCTCGTCCGCGGCCATCTGCGCGGGCATCGTCGCCGCCCGCGCCGTGACCATAGGCGGTGAGGCCAGGCTCGACGACGCCGCGCTGCTCGAACTGGCCACCGAGATCGAGGGTCACCCCGACAACGTCGCGGCCTGCCTCCTCGGCGGCTTCACGCTCGCCTGGATGGACGGGGGAGCCGGCCGGGCGATCAGGATGGACCCCGTCGATTCCATCGTTCCAGTGGTCTTCGTACCGGGAAAGCCCGTCCTCACCGAGGCGGCCCGCGGCCTGCTCCCGCGCACCGTCCCGCACGTCGACGCGGCCGCCAACGCGGGCCGGGCGGCCCTGCTCGTCGAGGCCCTGACCAGGCGCCCCGAGCTGCTGCTGCCCGCCACCGAGGACCGGCTGCACCAGGAGTACCGCGCCCCGGCCATGCCGGAGAGCGCCGCCCTGGTCGAGCGGCTGCGCGCCGACGGCGTGCCCGCGGTGATCTCCGGCGCGGGCCCCACGGTCCTCGCGCTGGCCGAAGACAGTGCGGCCGACAAGGTCGCACGCCTGGCGGGGGAGGGCTGGGCCGCCAACCGGCTGGCCCTCGACGCCACGGGAACGAGCGTGCTGCCGCTCGCGCCCTGACGCGAGCGGCCCAAGGGAATTCGGGGTGTCCCGATCCCGAGAGGGGGAATGTTTGTTGGATCCGGTAGTGTTAATCTCAAGTCCGCACCCGACCTCACCATGGCGAGGTGCTTTGTGTCCCCGTCCGGGACATCCATTCTTCCGGGAGCCCCCCAAACTGCCTCGTGCCCCGCACTAGGCGGTCCTGAGCACGCTCCGGAACCGGCGTGACCGAGCCGAGTGACACCGCACGTCAGTGGCACCGCACCGGGAATCGCCATCACCAATGAATTCTTCCGCCGCGTTGGCGGACCACCGCCCCGGCACGGTCCACAGGAAAGCAAGGACCGACCGCCGGACAGCACAACCGGTCGCCGAGCCAGACAGGCCGACGTCCGCTCCAGGGAAGGACCCTTCGTGAGCGACACCACCGATCTGATGGGCGTGACTGCCGACACGCCCGCCACGGACGCCTCTGCGGCGCCTGCCACCGGTGCTTCGGCCGGGTCCCGGCGGCGCCGCGGCACCGGCCTCGAGGGCATGGTGCTGGCGGAACTGCAGCAGGTCGCTTCGGGCCTTGGAATCAAGGGCACCGGGCGCATGCGCAAGAGCCAGCTGATCGAGGTCATCAAGGAGGCGCAGGCAGGGGGCGGAGCCCCGGCCAAGAGCGCCCCGGCTGCCGGGGACACCACCGAGACCAAGCCCAAGCGCCGGGCCACCTCGAAGGCCCGTACGGGCGACGACGCCGCGGAGTCCGCCGGCAAGGCGGACGCGGCCGACAAGTCCGCGGGCGCCAAGGCCGACAAGGGCGCCCAGCAGCAGATCGACATCCCCGGTCAGCCCGCCGGAGGCCCCGCCCGTTCGGGCGAGGCCGAGCGCGGCGGAGACGACCAGCCGGCCGGCGAGCGCCGCAGGCGCCGCGCCACCGCCGACGCGGGCAGCCCCGAGCCGGCCGCCGCCGAGGCGAAGGGCGAGTCGAAGGCCGAGGCCAAGGGCGACTCCGAGGCCAAGGGCGACAAGGGCGGCGACAACTCCGGCGACAACGCCGAGGGCCGCCGCGAGCGCCGTGACCGGCAGGGCCGTGGCCGTGACCGCGACCGCCGCGGCAACAAGGGCGAGGACCAGCAGGGCGGCGGCCGTCAGGACCGCCAGGAGCGTCAGGACCGGCAGGACCGCCAGCAGCAGGGTGGCGGCGGCCGTCAGGACCGGCAGGACCGCCAGGACCGCCAGCGCGACAACGGCCCGCAGGACGACGACGACTTCGAGGGTGGCCGGCGCGGCCGTAGGGGCCGCTACCGCGACCGCCGCGGCCGTCGTGGCCGCGACGAGGGCGGCTTCGGCAACGAGCCGCAGGTCTCCGACGACGACGTCCTGATCCCCGTCGCGGGCATCCTGGACATCCTCGACAACTACGCGTTCATCCGTACGTCGGGCTACCTCCCCGGTCCCAACGACGTGTACGTCTCCCTCGCTCAGGTCCGCAAGAACGGCCTGCGCAAGGGTGACCACGTCACCGGCGCCGTCCGCCAGCCCAAGGACGGCGAGCGCCGCGAGAAGTTCAACGCGCTCGTCCGCCTGGACTCGCAGAACGGCATGGCGCCCGAATCCGGGCGCGGGCGGCCGGAGTTCAGCAAGCTGACGCCGCTCTACCCGCAGGACCGGCTCCGCCTGGAGACCGACCCGGGGATTCTCACCACCCGCATCATCGACCTCGTCGCGCCCATCGGTAAGGGTCAGCGCGGTCTGATCGTGGCCCCGCCGAAGACCGGCAAGACCATGATCATGCAGGCGATCGCCAACGCGATCACGGTGAACAACCCCGAGTGCCACCTGATGGTCGTCCTGGTCGACGAGCGCCCGGAAGAGGTCACCGACATGCAGCGGTCGGTGAAGGGCGAGGTCATCTCCTCGACCTTCGACCGCCCCGCCGAGGACCACACCACCGTCGCCGAGCTCGCCATCGAGCGCGCCAAGCGTCTGGTGGAGCTGGGCCACGACGTCGTCGTGCTGCTCGACTCGATCACCCGCCTGGGCCGCGCGTACAACCTCGCCGCCCCGGCCTCGGGACGCATCCTCTCCGGTGGTGTCGACTCGACGGCGCTGTACCCGCCGAAGCGCTTCTTCGGTGCCGCGCGCAACATCGAGGACGGCGGCTCGCTGACCATCCTCGCGACCGCGCTCGTCGACACCGGTTCGCGCATGGACGAGGTCATCTTCGAGGAGTTCAAGGGCACCGGCAACGCCGAGCTGAAGCTCGACCGCAAGCTCGCCGACAAGCGCATCTTCCCGGCGGTGGACGTGGACGCGTCCGGTACCCGTAAGGAAGAGATCCTGCTCGGCAGCGACGAGCTCGCCATCACCTGGAAGCTGCGCCGCGTGCTGCACGCGCTCGACCAGCAGCAGGCGATCGAGCTGCTTCTGGACAAGATGAAGCAGACGAAGTCGAACGCCGAGTTCCTGCTGCAGATCCAGAAGACGACCCCGGCGCCGGGCAACGGCAACGACTAGTCGTCCTCAGCAGTTCTCAGGGCCGCCCCGTCACAGCAGTGACGGGGCGGCCCTTTTGGTGCGCTATGTGGGCAGTGGGGCCGGAGCGAGACCTTGGCCACACGCATAAGAGATTCTCACGCTCACGGGCAGTAGCCCGGGGGCGGAAAAAGTCGCAGGTGAGGGCGGCAATGCAGGGTCAGAGGTGCACGCTCCGTGACAGGTGGGTCCCGGGGCGCGCACAGGGCGTTGTGCAACCCTTCAACCGGTTTCGCCGTCTGACAAGTGACGACAGACGGCGCCTGACCCTGAAAGCAGGGGGTAACCGCACGACGAGGACTGGGGAGCGCATGACCGACGAGAGCACGCCCGCGGGTATGGCCCACGCGAAGCCCCAGCGCTCCCGCGGTGGCGGCGGCCGGCGCCGCAAGCCCCGCAAGCGCAGCAAGGCACTCGTCGTCACGGCGTGGTCCGCGGCCTCGGTGGTCGTCCTCGGGGGAGTGGGCGCGGGCTTCCTGTACTTCAAGCTCAACGGCAACCTCAACAGCGTCGACATCAACTCGGCGCTCGACGGCGACCGCCCCCAGGACATCGACAACGGCTCCCAGGACATCCTCGTCCTCGGCTCCGACTCGCGCTCCGGCGACAACGCCAAGTACGGCAAGGACGAGGGCGCCGCCCGCTCCGACACCGCGATGATCGTGCACGTCCACAAGGGCCACAAGACGGCCAGCGTCGTCTCCATACCCCGCGACACCCTCATATCCCGGCCCTCGTGCAAGACCGACGACGGCAGGACCGATCCGGGCGGCCGTCGGCAGATGTTCAACACGGCGTACGAGGTCGGCGGCCCCGCCTGCGCCGTCAAGACCGTCGAGAAGATGTCCGGCATCCGGATGGACCACTACATCGAGGTCGACTTCACGGGCTTCAAGAAGCTCATCGACACCCTCGGTGGCGTCGACATCACGACCAAGAAGGCCATCCACGACAAGGACAGCCACCTCGACCTGGACGCCGGCACGCACACACTCAGCGGCGAGCAGGCCCTCGGCCTCGTCCGCACCAGGCACGGCGTCGGCGACGGCAGCGACCTCGGCCGCATCCAGCTCCAGCAGGCCTTCATCAAGGCCCTGCTCGACCAGGTCAAGGACATCGGCCTCTTCAGCAACCCGAAGAAGATGTTCGACCTGGCGAACGACGCGACCAGCGCCATCACCACCGACTCCGACCTGAACGACGTCAGGTCCCTCGCGAGCTTCGCGAACGGCCTCAAGGGCATCGGCGCGGGCGGCATGAAGATGGTCACGCTGCCCATCCAGTACGACCCCGACGACCTCAACCGCGTGCTTCCCCTGGAGGAGGCCGACCAGCAGGTCTGGGACGCGCTCAGGGCCGACAAGCACATCCCGAAGTCCGCCACGGAGAAATCGGCGGGCGACAAGGGTTCCGCGGGCTCCGTCGTGAGCGGCGGCTGAGCGGCCGCCGAGCGGCCGCCGAGCGGTCAGGAATAGATCGGCCCCCACCCCGGTTTTGGGAGATACGGCCGGTCCTGGCAGACTGGTACGTCGGCCCCGGTTCACGTACGAGCAATCCGCGCGTACGACCCGGCGCCCTCCCGAAACTAGGAGACACCTTGAAGCGCGAGATCCACCCCGAGTACGTCGAGACCCAGGTCAGCTGCACCTGCGGCGCCGAGTTCACCACCCGCAGCACGATCTCCAGCGGCACCGTCCGCGCCGAGGTCTGCTCCGAGTGCCACCCCTTCTACACGGGTAAGCAGAAGATCCTCGACACCGGTGGCCGTGTGGCCCGCTTCGAGGCCCGCTTCGGCAAGGCTGCCGGCTCCAAGAAGTAGCGAGCCGCTGCGCCGGTCATCGGCCGCCCTCACGAGGGGGTGGCCGGGACCGGCGCTTTTGCCGTCCCGCAGCCGATTCGCGTAGAACCACCGCGTAGAAAACCAGGAGCCCCCGAATGTTCGAGGCGGTCGAGGAACTGATCGGCGAACACGCCGATCTCGAGAAGAAGCTCGCCGACCCGTCGGTCCACGCCGACCAGGCCAACGCGCGCAAGCTGAACAAGCGCTACGCCGAGCTCACCCCGATCGTCACGACGTACCGCTCCTGGAAGCAGACCGGGGACGACATCGGGACGGCGCGCGAGTTCGCCGCCGACGATCCGGACTTCGCCGCCGAGGTCAAGGACCTGGAGCGGCAGCGCGAGGAACTCACCGAGAAGCTGCGGCTGCTGCTCGTGCCCCGGGACCCGTCCGACGACAAGGACGTCATCCTTGAGGTCAAGGCGGGCGCGGGCGGCGACGAGTCGGCCCTCTTCGCCGGCGACCTCCTGCGCATGTACCTGCGGTACGCGGAGCGCGTGGGCTGGAAGACCGAGATCATCGACGCCACCGAGTCCGAGCTCGGCGGCTACAAGGACGTCCAGGTCGCCGTGAAGACCAAGGGCGGCCAGGGCGCGACCGAGCCCGGCCAGGGCGTCTGGGCGCGGCTGAAGTACGAGGGCGGCGTGCACCGCGTGCAGCGCGTGCCCTCCACCGAGTCCCAGGGCCGCATCCACACCTCCGCGGCCGGTGTCCTGGTGACGCCCGAGGCCGAGGAGATCGACGTCGAGATCCACGCCAACGACCTGCGCATCGACGTCTACCGCTCCTCCGGGCCCGGTGGCCAGTCCGTCAACACCACCGACTCCGCGGTGCGCATCACGCACGTGCCCACCGGAGTGGTCGCCTCCTGCCAGAACGAGAAGAGCCAGCTGCAGAACAAGGAGCAGGCGATGCGCATCCTGCGCTCCAGGCTGCTCGCGGCGGCGCAGGAGGAGGCCGAGAGCAAGGCCGCGGACGCCCGCCGCAGCCAGGTCCGCACCGTCGACCGCTCCGAGAAGATCCGGACGTACAACTTCCCGGAAAACCGGATCTCGGACCATCGCGTCGGCTTCAAGGCGTACAACTTGGACCAGGTGCTCGACGGAGACCTCGACGCCGTCATCCAGGCCTGCGTCGACGCGGACTCCGCCGCCAAGCTCGCCGCCGCGTAAGGCACCCCGTACGACCCTTCACGACCGTCCCGGAGGACCAGCGTGCAGCAACATCTTGGGGGGCGACCCCCGAACCCCCGCAGCGTGCTGCTCGCGGAAGTGGCCCAGGCCACCCAGCGCCTCGCCGACGCGGGCGTGCCCTCGCCGCGCAACGACGCGGAGGAGCTCGCCGCCTTCGTGCACGGGGTGAAGCGGGGTGAGCTGCACACCGTCAAGGACGCCGACTTCGACGCCCGCTACTGGGAGACGGTCGCCCGGCGCGAGGCCCGCGAGCCGCTGCAGCACATCACGGGGCGGGCCTTCTTCCGCTACCTGGAGCTGCAGGTAGGACCCGGCGTCTTCGTGCCGCGCCCGGAGACCGAGTCCGTCGTCGGCTGGGCCATAGACGCCGTCCGCGCGATGGACGTCGTCGAACCGCTCATCGTCGACCTGTGCACCGGCTCCGGCGCCATCGCCCTCGCCATGGCGCAGGAGGTCCCGCGCTCGCGGGTGCACGCCGTGGAGCTGTCCGAGGACGCCCTGAAGTGGACGCGGAAGAACATCGAGGGGTCCAGGGTCAAGCTCCGCCAGGGCGACGCCAGGGACGCCTTCACGGAGCTCGACGGCCAGGTCGACCTCGTCATCTCCAACCCCCCGTACATCCCGCTCACCGAGTGGGAGTACGTCGCCCCCGAGGCCCGCGACCACGACCCGGAGCTCGCGCTCTTCTCCGGGGAGGACGGCCTCGAGCTGATCCGCGGCATCGAGCGCACCGCCCACCGGCTCCTGCGCCCCGGCGGCGTCGTCGTCATCGAGCACGCCGACACCCAGGGCGGCCAGGTCCCGTGGATCTTCACGGAGGAGCGGGGCTGGGCCGACGCGGCCGACCACCCCGACCTGAACAACCGCCCGCGCTTCGCGACCGCCCGCAGGGCCATGCCGTGATCCAGACTTCAACCGAGCAGTACGTGTACGAGGAGGCCCGCTAAATGGCACGGCGATACGACACCAACGACGCGACCGACCGTACGACCGGTCTGCGCGAGGCCGCGTCCGCCGTCCGCCGTGGCGAGCTGGTCGTGCTGCCCACCGACACCGTCTACGGCATCGGTGCCGACGCCTTCACCCCGGAGGCGTGCGCCGACCTCCTGGACGCCAAGGGCCGCGGCCGCAACATGCCCACGCCCGTCCTGATCGGCTCGCCGAACACGCTGCACGGCCTGGTCACCGACTTCTCCGAGATGGCCTGGGAGCTCGTCGACGCCTTCTGGCCCGGCGCCCTGACCCTCGTCGCCAAGCAGCAGCCGTCCCTGCAGTGGGACCTCGGCGACACCCGCGGCACGGTCGCCATCCGCATGCCGCTGCACCCCGTCGCCATCGAGCTGCTCACCGAGGTCGGCCCGATGGCCGTCTCCTCGGCCAACCTCACCGGGCACCCCGCACCCGAGGACTGCGACGCCGCGCAGGAGATGCTCGGCGACTCCGTCTCCGTGTACCTGGACGGCGGCCCGACCCCCGGCATCGTCCCGTCGTCGATCGTCGACGTCACGGGCAAGGTGCCGGTGCTGCTCCGCGCGGGCGCGCTCAGCGCGGAAGAGCTGCGCAAGGTGGTACCCGACCTCGAGGTGGCGAATTGACAGCCCCTGAGACGGGGCGTGGCATAGCGGGCTTCCCGGGATCCGCGGGCTCCTTCCGCATCCTCCACGTCAGCACCGGCAACGTCTGCCGCTCGCCCATCACCGAGCGGCTGACCAGACACGCCCTGGCGGACCGCCTCGGCGATCCCCTCACCGGCGGTCTGATCGTGGAGAGCGCGGGCACCTGGGGCCACGAGGGTGCCCCGATGGAGACCAACGCCGAGCAGGTCCTCGCCGACTTCGGCGCGGACCCCACCGGCTTCATGGGCCGCGAGCTCCTCGACGACCACGTCATCCGCGCCGACCTCGTCCTCACCGCGACCCGCGACCACCGGGCGCAGGTCATCTCCATGGGGCACTCGGCGGGCCTGCGTACGTTCACCCTCAAGGAGTTCACGCGGCTCGTGCGGGCCATAGACCCGACGACCCTGCCGGACCCGGACGGGAACGGCGTGGTGGAGCGCGCGCGGGCCCTGGTGCGGGCCGCCGCCGCGCTGCGCGGGTGGCTGCTCGCGCCGAACGTGGAGGCCGACGAGGTGTACGACCCGTACGGCGCGCCCCTGCCGTTCTTCCGGTCGGTGGGCGACGAGATCAACCAGGCGCTCGACCCCGTGGTGACGGCGCTGACCGGGGTGCCCGCACACATGTAGCGGCGGTCCCGCGCGCAGCCGCCCGCCCGGGCCTACATTGGATCTGAGGTCACCCCCTGCGAGGCCCCGGAGCCCACGATGACGGTCAGCACCGCACCCACCGCGCCCGCGGCGTACACGGATCTCGACGCGCTGCGCCGGCAGGACCCCGAGCTGGCCGATGTCCTCACCGGTGAGGCCGCCCGGCAGGCCGACGGGCTCCAGCTGAGCGCCGCCGAGAACTTCACCTCGCCCGCCGTCCTCACCGCGCTCGGCTCGCCGCTCGCCAACAAGTACGCCGAGGGGTACCCCGGCGCCCGCCACCACGGCGGCTGCGAGCTGGTCGACATCGCCGAGAGGATCGCCGCCGACCGCGCCAAGGCCCTGTTCGGCGCCGAGCACGCCAACGTGCAGGCGCACTCGGGCTCCTCCGCCGTCCTCGCCGCGTACGCCGCGCTGCTGCGGCCCGGCGACACGGTCCTGGCGATGGGCCTGCCCCACGGCGGCCACCTCACGCACGGCTCACCGGCGAACTTCTCCGGCCGGTGGTTCGACTTCGTCGGCTACGGCGTGGACGCCGAGAGCGGCCTCGTCGACTACGACCAGGTACGCGCCCTGGCCCGCGCCCGCCGCCCCAAGGCGATCGTCTGCGGCTCCATCTCGTATCCGCGCCACCTGGACTACGCGGCCTTCCGCGAGATCGCCGACGACGTCGGGGCCTACCTCATCGCCGACGCCGCGCATCCCATGGGCCTGATCGCCGGGGGAGCGGCGCCGAGCCCTGTGCCGCACGCCGACGTCGTCTGCGCCACCACGCACAAGGTCCTGCGCGGCCCGCGCGGCGGCCTCCTGCTGTGCGGCACAGCCCTCGCGGAACGCATCGACCGGGCCGTCTTCCCCTTCACCCAGGGCGGCGCCCAGATGCACACGATCGCCGCCAAGGCCGTGGCGTTCGGCGAGGCGTCGACACCGGCCTTCACGGCCTACGCCCACCAGGTGGTCGCGAACGCGCGGACCCTGGCGCAGGCGCTGGCCGCCGAGGGGTTCACGATCACCACCGGCGGCACGGACACCCATATGGTCCTGGCCGACCCGAGCCCTCTGGGAATCGACGCGCACACCGCCCGCGGCAGACTGGCGGCAGCCGGAATCGTCCTCGACACCTGCGCCCTGCCCCACGACACCACCCGCGGCCTACGCCTGGGAACAGCCGCCGTCACCACCCAGGGCATGACCGGCACGGAACTCACCCGCGTCGCGCGCCTGCTGGTCGACGCGGTGCGCGAGGACTCGAACGTACGAGAAGAGGTACGCGAACTGGTGAGGGGATTTCCGCCGTACCCCGGGCAGGACGGGACGGCCGCGTAAGAGACGGGCGGGTACTCGTGCAACCATCGTCGCTACCCGGAAGTCCCCAACCGTATGCGCGCAAAGCTAGGGTGTGGGGCTGAGATGGCCAGCGATACCTGTGGGGAAGCCCGTGCGTGAATACCTGCTGACGCTCTGCATCACGGCCGCGGTGACCTACCTGCTGACCGGCCCGGTGCGGAAGTTCGCGATCGTGGCCGGTGCCATGCCGGAGATCCGCGCCCGCGACGTGCACCGGGAGCCCACGCCCCGGCTCGGCGGTATCGCGATGTTCTTCGGTCTCTGCGCCGGTCTGCTGGTCGCCGACCACCTGCCGAACCTGAACACCGTCTTCGAGAACTCCAACGAACCCCGCGCGCTGCTCTCCGGGGCCGCCCTGATCTGGCTGATCGGTGTTCTCGACGACAAGTTCGAGATCGACGCGCTGATCAAGCTCGGCGGCCAGATGATCGCCGCGGGCGTCATGGTCATGCAGGGTCTGACGATCCTGTGGATCCCCGTCCCCGGCGTCGGCACGGTCTCGCTCACCTCCGGGCAGGGCACGCTGCTCACCGTGGCGCTCGTCGTCATCACGATCAACGCCGTCAACTTCGTCGACGGTCTCGACGGCCTCGCGGCGGGCATGGTCTGCATCGCCTCGGCGGCGTCCTTCATGTACGCCTACCGCATCTGGTACGGCTACGGCATCGAGGCCGCGGCGCCCGCCACCCTCTTCGCCGCCATCCTCATGGGCATGTGCCTGGGCTTCCTGCCGCACAACATGCACCCCGCCCGGATCTTCATGGGCGACTCCGGCTCGATGCTCATCGGTCTCGTCCTCGCGGCGGGCGCCATCTCCGTCACCGGACAGGTCGACCCCGCCGCGATGAAGCTGAACTTCGGCGGCGGCCGCGACGCCACCCATGCGATGCTGCCGGTCTTCATCCCGCTCCTCATGCCGCTCACGATCATCGCGATCCCCTTCGCCGACCTGGTCCTCGCCATCGTGCGGCGCACCTGGAACGGCAAGTCGCCGTTCGCGGCGGACCGCGGCCACCTCCACCACCGGCTCCTGGAGATCGGCCACTCGCACAGCCGCGCGGTGCTGATCATGTACTTCTGGTCGGCCCTCATCGCCTTCGGCACCGTCGCGTACTCGGTGCACTCGACGAGCATGTGGATCCTGCTGCTCATCGTCGCGCTCAGCGCGCTCGGTCTCGTCCTGCTCCTGCTGCCGCGCTTCACGCCGCGCACCCCGCGCTGGGCCGAGGCCTTCGTACCGCCCCGCTACCGGCGCCGCCGGGCAGCCGCGCGGGAGGCCGGCGAGGCGACGTACGGATCACAAGCGGAAGAGGAAGCGCAGGGACCGGGCGACCCGGAGCGGAAGACTCCGGTCTCCGCGGGCGTCAACGGAGCGACCGCGATCGGCGACCGATCGCACTTCGAGGAGAGGCGGGAAGCCGGTACGTCACGTTGACGTCCGGCTCGAAATCGCCCCAATACCAGACAAGTTGCCGCTCCAGATGCACAGACGCGCGGATTAACTCTCATGTGTGACAGCGAGCACACTTAGCAGGTAAAGACCTCATCAAATAGTTTGTGATACCGTTCACGAAACCCCGGGATAGAGCCGAAGGACCGTAGTGCGACGGTCCATTGGCCCGAGGGACCTTCTCGACCCGGGTCTACGCTCGTCCATGACGACACCCTGCCCCCATCAGTAAGCGGAGCTGCCGCCATGCCGTCTCAAGACACCCGAACTCTCCTCCAGTCCGCTGTACCCACAGCTGCCGTCGGCGCGATCGTCGCCGCGGTCAGTGGTGTGGTCGCGGGCGGCAAGGGGGCCGTCGGGGCCGTCGTCGGCACGCTGGTCGTGATCGTGTTCATGGGGCTCGGGATGTTCGTCCTGCAACGGACGGCGAAATCGCTTCCGCAGCTTTTCCAGGCGATGGGCTTGATGCTCTATGTCGCCCAACTCCTGCTGCTTCTCATCTTCGTGGGCCTGTTTAAGGACACGGATCTGTTCAACCCCAAGGCGTTCGCCCTCGCGCTCGTGATCGCGACCGTCGTGTGGATGATCGGCCAGGCTCGCTCCCACATGAAGGCCAAGATTCTTTACGTCGAGCCCGACTCCGACAACAGTGACAAGCCGGAGAAGTCGGGGTCCTCGCAGTGAAGGGTAGGGGCGGGATAAATGCCCGTTCGAGATCCTGCTATCGTCCGGTGCCAACTGCGGCACTGCGGGCGCGGGCATCTGAGCTGACGCCTGCACGATCGCGAGGCTCGATGCCTGAATGCCGCTCACACTTCCGAAACACCAGTCCGGTGCCGACCCGCGGCTGCGCGCCGCGCCGACACGACAACGAGGTTGCCGTACCTATGCGTCACGCCGAAGGAGCCCGCGGTGAGTGCTGACCAAACTGAGCTCGCCTTTGACTGGAGCTGTCGGATCATGTCCGACAACGGCTGTGGCTTCCCGGCTCCGGGCCTGCACTCGTTCCTCTTCAAGCCGATTGCCACCGTCGGCGGGTTCGAGTTCAACAAGGTGATGCTGCTCGCTCTGCTGACCACGCTCGTCGTCATCACCTTCTTCTACGTGGCGTTCGGCAAGGCCAAGCTGGTCCCGGGCAAGCTGCAGATGATCGGCGAGGCCGGATACGACTTCGTACGACGCGGGATCGTCTACGAGACCCTCGGCAAGAAGGAGGGCGAGAAGTACGTCCCCCTGATGGTCTCGCTGTTCTTCTTCATCTGGATCATGAACATCTGGTCCGTGGTTCCGCTTACGCAGTTCCCGGTCTCGTCGGTCATCGCCTACCCGGCCGTGCTGGCCCTGATCGTCTACCTGATCTGGCTGCCGCTGACCTTCAAGCGCCATGGCTTCGTGGGCGGTTGGAAGAACGTCACCGGTTACGACAACTCGCTCGGTCCGATCAAGTGGCTCGTCTCGTTCATCGAGCTCTTCTCGAACCTGCTCGTGCGTCCCTTCACGCACGCAGTGCGACTGTTCGCCAACATGTTCGCCGGTCACCTGATGCTGGTGATGTTCACCGTCGCCTCCTGGTACCTGCTGAACAGCTACATGATCCCGGCCGCCGGTGTCTCCTTCGTGATGACCGTGGTCATGATCCTCTTCGAGCTTTTCGTGCAGGCCGTCCAGGCGTACGTCTTCGTGCTCCTCGCCTGCTCGTACATCCAGGGCGCTCTCGCCGAGCACCACTGAGCAAGCCCGCCTCCGCAAGCCCCCAGAGCGTCCGGTGGCCAACCCCCACCGGCCAGTGAAAGAGAAGGAAGTAACGGCATGTCCGCTGCTCTCGACATGGTCAACCTCGCCGCCGAGAAGGGCCTGCACGGCTCCACCGGTTCGATCGGCTACGGCCTCGCTGCGATCGGCCCCGGCATCGGCGTCGGCATCGTCTTCGGTAACGGCACCCAGGCCCTGGCCCGCCAGCCCGAGGCCGCCGGTCTGATCCGCGCCAACCAGATCCTGGGCTTCGCCTTCTGTGAGGCGCTCGCCCTCATCGGCATCGTTATGCCGTTCGTGTTCGGTCGCTAAGAACAGCTACCTGACACTTTCCGACGAAAGGCATTGATGTGATCGCCAACCTGGTTCAGCTGGCGGCCGAGGAAGAGCAGAACCCGCTCATCCCGGAGGCCCCCGAGCTGCTCGTCGGCGCCATCGCCTTCGCCATCGTCTTCTTCTTCTTCTGGAAGAAGCTCCTCCCGAACATCAACAAGGTTCTGGAAGAGCGCCGGGAGGCGATCGAAGGCGGTATCGAGAAGGCCGAGGCCGCTCAGACCGAGGCCCAGAGCGTTCTTGAGCAGTACAAGGCTCAGCTCGCCGAGGCACGGCACGAGGCCGCGCGTCTGCGCCAGGAGGCGCAGGAGCAGGGCGCCACGCTCATCGCCGAGATGCGGGCCGAGGGCCAGCGTCAGCGCGAGGAGATCGTCGCCGCCGGTCACGCGCAGATCGAGGCCGACCGCAAGGCCGCCGCGCAGTCGCTGCGTCGGGACGTGGGCCAGCTGGCCACCGACCTGGCCGGCAAGCTCGTCGGCGAGTCCCTCGAGGACCACGCCCGGCAGAGCCGCACGATCGACCGTTTCCTCGACGAGCTCGAGGAGAAGGCCGAGGCCGCTCGATGACAGCGCACGGAGCGAGCCGCGAGGCTCTGGCCGCCGCGCGCGAGCGTCTCGACGCGCTGACGGACAGCACCTCGGTCGACGCGAAGCAGCTCGCGGACGAGCTGGCCGCCGTCACGGCGCTGCTCGGCCGCGAGGTCTCGCTGCGTCGGGTCCTGACCGACCCGGCGCAGTCCGGTGAGGCCAAGGCCGATCTTGCGGGACGCCTGCTGTCCGGGCAGGTGGGCGGCGAGGCCGCCGACCTGGTCGCCGGCATGGTGCGCTCGCGCTGGTCGTCGTCGCGCGACCTGGTGGACGCCATCGAGGAGCTCGCCAACCTCGCCGACCTGACCGGCGCGCAGAAGACCGGCGCACTGGACAACGTCGAGGACGAGCTCTTCCGGTTCGGCCGGATCGTCTCGTCGAGCACCGAGCTCCGGTCCGCGCTCACCGACCGCGCCGCGACCGGTGCGGCCAAGAGCGAGCTGCTGCGCAGCCTGCTCGGCGGTCGCGCGGAAGACGTCACGGAGCGGCTGATCGAGCGCCTGGTGACCGCGCCGCGTGGACGTAGCCTGGAAGAGGGACTCGAGTCCCTCTCCAAGCTCGCCGCGGACCGCCGCAACCGCATGGTCGCCGTCGTCACTTCCGCCGTTCCGCTCTCGGACCGGCAGAAGGAGCGTCTCGGCGCCGTCCTGGCCAAGGTGTACGGACGCCCGATGCACCTCAACCTCGACGTGGACCCCGCGGTCCTCGGCGGGATCACGGTCCAGGTGGGCGACGAGGTCATCAACGGCAGCGTCGCGGACCGTATCGCGGAAGCCGGCCGCCGCGTGGCCGGGCAGTAATTCAACAAGCATGACCTACGGCCCTAGTTGGGCCGTGCAGAGGATTCACCTCTTTCTTGGGGGGAGTCCCCATCCCCCCAAAGAAACTTCGGGCCCAACAAGGAGAGCAGGGAACCCAGATGGCGGAGCTCACGATCCGGCCGGAGGAGATCCGGGACGCGCTGGAGAACTTTGTCCAGGCGTACAAGCCGGACGCGGCCTCGCGCGAGGAGGTCGGTACGGTCACCGTCGCCGGCGACGGTATTGCCAAGGTCGAGGGTCTTCCCTCGGCGATGGCGAACGAGCTGCTGAAGTTCGAGGACGGCACCCTCGGCCTCGCGCTGAACCTGGAAGAGCGCGAGATCGGCGCCGTCGTCCTCGGCGAGTTCAGCGGTATCGAGGAGGGCCAGCCGGTGCAGCGCACCGGTGAGGTGCTCTCCGTCGCCGTGGGCGAGGGCTACCTCGGCCGCGTCGTCGACCCGCTCGGCACCCCGATCGACGGCCTCGGCGAGATCGAGACCAGCGGACGTCGCGCCCTCGAGCTGCAGGCCCCCACGGTCATGCAGCGCAAGTCGGTGCACGAGCCGATGGAGACCGGCTACAAGGCCGTCGACGCGATGACCCCGATCGGCCGTGGCCAGCGTCAGCTGATCATTGGTGACCGCCAGACCGGCAAGACCGCCCTGGCCGTCGACACGATCATCAACCAGCGCGACAACTGGCGCTCGGGCGACGTGAACAAGCAGGTGCGCTGCATCTACGTCGCCATCGGCCAGAAGGGTTCCACCATCGCCTCCGTGCGTGGTGCGCTCGAAGAGGCCGGTGCGCTGGAGTACACGACCATCGTCGCCGCCCCGGCGTCCGACCCGGCCGGCTTCAAGTACCTGGCGCCGTACACCGGCTCGGCCATCGGCCAGCAGTGGATGTACGAGGGCAAGCACGTCCTCATCATCTTCGACGACCTCTCGAAGCAGGCCGACGCCTACCGCGCCGTGTCCCTGCTGCTCCGCCGCCCGCCGGGGCGCGAGGCCTACCCGGGTGACGTCTTCTACCTGCACTCGCGTCTCCTCGAGCGCTGCGCGAAGCTCTCGGACGAGCTGGGCAAGGGTTCGATGACGGGTCTGCCGATCGTCGAGACCAAGGCGAACGACGTGTCGGCGTTCATCCCGACCAACGTCATCTCCATCACCGACGGCCAGTGCTTCCTGGAGTCGGACCTCTTCAACGCCGGTCAGCGCCCCGCGCTGAACGTCGGTATCTCCGTCTCCCGAGTCGGTGGTTCCGCGCAGCACAAGGCGATGAAGCAGGTCTCCGGTCGTCTCCGCGTGGACCTCGCCCAGTTCCGTGAGCTCGAGGCGTTCGCCGCCTTCGGTTCCGACCTGGACGCCGCGTCCAAGGCCCAGCTCGAGCGCGGCCAGCGCATGGTCGAGCTGCTCAAGCAGCCGCAGTACGAGCCGATGGCCACCGAGGACCAGGTCGTCTCCGTGTGGGCCGGTACCACCGGTCGCATGGACGAGGTGCCGGTGGGCGACATCCGTCGCTTCGAGCGCGAGCTCCTCGAGTACCTGCACCGCAACGAGCAGGGCCTCATGACCTCCATCAAGGAGGGCGGCAAGATGTCGGACGACACCCTGCAGGCCGTCGGCGACGCCATCGCGCAGTTCAAGAAGCAGTTCGAGACCTCGGACGGGAAGCTTCTCGGCGAGGACGCTCCGGCCGCTGCCAAGTGACGTAAGGAAGGGACCTGACTCATGGGAGCCCAGCTCCGGGTCTACAAGCGTCGCATCCGATCCGTCACCGCGACCAAGAAGATCACCAAGGCGATGGAGATGATCGCCGCCTCGCGCGTCGTCAAGGCGCAGCGCAAGGTGGCGGCCTCCACGCCGTACGCGACCGAGCTCACCCGCGCGGTCACGGCGGTCGGCACTGGCTCGAACACGAAGCACCCGCTGACGACCGAGGCGGAGACGGCGACCCGTTCCGCGGTGCTGCTCCTCACGAGCGACCGCGGACTGGCCGGTGCCTTCAACTCGAACGCCATCAAGGCCGCGGAGCAGCTGACCGCGCGCCTGGAGGCCGAGGGCAAGGAGGTCGACACGTACATCGTCGGCCGCCGTGGTCTGGCCCACTACAACTTCCGCGAGCGCAAGGTCGTGGAGTCGTGGTCGGGCTTCACCGACGAGCCCACGTACGCGGATGCCAAGAAGGTCGCGGTGCCGCTGATCGAGGCGATCGAGAAGGAGACGGCGGACGGCGGCGTGGATGAACTCCACATCGTCTACACCGAGTTCGTCTCGATGATGACGCAGACGGCCATCGACGGCCGCCTGCTGCCGCTCAGCCTCGAAGAGGTCGCGGAGGAGTCGAAGTCCACCAAGGACGAGATCCTTCCGCTGTACGACTTCGAGCCGTCGGCGGAGGACGTCCTCGACGCCCTGCTGCCGCGCTACGTCGAGAGCCGTATCTACAACGCGATGCTCCAGTCGGCTGCCTCCAAGCACGCCGCCACGCGCCGCGCGATGAAGTCGGCCACCGACAACGCCGGGGATCTGATCAACAGCCTCTCCCGGCTTGCCAACGCGGCCCGCCAGGCCGAAATCACCCAGGAAATCAGCGAGATCGTCGGCGGCACAGCAGCGCTGGCCGACGCGACCGCGGGGAGTGACAAGTAATGACGACCACTGTTGAGACGGCCGTTGCCACGGGCCGCGTCGCCCGGGTGATCGGCCCGGTCGTCGACGTGGAGTTCCCCGTCGACGCGATGCCGGAGATCTACAACGCCCTGCACGTCGAGGTCGACGACCCGTCGACCGAGGGCGCCCGCAAGACGCTGACCCTCGAGGTCGCCCAGCACCTGGGTGACGGCGTGGTCCGCGCGATCTCGATGCAGCCCACCGACGGCCTGGTCCGCCAGGCGCCCGTCACCAACACCGGCAAGGGCATCTCGGTGCCGGTCGGCGACGTGACCAAGGGCCGGGTGTTCAACACCCTCGGCGAGGTCCTGAACGACGACCCGTCCACGGTCGCGGACGCCGAGCGCTGGACGATCCACCGCAAGGCCCCGGCCTTCGACCAGCTCGAGTCCAAGACCGAGATGTTCGAGACCGGCCTGAAGGTCGTCGACCTTCTCACCCCGTACGTCAAGGGTGGAAAGATCGGTCTGTTCGGTGGTGCCGGTGTCGGCAAGACCGTTCTGATCCAGGAAATGATCGTCCGTGTGGCCAAGCTGCACGACGGTGTCTCCGTCTTCGCCGGTGTCGGCGAGCGCACCCGTGAGGGCAACGACCTCATGGTCGAGATGGAGGAAGCCGGCGTTCTGGACAAGACCGCGCTGGTCTTCGGCCAGATGGACGAGCCGCCGGGCACGCGTCTGCGCGTCGCCCTGGCCGGTCTGACCATGGCGGAGTACTTCCGCGATGTGCAGAAGCAGGACGTGCTGTTCTTCATCGACAACATCTTCCGCTTCACGCAGGCCGGTTCCGAGGTCTCGACCCTGCTCGGCCGCATGCCCTCCGCGGTGGGCTACCAGCCGAACCTGGCCGACGAGATGGGTCTCCTCCAGGAGCGCATCACGTCGACCCGCGGTCACTCGATCACCTCGATGCAGGCGATCTACGTCCCCGCGGACGACCTGACCGACCCGGCCCCGGCCACCACGTTCGCCCACCTCGACGCGACGACGGTGCTCTCCCGTCCGATCTCCGAGAAGGGCATCTACCCGGCCGTGGACCCGCTGGACTCCACGTCCCGCATCCTGGACCCGCGCTACATCGCGCAGGACCACTACGACTGCGCCATGCGTGTCAAGGGGATCCTCCAGAAGTACAAGGACCTCCAGGACATCATCGCGATCCTCGGTATCGACGAGCTCAGCGAAGAGGACAAGCTCGTCGTCGCCCGGGCCCGTCGCGTGGAGCGCTTCCTGTCGCAGAACACGCACGCCGCCAAGCAGTTCACCGGCGTGGACGGCTCGGACGTGTCCCTCGAGGAGTCGATCGCGGCGTTCAACGCGATCTGCGACGGCGAGTACGACCACTTCCCCGAGCAGGCCTTCTTCATGTGCGGTGGTCTTGAGGACCTCAAGAAGAACGCCAAGGAGCTCGGCGTCTCCTGAGCTTCGTAGCTCTTGACGGTGAGGGGCGGGCCCACCCCCGCGGGGGCCGTGTCCCGCCCCTCCCCGTACGCCCACTAGAATTTGACCCAACACCCGGCGGAGTCGCCGGGTGGTGACCCGAGGAGCCACCCTTGGCTGCTGAGCTGCATGTCGAGCTGGTCGCAGCGGACCGCAGTGTCTGGTCCGGTGAGGCCACCCTGGTCGTCGCGCGTACCACGTCCGGCGACATCGGCGTCATGCCCGGTCACCAGCCGCTGCTCGGTGTGCTGGAATCGGGCCCGGTGACCATTCGTACGAGTGACGGCGGCACGATCGTCGCCGCGGTCCACGGAGGATTCATCTCCTTCGCGGACGACAAGCTGTCGCTGCTGGCCGAGATCGCGGAGCTGTCCGACGAGATCGACGTCCAGCGTGCGGAGCGGGCGCTGGAGCGCGCGCAGTCGGAGGCCGATGCCTCCGCCGAGCGCCGTGCCGACGTCCGACTGCGGGCGGTGTCGTCGCGCTGAAACCGGCGCGTCGGCGTTGACGTGACTCAGCCGCGGCCAGGTCCGGGAAGACTCCGGACCGGGTCGCGGCTGAGGCGATGCGGGTGCAATGTGTTGGTCCGTTGTCGGTCCTTCGACCGACAGTAGAGGCGAGGAGGTCGGTGCCGATGATCCTCACTCTGCTCGTGTGCGGACTTGCTTTGATCGTGCTGGTGTTGTTGGGGCTCTTCGTCTTCGGACTGCGGCGCCGGCTGATCCAGCGTTCCGGCGGCACCTTCGACTGCAGCCTGCGCTGGAACGCCCCGGACAAGGGCGACACCTCCGGCAAGGGCTGGGGGTACGGGGTGGCCCGCTACAACGGCGACCGGGTCGAGTGGTACCGCGTCTTCTCCTACGCCCCCCGGCCGCGCCGGGTCCTCGAACGCTCCGCCATCGAGGTCGTCGACCGCCGGGCACCGGACGGCGAGGAGGAGCTGGCCCTGCTCTCCGACGCGATCGTCCTCGGCTGCCTCCACCGCGGCTCCCGCCTGGAGCTGGCGATGAGCGAGGACGCCTTGACGGGTTTCCTGGCATGGCTGGAGGCGGCGCCGCCGGGCCAGAGGGTGAATGTGGCCTAGCCGCAGTATCTCCCCAGGGGCGCGGGGCTCTGACATTTGCGGCTCCGCCGCGTGGGCGCGACCAGCCACGAATGACCCGGAGCCGCGAAACATGAGAAGCCGGGAAGACAAGGGGCGATCTTGTCTTCCCGGCTTCGTTCTGGGGGACGGCGCGTACTACTTCAGGCCGTCGTTGATTGCAGTCACCAACTCCCCGTTGGCCGTGTCACCGCTGAACTCCCAGAAGAACGCCCCGCCGAGCCCCTGCTGCTTGGCCCACGTCATCTTCGCGCGGACGGTCGCGGGCGTGTCGTAGGACCACCAGTTCGTGCCGCAGTGGGCATAGGCAGTGCCGGCGATCGTCCCGTTCGAGGGACAGGAGTTCTTGAGGACCTTGTAGTCCTCGATG
Source organism: Streptomyces sp. NPDC058284 (assembly GCF_042881135.1). Classification (NCBI taxonomy): domain Bacteria; kingdom Bacillati; phylum Actinomycetota; class Actinomycetes; order Kitasatosporales; family Streptomycetaceae; genus Streptomyces; species Streptomyces sp. NPDC058284. The sequence continues at coordinate 286,984 of NZ_JBHVYE010000003.1, forward strand.
CCCGCCTCGTACGTGCCGGGCGCGGCCCCCGTCGCCGTGCCGCCCGGCTCCTTCTGCGTGACGCCGGTCCACCCGCGGCCGTAGAAGCCGATGCCGAGCAGGAGCTTGGCCGAGGGGACGCCCTTGGCCTTCAGCTTGGCGATGGCCGCCGCGGAGTTGAAGCCGTCCTTCGGGATGCCCGGGTAGGCCGTGAGCGGGGAGTGCGGAGCCGTCGGGCCCTTGGCGTCCCAGGCGCCGAAGAAGTCGTACGTCATGACGTTGTACCAGTCGGCGTACTGCGAGGCACCGCCGTAGTCGGCGGCGTCCAGCTTGCCGCCCTCGGAGCCGTCGGCGGAGATGGCGGCCGTGACGAGGTTGTTGGCGCCGAACTCGTTGCGGAACGCCTGCATCATGTTCTTGAAGACGGCCGGGCCGCTGGTGTCGCAGGAGAGGCCGCAGGCGTTGGGGTACTCCCAGTCCAGGTCGATGCCGTCGAAGATGTCGGCCCAGCGCGGGTCCTCGACCAGGTCGTGGCAGGACTTGGCGAAGGCCGCCGGGTTCTTCATGGCGTCGGTGAAGCCGCCGGACCAGGTCCAGCCGCCGAAGGACCAGAGGATCTTGACGTTGGGGTACTTGGCCTTGAGCTTGCGCAGCTGGTTGAAGTTGCCGCGCAGGGGCTGGTCCCAGGTGTCGGCGACACCGTCGACGCTCTGGTCGGCGGTGTAGGCCTTGTCGATCGCCGCGTAGGAGTCGCCCATGGTGCACTTGCCGCCCTGGACGTTGCCGAAGCTGTAGTTGATGTGGGTGATCTTGGCGGCCGAGCCGGAGGACGCGATGTTCTTCGCGTGGTAGTTCCGGCCGTAGACGCCCCACTCGGTGAAGTAGCCGAGCTTGACCTTGTCGCCGGGGCCGGGGCCCGGGTCACCGCCGCCGCCCGTGGTGTGGACCTTGACGGCCGCGCTCGCGGGTCCCGTCTGGTCGGCGGTGTCGCGGGCCTGGACGGTGTACGAGTAGTCGGTGCCGGCGGTCAGGCCGGTGTCGCCGTACGAGGTGCCGGTGACCGTGGCGACCTTGGCGCCGTCGCGCAGGACGTCGTAGTTCTTGACGCCCTTGTCGTCGGTGGCGGCCTTCCAGTCGAGCTTGACCGAGGTGTCGGTGATGCCGGAGGCGGTCGGCGCGCCGGGGGCGCTCGGCGGGTTGTCGCCGGGGACGCTGCCGCCGTCGCAGCTCGCGCCGTTCAGCTCGCACTTGGCGGGGGCGCCGGAACCGCTGCCGTTGAAGCCGAAGGAGACCGAGGCGCCGGGGGCGAGCGTCCCGTTCCAGCCGAGGTTCTTGGCGGTCCAGCGGTTGCCGGAGTTGGTGACGGTGGCGTCCCAGGCCGAGGTCACCTTGGTGTCGGAGGGGAAGTCCCAGGCGACGTTCCACGAGCTGATGCTGGTGGTGCCGGTGTTCCGGATCGTCCACTTGCCCTCGAAGCCGCTGCCCCAGTCCTGGGTCTTGGCGTACGTGGCGGTGGCCTCGGGGGCGGCGTCGGGGGCCGCCTCGGCTGAGCCGCCGAGGGCGACCAGGGTGGCAAGGGGCAGCAGCAGAGTGGTGAAACCCGCCACGGCTTTGTGTCTGCCTCTGAGTCTCGGGCGTGTGTCGCTGTCTGTGAAGCGCACGAGGTGCTCCTCGTTTCCGGGGGTCTACGGGGTTGGGACCCTGCGCCGCCCGTGAGCACGTGGACACGTGGGGGAGTGCTCACCGCAGTGCGGTGAGAATAGAAAGGTCTGGACCAGCGGTCAAGAGGTCTGAACCATTAGCCGGGCCGCGAAGGACCGCTTGTGCCCGCTGTCCGGATCAGACGCCCAACTCCTGCGCGAGGACGGCGGCTTGTACCCGGCTGCGCAGCTCCAGCTTGCCCAGCATCCGGCTGACGTGCGTCTTCACCGTCGCCTCCGCCATGGTGAGCCGGGTGGCGATCTCCGCGTTCGACAGGCCTTCGCCGATGCAGGAGAGCACCTCGCGCTCGCGCCGGGTGAGGCCGTCGAGGATCGCGGGATCCGGAGCGTTCTCGCCGCGTACGGCCCTCGAAGGGGCGGCGAACTCGGCGATCAGACGGCGGGTGACGGCAGGCGCGATCAGGCCCTCGCCGCGCGCGACCGTGCGGACGGCCTCGATGAGGTCCTTCGCCTCGGTGTTCTTCAGGAGGAACCCGGACGCGCCCGCGCGCAGCGCCCCGAACACGTACTCGTCGAGGTCGAAGGTGGTCAGGACCAGGACGTCCGCGAGCCCCTCGGCGACGACCTGACGCGTCGCGGAGACCCCGTCGAGGCGCGGCATCTGCACGTCCATCAGGACCAGGTCGGGGCGCAGTTCACGGGCGAGCGCGACGGCCTCCTCGCCGTCCGCCGCCTCACCGACGACCTCGATGCCGGACGCGCTGCGCAGGATCAGGACGAGTCCCGAGCGCACGGCTGACTGGTCCTCGGCGACTAGCACCCGGATCATTCCTTGGCTCCTTCGTCTGCGGGGTCTACGGGCAGGGTCGCGAAGACGATCCAGACCTTGCCGTCGGGGCTCGCCTCGGGACCCGACGCGAAGGTGCCGCCGAGCAGTTCGGTGCGCTCGCGCATGCCGACGAGACCGGCTCCCGAGCCGGGCGCACGGGGCCCGGCCGGATCACCGTACGGGCTGGTCACCCGCACTGTCAGGGCGTGGGGCCGCTGGGCGAGGGAGACGGTGACGCGGCCCGGCGATGCGTGTTTGAGGGCGTTCGTCAGGGACTCCTGCACGATGCGGTACGCCGCGAGCTCCACCGGCGTGGGCAGCTTCGGGCCTTCCGCGGTGCGGGCGTCGTCGAGCGTCACGTCGAGGCCGTCCCTGCGGGCGTTCGCGAGCAGGGCGGCCAGGCCGTCCAGGGTGGGCGCGGCGGCGGGTTCCAGGTCGCCGCTCTGGTCGCGCAGGATGCCGATGAGGCGGCGCATCTCGGCGAGGCCCTCGACGCTGTTCTCGCGGATGACGGCCAGGGCCTGCCTGCTCGTCGCCGGCTCGTCCAGGGAGAGGGCGGCCGTGGAGTGGATGGCGATCGCCGAGAGGTGGTTGGCGATCATGTCGTGCAGTTCGCGGGCCATCCGGGCGCGCTCGGCGGAGACGGCCTGGGTGCGGTCCATCTCGGCGAGCAGCGCGGTCTGTTCGGCCCGCAGCTTCGCCGCGGCGGTCGCCTCGCGGTGGTTGCGCACCAGCGCGCCGGTGGCGGCCGGGGTGAAGGCCACGACGCCGGCCGCCACGCCGAGGAGGACGGCCTGCGGGTCCCGCCACCAGGCGAGGAAGACGACGGTCAGGGCCACCGTGATGAGGCCCGTGGTGATCGGGATGCGCCGGGCGGCGGCCGGCGTCCCGTAGACAACGGCCGCGTACATGATGTCCGTGAACATCAGGACCGACGCGAGGTTGCCCATCGTGAACTGGTCGGCCACCAGCGCGAGGGTGGCGATGACCAGGGCGAACTGGGGTCTGCTGCTCCGCAGCAGTTCGAGTCCGGCCAGGAGGAGGAGGGGTACCAGCGCCCAATGGCCGCTCAGCGGCCGGTCGTTCTGGGCGTTCACTCCCAGTGCCCACAGCACGAGCCCGCACAGCAGGCTGCCCACGGCGATCTGTACGTCGACGCGTTGCGGGCGGGGGAGGGTCGGGGCCATGTGTCCATCCAACACGGCGCGCCGGGCCCGTGCCTGCTCCGGAGGGAGGAACCGCCCGCTACATCGAAGGATGCAGTCCCACTTCGTCACTGGCGACGACGAACGGCGGCCGTCCGGGCGGGAGCCTTGAGACATGACCGGCGGAGCGACCTGGAGGAACGAGCCGTGATCGTCACATTGATCATCATCTGCGAGGTCGGCTTCTGGGTGCTGCTCGCCGCGGGGATCGCCCTTCGCTACTGGGCGAAGATGCCGAGGGCGAGCGTCGCCGTGCTGCTGTGCGAACCGCTGCTCGAAGTCGTGCTCTTCGCCGTCACCGCGGTCGACCTGAAGAACGGCGCCGAGCCGGACTGGAAGCACGGCCTGGCCGCCGTCTACATCGGCTACTCCGTCGCCCTCGGCCACTACACGGTCAAGTGGGTGGACGTCCGCGTCGCCCACCGGTTCGCGGGCGGCCCGGCGCCGAGCACCCCGAAGTACGGCACCGCCCGCGCGGTCCACGAGTGGAAGATCGCCGCCCGCTGGGTGCTCGCCGCGCTGATCGCCATGGCGCTGCTGCAGGGCGCGGTCTGGTACGTGGGCCCGGACGGCGGGACGAGCTCACTGCGCGGCTGGCAGCAGCGGATGCTCTGGGTGATCGGCATCAACCTGATCATCGCGGTGTCGTACACCGTCTTCCCGAAGAAGGCGCCGGCGGTGCGGGACGACGAGGAGCGTCCGGGCTACCTGAGCAAGCGGTGAGCGCCGTACGGCTACCGCTCCCCGCCCGGCACCCACAGCACGTCCCCGACCGCCTTGTTCGCCGTGCGGGCCAGGATGAAGAGCAGGTCGGAGAGGCGGTTGAGGTAGGTGGCCGTCAGCGGGTTCATGACCTCTCCGTGGACCTCGAACGCCGCCCACGTCGCGCGCTCGGCCCGCCGCACGACCGTGCACGCCTGGTGCAGCAGCGCGGCCCCCGGCGTGCCGCCCGGCAGGATGAAGCTGCGCAGCTTCTCCAGCTCGTCGAGGAAGCGGTCGCAGTCCGCCTCCAGCTTGTCGATGTAGGACTGCTCGACGCGCAGCGGCGGGTACTTGGGGTCCTCGACGACGGGCGTGGAGAGGTCGGCGCCCACGTCGAAGAGGTCGTTCTGGACCCGGACCAGGACCTTGACGACCTCCGCGTCGAGCTGCCCGAGCGCGATCGCCGTGCCGATGGCCGCGTTGGCCTCGTTGGCGTCGGCGTACGCCGAGATCCGCAGATCGGTCTTGGCGGTGCGGCTCATGTCCCCGAGGGCCGTCGTCCCCTGGTCGCCGGTCCTGGTGTAGATGCGCGTCAGATTCACCATGGGGCCAGCGTAGTTACGCTCCGGCCTTCTTGTAGACACGTGTGCCCACCGTCACGGACAGCAACACGAAGCCGAGCGCCATCAGGACGCCGTACAGCATGGTCGTGGTCGCGTACTCGCCGACGTACGCAGCCCGTACCGCGTCGACCAGGTAGCGGAACGGCATGAAGTGGGAGAGCACGTCCAGCCAGGCGGGCGCGAGCGCCATCGGCAGCATCAGCCCCGAGAGCAGCATCGAGGGCATGCTCACCGCGTTCACCGCCGGGCCGAACTCGTGCGGCTTGCCGACCTTCATGGCCAGCGCGTACGAGAGGGAGGCGAGCCCCGCGGTGAGCAGCGCCACGAACGCGAAGCCGATGAGGACGCCGGTGAGCGGCGCCCTGAGCCCCATCACGAGCGCGGCGAGCACGAGCAGCACCGCCTGGAAGACGAAGAGCGCGGCGTCGCGCAGGATCCGGCCGAGGAGCAGCGCGAGACGGCTGACGGGTGTCACGCGCAGCCGCTCCACCACGCCGGACTGCTTCTCGATGATGAGCGCGAAGCCGCTGAACGTGGCGCCGAACAGGCCGAGTTGGAGCAGCAGGCCCGGTACGAGCACCTGCCAGGAGTCGCCGCGCGAGCCGAGCGGCAGATCGGTGAGCAGCGGTCCGAAGAAGAGCAGGTAGAGCAGGGGCGTGAGGACGCCGAAGAGGATCTGGAACTTGGAGCGGAGGGTCTGCCGGGCGTACCGGCCGAAGATCAGCGCGGTGTCGGAGAGCAGTGCGTGCATGGCGGGGTCCTGATCGTGGAGGGTCAGACGGCGACGGGGGCGGTGTCCCTGGGTGCGACGGCGCGCCCGGTGATGGCGAGGAAGGTGTCCTGGAGCGTGGCATCGATGGAGCCGCCGTACCGGAGCTTGAGCGCGCTCGGGGTGCCCTCGGCGACCACGACGCCCCGGTCCACGACGATCAGGCGGTCGGAGAGCGCGTCGGCCTCGTCGAGGTAGTGGGTGGTGAGGAAGACCGTCGTGCCGTACTCGTCGCGCAGCCGCCGCACGAGCCGCCACAGGTCGGCCCGGCTGCCCGGGTCGAGGCCGGTGGTCGGCTCGTCGAGGAAGAGCACCTCGGGCCGGTGGGTGAGCCCCATGGCGATGTCGAGCCGTCTGCGCTGGCCGCCGGAGAGTGCGGCGCAGGGGCGCTCCATCAGCTCGGTCAGACCGAGGTCGCGCGCCAGTTCCTCGGCCCGGTCGGCCGCCTGTCGCTTCGTCAGGCGGTAGAGCCTGCCCTGGGTGATCAGTTCCTCGCGGACACGGATGCTCAGGTCGACGCCGCCGGACTGGGCGACGTACCCGATCTTGTTCCGGACGCCTGCGGGGTCCCCGGCCAGGTCGCAGCCCGCGACGGTGGCGGCGCCGCCGGTGGGCGGGAGCAGCGTAGTCAGCATGCGCAGCGTGGTGGTCTTGCCCGCGCCGTTCGGCCCGAGGAAGCCGAGGATCTCGCCGGGCTCGACGCGCAGGTCGATGCCGCGCACGGCCTCCACGGGGCCGTCCTTGGTCTGGAAGGTCCGGGCGAGCCCGGTGGTGCTGATGATTGCCATGGCGACAACAAAAACAGAGTCCATGAATTTTTGCAACGCCACCAAAATTTCATGAGGCCCAAAGTTTGAGGGGGGCCAAGGATGTCTACGATGAAGGCATGGCTGAAGGGCTCAGAGAGCGCAAGAAGCGGCAGACGAAGCAGCGGATCTCGGACATCGCGACCGGGCTCTTCCTGAAGCACGGCTTCAACGCCGTGACCATCGCGGAGATCGCCGACGCCGCCGACGTCTCCGTCAACACCGTCTACAACTACTTCCCGGCGAAGGAGGACCTCTTCCTCGACCGGGGCGGCGACGTGATCGACCGCCTCCCCCGCTACGTGCGCGGGCGCCGCACGGGGGAGTCCGCCGCCGAAGCCGTCCTGCGCGAGCTGTACGCCGACGTGGAGGCCGTCTCGCCGACCATCGGGCTCTTCCCCGGCTGGGCCGACTTCATGAAGGTCATCACCGAGGCGCACGCGCTGCGCTCCCGGCTCTGGGCGATCCAGCAGGAAGCCCTCGACCGGCTCACGACGACCCTCGCCGAGGAGGCCGGGGCGGCCGGGGGCGACCCGCTGCCCGGCCTCGTCGCGGGTCAGCTCTCCTGGGTGCACAGCACGCTCATGGCCTGGATCGGCGAGGAGATGTCCAGGCGCCGCGAGCCCGCCGAGGTCTCCCGTGAAGCGCTGGGACTGCTCGACGAGATGGCGGAGCTGCTGAGCGGAAAGGTCCTCAACTACGCGCGGCGCGCCGCCGGATGACACGCGGCGCACCGCCGGACGACACGCTCGGGCCGCCGGACGGCACGTATCAGTGTGATGTCCGTCATTTGAGACGTGACGCGCATCTCTTCAGGGTCACAGGCGGCCTCACGAACGCTAACGTGCGCCGGAGAGGCATACGTGAACAGCGTGCACGCCAAGCGTGACAAGCGGTAGGGGAGTCGGAACAGTGGCACGGAAGCTCGCCGTCATCGGAGCCGGACTCATGGGGTCCGGTATCGCTCAGGTCTCCGCCCAGGCGGGCTGGGACGTCGTCCTGCGCGACGTCACCGACGAGGCACTGACCCGGGGCACCGACGGCATCAAGGCGTCGTACGACAAGTTCGTGAGCAAGGGCAAGCTCGCCGCCGACGACGCCGAGGCAGCGCTCGCGCGCATCACGACCACCACCGACCTGGACGCCGTCGCCGACGCGGACATCGTCGTCGAGGCCGTCTTCGAGAAGCTGGAGATCAAGCACGAGATCTTCCGCGCACTCGACAAGCTCGTGCGCGACGACGCCGTACTCGCCTCCAACACCTCCGCCATTCCGATCACCAAGATCGCGGCCGTCACGGAGCGCCCGGAGCGCGTCGTCGGCGCCCACTTCTTCTCGCCGGTCCCGATGATGCAGCTCTGCGAGCTGGTGCGCGGCTACAAGACCAGCGACGAAACCCTCGCCCGCACGCGTGAGTTCGCCGAGTCCGTCGGCAAGACCTGCATCGTCGTCAACCGCGACGTCGCCGGCTTCGTGACGACCCGTCTGATCTCCGCGCTCGTCGTCGAGGCGGCGAAGCTCCACGAGTCGGGCGTCGCCACCGCCGAGGACATCGACATCGCCTGCAAGCTCGGCTTCGGCCACGCCATGGGACCGCTCGCCACCGCCGACCTGACCGGCGTCGACATCCTGCTGCACGCCACGGAGAACATCTACACCGAGTCCCAGGACGAGAAGTTCGCGCCGCCGGAGCTGATGCGCCGGATGGTTGACGCCGGTGACATCGGGCGCAAGAGCGGGCAGGGGTTCTACAAGCACTGAACCAGCACTGACGTACGCCGTCTGACGCCCCGTCGGACGCTTCGGCGCCCGGCGGGTCACCCCTCGGAGTGAATTCGGTATCGGTTCGCTTACAGACGGCAACTTCCTCGCCCAAGCGGCAGTCAGTTGCAGTGACATACGCAGACGCCCTACGTATCGGGCGTCACAGCAGACACAGCACTCTCGGGGAGCGCATATGCACATCAGGGGCGACCAGGCCCAGCTGGTCGTCGGGGGACGCCTCGACGTACGCAGCGCGGCGGACGCCCGCACGGTCCTGCACTCGGCCGTCGACGACGGCGCCGGCGACCTGGTGCTCGACCTGTCAGAACTCGACTCGTGGGACGCCACGGGACTCGGCGTCATCATGGGCGCGCACCGCCGCGCGGGACGCTGCGGACGCAGACTCGTCCTGCGCCACGTGCCGCCCCAGATGCAGCGCCTCCTCGTGGCGACCCGGCTGCACCGCATCCTCGCCATCGAGGGCGGCATCGGAGTCGAATCACTCCCCAGAGTCTGAACATCACCGTGCGGAACGACTGAGAGCGCACGGAGAACGCACAATCCTCACGAACCTGTGACGTCTCGGACGGGGCGCTACCCCGCCCTCCCGGAGATACTGAGCGAAGGTCTAGGGTTCGGTCGCCCACCGATATACGAACCCGCACGGGGGCACCGGACCAGAAGCGACAGCGCAGTGTGCACGAAGGCCGGAGGGGGCTCTGCACACCACGCATCTGGGGGGCTAGGACCATGGACCCGATGAACCGGCGACCCGAAGAGTACGGCCACGACGGCATGGACGACGACGAACAGGCACGCCCCGGGCAGCCGCCGCGCCAGCCCGCGACACCCGACTTCGGCCAGCCGGCACCCACACCGGCACGCACCGTCCAGCTCGTCTCCGGCGACTTCCTGCTCACCGTCAACCCCGTCGACGGCAGCGAGATCGAACCCTGCCCGCCGGGGGAGCGCCCCGAGCGGCCCGCCAAACGGACCGCGGCCGAACGCGCCGAACTGCGCCGGGCCGCCATGCCACCCGTGCCGCCCGGCCCCGCACTGCCGCGGCTGCCGCTCCTGGAGCGCCAGGAGGAGCGCGAACGCCTCGTACGCCTCCTCGCGCGCGGCCGCTCCGTCCGGCTCACCGGACCCGCCGGATCGGGACGCACGGCGCTCCTCGACGCCGTCGCCGAGGACTGCGCGGACCTCGCGCCCGACGGCGTCGTCCGCCTCTGCGGCTACCGCAGGACGCCCGGGGAACTGCTCCACGACCTCGCCGCCGCCGTCTACAAGGGCGCGCTCCACCGGCCCGAGCGCGCCCTGCTGCTCGACCTCGTCCACGACATCGGCGCGGTCGTCGTCCTCGACGACCTGGAGTTCGGCGGCGCCGCACTCGACGAACTGCTCGACGCGACCCCCGAGTGCGCCTTCCTCGTCGCCGCGACACCCGACGTCGCGGCCCCCTCCGCCGACTCCCAGCTCGAAGAGGTCTTCCTCGGCGGACTCAGCAGGGGCGGCGGCCTCGAACTCCTGGAACGCGCCGTCGGCCGGGTCCTCGACGACGAGGAGGCCGACTGGGCGGGCGACCTGTGGTTCGAGTCCGAGGGGCTGCCGCTGCGCTTCGTGCAGGCCGGCGCCCTGCTCCGGCAGCGCGACCAACTCCGCGCCGACCCGCACGCCTTCGAGGAGCACGGCTACGTCGCCGACACCCCGGGCGACACCCCCGCCGACGCGCCCTTCGACCCCGACGACGTACCGGACGTACCGCTGCCCTCGCTCGCCGACGGCGCCGCGCCCGCGGCCCTGCTCGCCGCGCGCCTCAGCCCGTCCGCCCGCGCCACCCTGACGTTCGCCGTCGCCCTCGGCGGCGAGCTGCCCCACCAGGCCCACCTGCCCGCCCTGGTGGGCGACACCCACGCCGACGCGGCCCTCGCCGAACTCGTCGGCTGCGCCCTGGTCACCCCGGTCGGCGCGCACTACCGCCTCGCCGCCGGGGTGCGTACGCAACTGGAGAGCGTCGGGTACGCCGACGACGCGGCCGGGCACGCCCTGTCCGCCGCCCAGCACTACGCCTGGTGGGCCGGACACCCCTCCGTCACCCCCGAGCGCGTCGTCGCCGAGGCCGACGCCGTGCAGGCCGCGCTCACCGCCCTGGTCGCCACGGAGAGCGGCGCGGCCGTCCTGCTCGCCCGCACCGCCGCGCCCGCCTTCGCCGGCGGGCTCGACTGGGCCGCCTGGGAGCGCGCCCTGCGCTCCGGCCAGGAAGCGGCGCGCAACGCGGGCGAGGTCGCCGAAGAGGCGTACTTCCACCACGAGCTGGGCATCCTCGCGCTCTGCGGCGGGCAGCTCGACCGGGCCCGCGCCGAGCTGGAGGCCTCCGTCGGGCTGCGCGGCGTGCTGGCCGACAAGCGCGGCATGATCTCCGGCCGCCGGGCCCTCGCGCTGGTCGACGACCGCTCCGGCGGCACCCCGGTCCTCGCCGGGGCCACCGTGGGCGAGGAGCTGCCCGACGCCCGCCACGAGGAATCCGCCTCGCCCCCGGGCGGCGTCCCCGCCGCCTTCGCGCTGCCCGCACCGCCCGCCGAGCCGGACACGCTGGTCACCAGCAGGGTGGCGCCCACCGTCGCCGGTGCGGGACCCGCGCCGAGCCGCCGCTCCATCATCAGCGGCACCCGGCGCAACCTCATCGCGGCGGGCGCGGGCGCCCTGCTCGCCGCCGTCCTCGGCACCGTCGTCACGCTCGGCGCCACGTCCGGCGACGACTCGCCCGACGGCGACAAGGTCAAGACGGAGCAGTCCGCGACGGAGGACCACAGTGACGACGGCCCGACCGCCGACAAGCCGCAAAAGGACTCCACGAGCCGCCCCGGCGGCCCCGGCCTTGACGGCGTCGTCGGCACCGCCGACGACCCGAGGCCGAGCGTCGGCGGCACGCCGTCCGGCAGGCCGAGCGCCGGCGCCTCGCCGTCGGGCAGGCCGACGAAGCCCACGGGCAGGCCGACCGAGCCGACCGGCAAGCCCACCAAGCCCACGGGCAGCCCGACGAAGCCGACCAAGCCCCCGACGCACCCGCCCACCAAGCCGCCGACGGACCCGCCGACCACCCCGCCCACGGACCCGCCGGTCACCCCGCCCGTGACCGAGGACCCGCCCACCTCGCCCGACAACTCCGGCGCGGCGAACAGCCCGATGAGCTCCCCGGCGGACTCCCCGAGCGGGTCGGGTGGCGGCGCGTCGGCGTCCTGAGCGGCCCCGCTACGCAAAGAGGAGGGCCGGGTCCCCAAGGACCCGGCCCTCCCGCACGCCCCTACAGGCGTACGCGGTGTCAGAACAGCCGCAGCTTGTCGTCCTCGATGCCGCGCAGCGCGTTGTAGTCAAGGACGGCGCAGCCGATGCCGCGGTCCGTGGCCAGCACGCGGGCCTGCGGCTTGATCTCCTGGGCGGCGAAGATGCCCTTCACCGGCGCCAGGTGCGGGTCGCGGTTCAACAGCTCCAGGTAGCGGGTGAGTTGCTCGACACCGTCGATCTCGCCGCGCCGCTTGATCTCGACGGCCACGGTCTGCCCGTCGGCGTCGCGGCAGAGGATGTCCACCGGGCCGATCGCCGTCATGTACTCGCGACGAATGAGTGAGTATCCCTCGCCGAGCGTCTCGATCCGGTCGGCGAGCAGCTCCTGGAGATGCGCTTCCACGCCGTCCTTGATGAGGCCGGGGTCCACGCCCAGTTCGTGCGAGGAGTCGTGCAGGATCTCCTCCATCGTGATGATGAGCTTCTCGCCCCCCTTGTTCACGACGGTCCACACACCGGCGTCATCACCTGTCCCTTCCTTCAAGGTGCAGGGCGGAGACATCCAGTTGAGCGGTTTGTAGGCCCTGTCGTCCGCGTGGATGGAGACGCTGCCGTCCGCCTTCACGAGGATCAGGCGGGGGGCCGAGGGGAGATGGGCGGTGAGCCGGCCCGCGTAGTCCACGGAGCATCGGGCAATGACGAGACGCATGGGGCGCAACGCTACTCGACTCGGGGCGGTGCACGCGATTCGCCCGCCGTCCCACGGGCACCGCCCGGGAGCCCGGACGACTTGTCCGGCGATGGACGTGTTCGATCCTGGCCGGTTATGCGCCCAATCTCCTGGTGCCGCCACCGCCCGGTGCCTACCGTAGAAGCAAGAGGTCGTCATCCGTGCACGCTGCATAGGCGGGCTCCATCCCTGTCCGAAACCCCCGCTCCCCGGGGGTGTGAGAGGAGAACCCATGTCGCTCGACGTCTCACCGGCGCTGTTGGAACAGGCCGAGCGAGGCGAGGTCGACGAAGCGGAATTCGTCGACTGCGTCCGGACCTCCCTGCCTTACGCATGGGAGATGATCAGCTCCCTGGTGGCACAGCTCAAGATCGACGGCGGTGAGTTCGCCGACAACCAGACGCCGCCGCCGGACGAGCAGGCGCGTGGCCAGCTGCTGCGCGCCCTCGCGAGTGACGCGATTCGCGGTGCCCTGCAGCGGCATTTCGGGGTGCGTCTGGCATTCCAGAACTGCCACCGCGTAGCGGTCTTCCCGCTGGATCCGTCGGTGGACGACCGGCTCGCCCGTTTCACCTCGATACGGGGCCAGCTGCTCAATCAGTCACCCGAACTCCGGGACTGCTGAGGCATGTTGCTGCCGCTCCGTACGCGGGAGGTGTTCAGTCCGGAGCGGCAGCTCCGCAGCCGACGGCGGATCTCAGCCGAGCTGGGGCAGTACCTCGGTGCCCAGCCTCCGTACGTTCTCCTCGGTGGCCGCGAGATCGCCCGAGCCCTCCACGAGCAGCGCGAAGCGCGTGATGCCGGTGCGCTCCGAGGTGGCCGCGAGCCGGTCCGCGCACAGCTGCGGGGTGCCCACCGGGTGCAGCCCGCAGAGCAGTTCGGTGTAGGCCAGTGGATCTCGCATGGCGCGGTGCCGGCCGTCCACGGTCACATGTGCGTCCAGGCCCTGCCGCAGCCAGCCCGGCATCGCCTTCTGTAAGGTCTCGGCCGCCTCCAAGCGACGGTCCGCGATCTGGGCGACACCGGCGGAGACGTGGGAGGCCGCACCGACCTTCTCGGGGCTGTGCCCCGCCGCACGGGCGTGGCGGCTCCACAAGGCCACCATTTCGGCCTTCTCGTCGTCGCCCACGTGCATGCCGAGCAGCATCGGCAGGCAGCGCTGCGCGGCGAGCCGCACACTGGACGGCGAGGTGCAGGCGACGACCACCTCGGGGCCGCTGTCGCCCACTCCGTTGAGCGCTTCCTGGGGGCGCGGTACGACGGCCACCTCGCGGAAGGCGAACCGCTCGCCGTAGCCCTCCACCCGCGGCTCGTTCAGCCACCTGAGGAGCAGGTCGAGGGAGTCGGGAAACCCCTTCTCGTACGCCTCGAGACCGGCCCCGAAGACCTCCAGGTCCACCCACGGGCCGCCGCGTCCGACACCGAGCGAGAACCGGCCGCCGGACGTCACGTGCAGCAGCGCGGCCTGTTCGCCGAGCGCCACGGGGTGCGCGGTCGGGAGTACGCTCACGGCTGTGCCGACGTGGATCCGCCGCGTCCGCCCGAGGAGCAGCGCCGCGAGGGTCACCGCCGACGGGCACGTGCCGTACGGCACGAAGTGGTGCTCGGCGAGCCAGACGGAGTCGAGCCCCGCCTCCTCGGCCACCTCGGCGGACCGCACCGCTCGGTGCAGCGCCTCCCCCTGCCCCTGACCGGGGAACTGGGCGGCCAGAACAAAACTACCTACACGCATCGAACTCCTGCCTCCTTGGCGCCGACGCAGGCACTCCCCCTACGGCAACAACGCGTGACACGTGCCAAAGGCACGGCCTGGAAGGAAGATTGTTGGATTTTCCGTGCGACGCGGGCGCGACGGAGGGGGCCGGTGGTCGTCGGCGGGGGACGGGTACCCCACGGCGTGGCGCGTAGGCTGGTCACCCTCCTGACCGCCGTACAGCCCGTGAGGTGTTTCGTGTCCCCGCGTCGCAACCGCCCCAAGGGCGCCGGAGAGCCGAGGGCGTCCGCGGGCGCGGTGCCGTCGGGCCGCTACGGCGGCTTCCAGAACACCGAGAGCTGGCAGGGCGAGGAGTGGAACGTGCGCCATGTCGCGGGCGCGAGCGCGGCGGGCAAGCGGTACCGCTGCCCCGGTTGCGACCAGGAGATCCCCTCGGCCCTCGCGCACGTGGTGGCCTGGCCCGAGCACTCGGGCGTGGACGAGCGCAGGCACTGGCACAAGGCGTGCTGGAACGCGAAGGACCGCCGCACCACGCGGGTGCAGCGGTCCCGTAACGCGCCGAGGTACTGAGTTCCCTGCGGCTGCTCGTACCGGTCAGACGTCGCGCTTCTCCAGGAGGGCGAACGCGCCGGCGACGGCAACGAGCGTGACCACCACGAGCAGCGCCAGCTGTGAGCCGCCGCTCGCGCCCGTGTCGTCCGCGCCGAAGATCTTGGCGAGCGCGGTGATGGCGTTGTAGTCGTTCATCTTCTCGCCGAGCGGCTGGGTGCTCTTCCAGATCATCAGGAACCCGCCCAGGATCGCGGGCAGCAGCACCACGCCGAGCATCGCCGTGATGGCGCCCGCGGAGTGCCGCAGAATGGAGCCGACGCAGAGCGCGAGGACGCCGAGCAGCGAGACGTACAGACCGCCCTTGAAGACCGAGCCCAGCCACGGCACGTCGCCCGCCTCCGGGCCGCTGTTGGCGGCCGACGCGGCCAGGCCCACCAGCAGGATGGAGCCGGCCGAGACGACGAAGGCGACCACGAAGAAGATCAGGATCTTCGCGGTGAGGACGCGGTGGCGCTGCGGGGACGCGGTGAACGTCGTACGGATCATGCCCGTGCCGTACTCGGACGAGGTGACGAGCACGCCGAGCGTGATCAGGCAGATCTGGCCGAGCATCAGGCCGAAGAAGGCCGGCACGGTGAACGGCATGTCCGCGTAGTCCGCCGGGCCCGTGTTGGCCACGGCGAGCAGGCCGATGCCGATGACCAGGAGCAGGAAGATACCCAGGGTCCACATCGTGGAGCGGACCGACTTGATCTTCGTCCACTCGGAGGCGAGGGCGTTGCCGAGGTGGGTCTTGGTGACCGGGATCGGCGAGGTGTACGCGTTGGCCATCGCCTGCTGCCAGGCGGAGGGCGGCGCGGGGGCGGCGGGCGCGGGCGCCGCGGGGACACCCTGCATCGGGGCGCCCTGCGCCGGGTCGCCCTGCATCGGGGCGCCCGCCTGTGCGTACGCCTGCTGGGGCTGCGCCTGCGGCTGCGGCTGCTGCTGCGGAGTCGGAGGCGTGGTCATCGCTGGTCCTCGCTGTCGCGCTTGGTCATGTCGGGGGCGGGGGCTGCGGGGGCGGGGGCTGCCGGGGCCTGCTGGGGCGCCGGGGCCTGCTGCGGGGCCGTGGCGTACGGGTTCGGGGTGCCGGGCGCGCCCTGCGGCTGCGGCATCGCGAAGGGCTGCTGCCCGCCCTGCTGGGGCGGCGGCGGGGCGTACCAGCCGGGCTGGCCCTGGCCGGGCACCGGCGGCTGACCCGGGCCCTGCGGCAGCGCGCCGGGCGGCGCCTGCTGCTCGAAGCCCGCGCGCTGGTCGACCGTCGAGCGGTAGTCGACGGCGCCCTGCGTCATCCGCATGTACGCCTCTTCGAGGGAGGCCTGGTGCGGCGAGAGCTCCCACAGGCGGACGTCCGCGCCGTGCGCGAGGTCGCTGATGCGGGGGAGCGGCAGGCCCGTGACGCGCAGCGCGCCGTCCTGCTCGGGCAGCACCTGGCCGCCCGCCTCGGTCAGCGCGGCCGTCAGCTTCTCGCGCTGCTGGGGCTCCGTCTCCGGCGTGCGCACCCGCGCGAAGTCCGCGGAGTTGTGCGAGATGAAGTCCTTGACGCTCATGTCGGCGAGCAGCTGGCCGCGGCCGATCACGATCAGGTGCTCGGCGGTGAGTGCCATCTCGCTCATCAGGTGGGACGACACGAAGACGGTGCGTCCCTCGGCGGCGAGCGACTTCATCAGGTTGCGCACCCAGAGGATGCCCTCGGGGTCGAGGCCGTTGACCGGCTCGTCGAAGAGCAGCACCTGCGGGTCGCCGAGGAGCGCCGCCGCGATGCCGAGGCGCTGGCCCATGCCGAGCGAGAAGCCCTTGGAGCGCTTCTTCGCCACGTCCTGGAGGCCCACGACGCCGAGCACCTCGTCGACCCGGCGGGCCGGGATGCCGGAGAGCTGCGCGAGGCAGAGCAGGTGGTTGCGGGCGTGCCGGCCGCCGTGCACCGCCTTGGCGTCGAGCAGCGCGCCGACCTGGCGCGGGGCGTTCGGGAGCTTGCGGTACGGATAGCCGCCGATCGTCACCTGCCCGGTGGTGGGCGCGTCGAGCCCGAGGATCATGCGCATCGTCGTCGACTTGCCCGAGCCGTTGGGCCCGAGGAAGCCGGTGACGGTTCCCGGCCGCACCTGGAAGGAAAGGTTGTACACGGCTGTCTTGGCGCCGTAGCGCTTCGTCAGGCCGACTGCCTCGATCATTCTCCGCACCCATCGAATGGTTCAGGACGTCGGGGCACACGCCCCCGTAAGGGTTAGGAGGATAACGGGATGCTGACGGTTCCAGCCAAGAGCGGGTAAAACGGCGGGCTCACCGGGGCGGCCTCACCGATGCGGTGGTGGCGGAAGCTCCGTCCACGGCAGCACCCAGCCCTCCTCGGCGAAGAGGAGGGTGCCCCGCGCGCGCAGCTCCGGGTCGGCGGCAGCCCGCCGCACCCACGTCGCGGCGTCGGGCCCGAGCAGCTCGCGCAGCGGCGGCGACGCGTCGAGCAGGGCGTCGAGCAGCGCCGCCTGGTCGCCGCCGCCGGGCCGCGGAAGACCCGTGACCGGGTCGGCGAGGAGGCCGCGCGCGCTGACGTAGACGTACGCCCCGTCGAGCCGCTCGCCGGACGGCAGCGTCATCCCGTACGAGTCCCCGGGCAGGAGCACCCGCCGGTAGTTGGGGAGTTCCGTGGCGTCGACCGCGGAGAGCTGGGCCGCGTCGAGCCAGGAGACGACGAGCGTGGCGCGTGCCTCGGGGGAGCCGTAGGGGGCGGCCGCCACGTACCCGGCGCGGCCGATGTGGGCGGAGCAGCCGACGCCGATGCCGCGCAGCTTCACGGGGACCATCGGCACGGCGCCGGGGACGCCGAGCCGGGCGAGCTTGTGGGAGAGCTGTCCGGGGGAGGCGTTCGAGCCGACGGCCATCACGGGTACGCGCCCGGCCACGGGTGTCTGGCCGAGCGCGGCGACGACGTCGTCGAGGCGGCGGCCGGTCCCGTCGACGGTCCATCCGCCGAGCCCGCCGAGCCCGCCGAGCCCGCCGGGGAGCGCCCGGAGCGGCAGCAGCTCGGCGCCGGTCAGCAGGGAGGGGGCGGTGACGGGCAGGCCCGGGTAGGTGAGGGGTTGCAGGGCGGGCACGCCGTCGAGGCCGAGCGCCGCGAGTCCGCGGTCCTGCGTCGTCACACGCCCCCCTGGAGTACCGCTACCGCTACGCGTCCCGCTTCTTCAGGAGTACGTACCCACCGAGCAGCGCCGCCACCACCCACACCACCATGATCCCGAGGCCGCCCCACGGCCCGTACGGGGTGTCGTCGTCGAACGGCGACTTGACCTGCATGATCCTGCTGCCGGCCTGGTCGGGCAGGAAGCGGCCGATCTTCTTCGTCGCCGATACGTTGCCGAGGATGCTGGAGATCAGGAAGAAGAACGGCATCAGGATGCCGAGGGAGAGCATCGGGCTGCGCAGCATCGCCGCGACGCCCATGGAGAACATCGCGATGAGCGCCATGTAGAGCGCGCCGCCGATCACCGCGCGCAGCACGCCGGGGTCACCGATCTGGGCCCGGTACTGGCCGAGCATCGCCTGCCCCACGAAGAAGGTGAGGAAGCTGGTGGCCAGGCCCACGACGAACGCCAGCAGGGTCGCGACGGCGATCTTGCCGAACAGGAACGTGGCGCGCTGCGGGACCGCCGCGAGCGACGTGCGGATCATGCCGGTGCTGTACTCGTTGGAGACGACGAGGACGCCGAAGACGATCATCGCGAGCTGGCCGAGGGACATCCCGGCGAAGCTGATGTAGGTCGGGTCGAACGTCAGCCTGTCCTTGGCGTCCAGGCTGTCGTAGTCGTTCTTGGACAGGATGCTGATCACCATGCCGAGCGCGACCGTGACGACGAGCGCGAGGCCGAGCGTCCAGACGGTCGACGAGACCGAGCGGATCTTGGTCCACTCCGATCTCAGTACCTGCGTCGCGGCCATCGCTCAACGTCCCTTCCGCCGCTGCCAGCCCTCGCCCCAGCCGGTGCTCGTCGGCTGGGTGGTGTCCGCCGGCGGGACGGCGGACGCCGGGGG
Organism: Streptomyces sp. NPDC058284; assembly: GCF_042881135.1. Lineage (NCBI taxonomy): Bacteria > Bacillati > Actinomycetota > Actinomycetes > Kitasatosporales > Streptomycetaceae > Streptomyces > Streptomyces sp. NPDC058284. The sequence continues at coordinate 305,668 of NZ_JBHVYE010000003.1, forward strand.
GCCTGCGCGTTCGTGGTCGGCGTGCGCGTGGTACTCCACGGACTCCGCGGTGAGCTGCATGAAGGCTTCCTCCAACGAGGCCTGCTGGGGGCTCAGTTCGTGGAGGACGAGCTGATGGCTCGCGGCCAGCTCGCCGAGCCGCTCGGCGGCGGCCCCGTCCACTTCGAGGGCGCCGTCACCCGCCTCGACGGCGGTGACGCCCGCCTCGTGCAGCACGTCGAGGAGGCGTTCGCGCTGCGGGGAGCGCAGTCTGACGTACGACCGGGAGTTCTGCCGGATGAAGTCGGACATCGACAGATCGGCGAGGAGGCGGCCCTGGCCGATGACCACGAGGTGGTCGGTGGTGAGTGCCATCTCGCTCATCAGGTGCGAGGAGACGAAGACCGTACGGCCCTGCGCGGCAAGGGACTTCATCAGGTTGCGGATCCAGTGGATGCCCTCGGGGTCGAGGCCGTTGACCGGCTCGTCGAACATCAGGATCTCGGGGTCGCCGAGCAGGGCGCCCGCGATGCCCAGGCGCTGGCCCATGCCGAGCGAGAAGCCCTTGGCCTTCTTCTTGGCGACGGCGCTCAGGCCGACCGTGTCGAGGACCTCGGTGACGCGCCCGCGCGGGATGCCGTTGCTCTGCGCGAGGCAGAGCAGGTGGTTGAAGGCGCTGCGGCCGCCGTGCATCGCCTTGGCGTCCAGCAGGGCGCCGATGTACTTGAGCGGGTCCTTCAGCCGGGAGTAGTGCCTGCCGTCGATGCGGACGTCGCCGGCCGAGGGGTTGTCGAGCCCGAGCAGCATGCGCATGGTCGTGGACTTCCCCGCGCCGTTCGGACCGAGGAAGCCGGTGACCATGCCGGGGCGCACGGTGAAGGTGAGGTTGTTGACGGCCACCTTCTCGCCGTACCGCTTGGTCAGCCCCTCGAGCTCGATCATGCGGCAACGCTAAAACGGGACGAAGCCCCCTGCCACTGGAGAGCAGGGGGCTCTGGCGCCGGGTCCGCCAAGATCTCCTCAGCGGGTCTGCTGCGCGGGAACCCCCCGGGAGGCCGGCTCGTCGTCGGCGGGCGTGCCCGCCGCGGCCACCGCCGCGCCCGTGAGCGTCGCCAGCATCTCCCGCACGTTGGTGAGCTGCGCGTTGATGGAGTCGCGCCGGTTCGTCAGGGCGGCGAGCTCACGCTCGGACTCCGAACGGATCCGGTCCGCCTTGGCGTTCGCGTCGGCCACGATGTCCTCGGCCTGGCGCTGAGCGGTCTCGACGGTCTGACGGGCGCGACGCTCGGCGTCGGTCCGCAGCTTCTCCGCCTCGAGACGCAGCTGCTCCGCGCGGTGCTCGATCTCCGCGAGGCGCTTCTCCGCCTTGGCCTGACGCGATGCCAGGTCGCGCTCGGACTGCTCGCGGCGCTTGGCGAGGTTCGTCTCGAAGTCCGCGGCGGCCTGGGCGGCCTTGGCGCGGGTCTCCTCGAAGAGGGCGTCCGCCTCCTCGCGCTTGGACTGCGCGTCCTTCTGGGCCTCGGCACGCAGGGCGTTCGCCTCGCCCTTGGCCTTCTCGACGATCCGGACGCCCTCGTCCTCGGCCTTGGCCTTGCGCTCGGTGGCGAACGACTCGGCGTCGTTGCGCACCTGCTGGGCCGCGGACTCGGCGAGCTCACGGTGCTGCTCGGCCGCGCGCCGGGCCTCCTCGCGCAGGTCCTTCGCCTCCTCCTCGGCGAGGCGGAGGATCTTCTCGACGCGGGCACCGAGACCGGCGTACGACGGCTCGGCGTCGGCGACCTGGGCCTGGGCGTTCTGCGTCTCGAGGTGGAGCTCCTCGATGCGCTTTTCCAGAGCAGTGATACGGGCAAGAGCACTGTCACGGTCGGAGACGAGCTTGGAGATACGTTCGTCCACCTGAGCGCGGTCGTACCCACGCCGCACAAGCTCGAAGCCGTAGGGGGAAGTGTCGCTCATGGGGTTCCTGTCGAATGAGACCGGTGAGGTGATAGAGGGAATCCTAGGGGTCCGAGCGGCGTGTCATCGAGCGGATGCCCGTTTGATCTGGAGAATGACACCCCTTTTGAGTGGCTAACCGCCAGAGCACTTGCCAGCAACAGAGCCAAAGGTCCTTTCAGAGCACGAGAGATGCTCTTTTGACTACCCCTCCGACTGCTTGCCACTCGAACGAGTCGATCCCGCCGCCGCACCGGCCTTGACGCCGCCCGCGCCGGAGCCGCCGCCGGACCCGGTCTTCGCCCCGCTCGACGGGGCCTCGAAAGACTCCAACGCCTCCAGCACGTCCTGGACACGGGAGATCTCCGCATTGATGTCCGCGCGGCGCCGGACCAGGACCTCCAGCTCCCGCTTCCCCTCCTCGACCATCCGCGTGGCCTCCGCCTCCGCATCGGCCTTGATCCGCTCGGCCTCGCTCTTCAGCGCGGCCGTCTTCGTGCCGGTCTCCTTCAGGAGCGCCTCGGCCTTCTTCACGGCGGCGATCCGGACCTTGCCTGCCTCCGAATCGGCGTCCGAGACCAGCTTCTTGGCCTTCGCCTCGGCCTCGGCGAGCTGCTCCTCGGCGGCCTTGACCAGCGCGTCGCACCGCTCGCCCGCCGACTTCATCGCCTCGGCGGACTCGCGCCGGGCGCGCTCGTGCAGCTCCTCGATCTCGGCGGTGACGCGGTCGCGCTGCTCCTCGGAGCGCTCCCTTATGGCGGTCGCGTCGCGGCGGGCGCCGACCAGCAGCTCGTCCGCGTCCGTACGGGACTTCTCCACCAGGGAGTTGCCCTGGACCCTCGCCTCGGCGATCAGGCGCTCGGCCTCCTTGCGGGCCGCGCCCACCATCGTGTCGGCCTGCGCCTCGGCGTCCGTGGTCGCCTTGAGCGCCTTCTCCTGGGCGTCGGCGGTCAGCTTCTCGGCCTCCGCCGCGGCCTCCGTGATGAGCTTGTCGACCTGCTCGGCGGCTTCCTGACGGCGCTTGTTGGCGGCCTGCCGCGCCTCGTCGAGGGTCCGCTCGGCCTCATCGCGCGCCTCGGACGTGAGCCGCTCGGCCTCCTGGGCCGCGTCCGCCTTGACGCGCTCGGACTCGGTGCGGATCCGCTCGGCGTGCTGCTGCGCGGAGTTGACGGTCTCTGCGGCCTCGGCACGGAGCCGCTCCGCGTCGCCCGAGGCGTCCGAGATGAGCTTCTCGGCCTTCGCCACGGACTCCGCGCGCAGCCGCTCGGCCTCGGCGGTGGTCTCCGCGGTGAGCCGCTCGGCCGCCGCGGTCGACTCGGCGCGCAGCCGCTCGGCCTGCTCGGCGGCCTCCGTGCGGACCCGCTCGGCCTCCGCGACCGTGTCGTTCTGCAGCTTCTCGGCCTCGCTGCGGGCCTCGCCGATCAGCGTGTCGGCCTGGGCCGCCGCGTCGTTGCGGATGCGGTTGGCGTCCTCGCGGGCGTCGGCACGCGTACGGGACGCGTCCTGCTCGGCCTGCGCGATGGTGTCCGACGCCTCCGTACGCACCCGCTGGGCGTGCTCCGAGGCGTCCGAGCGCATCCGTTCGGCCTCCGCGATGGCCTCCGAAACCGTGCGCTCCGCAAGGGACTTCGCGGCCTCGGCGGCCTCCGCCGCCTCCCGCCGGGTGCGGTTGGCGTCCTCGGTGGCGCGCTCCCGCTCGGCGTAGGCGTCCGTGCGGACGCGGTCGGCCTCCTCCTGCGCCTCCGTCCGCGTGCGCTCCGCGGCGTGCTCGGCGGCCGAGCGCAGGCCCGTGACCTCTTCCTGCGCCGCCTCGTGCAGGCCGGCCACGGAGTCGCGTACGGACTGGGCGTGCTGCTCGGCGGCCGATACCAGCTCGCTCGCGCGGCTGTCGGCCTCCTCGACGAGGCGGACCGCCTCTGCCTGCGCCTCCTCGACGCGCTTGCGGGCGGACGCGAGGAGTTCCTCGCTCTGCTCGCGGGCGCGCTCGCGCTCCTGGTCGGCCTCCGCGCGCGCGGAGGTCAGGGTCTCCTCGGCCTCGCGGCGCCGGCGCGCGGCCTCCTCCTGGGCGGCGGCCAGCGCCTCGGCGGCCTCCGCGGCGACCCGCTCGGCGGCGGCGGCGGCCTCCGCGCGGACGCGGTCGGCGGACTCCTGCGCCTCGGTCTTGAGCCGCTCGGCCTCCGCGGCGGCGTCCGAACGCAGGCGTACGGCGATGTTCTCGCCCTCCGCGCGGGCCTGGGACGCGTCGGCGGCGGCCTCGTCGCGCAGCCGCTCCGCCTCGCTCTCGGCCTGCGCCTGCAGCGTGCGGATCCGCTCGGCGGACTCCGTACGCAACCGGTCCGTCTCGTCCGCGGCCTCCTTGCGCATGCGTTCGGCCTCGGCGCGGGCGTCGGTCAGTGCCTGCTCGGCGGTGGCGAGGCGTTCCTCGGCCTCCGTGTGCAGCCGCGTCAGCTCGGCGGCGGCCTCCTCCCGGCGGGCCGCTATGGCCTGCTCGGTCTCCTCGCGCAGCGCCCGCGCGGCCTCCTCGGCCTCGGCCTTCGTGGTCTCGGCCTGCTCGGCGGCCTCCTCGCGGTGCCGCTCGGCCTCCGCGCGGGTGCGCTCCAGGGTCTCCTCGGCCTGCGTACGCAGCGTCGTGGCACGCTCGACGGCCTCGGCGCGGACCCGCTCGCTCTCGCTGGTCGCCGCCGTCCGCAGCTCGTCCGCGTCGGCCTTCGCCTTGGCGAGCAGCTCCTCGGCGGACTTGGCCGCCTCCTCGATCTGCTGGACCGCCTCGCGCCGCGCCTCGCCCCGGATGCGCTCGCCCTCGGCGACCGCATCGGCCCGCAGCTGCTCGGCCTCGCCGCGCAGCCTGCGCGCCTCCTCCTGCAGCTCGACGGTCTTGGCGCGGTACTCCTTGGTGTCGTCCTTCGCCGCGCCCTTGAGCTCCTCGGCGATGTCGTGCGCCTCCGCGCGCAGCCGGTCCGCCTCGGCCTCCGCCTCGGAACGGATCCGCTCGGCCTGCTCGGTGGCGGCCTTCGTGGTCTCCGCGGCGTCCTTGGACGCCTTGTCGAGGACTTCCTCGGCGGTCCGCGCGGCCTTCGCGAGCTGGCCCGCGGTCTCCTCGGCGGTGATCGTACGGGCCTTCTCGGCGGCGTCCGCGATCAGCTTCTCGGCCTCGGCGCGGGCGTCGGCGACCAGCTGCTCGGCCTCGGACCTGGTGGACTCGGCCTCCTTGGTGGCCTCGCCGACCAGCCGGGCGACCTGCTCCTTGGCCGTCCGCGTGCGCTGTTCGTTGGCCGCCTCCGCGGCCGAGAGCTGCTTGGCCGCGGAGTCCTTGGCCTCGGCGAGCACCTTCTCCGCCTCGGCGCGCGCCTCGCGCAGCGCCGCCTCGGCCTCGCTCATGCGCTGCTCGGCGGTCCTGCTCGCCTCGGCGGCCTGCCGGCGCGCCTGCTCGGACTCGGCCGCCGTGGTCGAGCGCAGCTGCTCGGCGTGGTCGGTGGCCTCCTGGGCCTGCGTGGACGCGGCGTTCAGCAGGCGCTCGGCGTCCGTGCGGGCGCGCCGCAGGATCGCCTCTGCCTCGGTGCGGGCGGCCTCCGCGGCGTCGGCAAGGCGCCGGCGGGCCTCCTCGGCGACGCGGGCGGCCTCGGCGCGGGCGGCGGCCAGGGACTGGTCGGCCTCGGCGCGCGACTCGTCCAGAAGACGGCGGGCCTGCTGTTCGGTACGGGCCCTGAGCTGCTCGGCCCAGGCCACGTTCTCGTTGACGTGCGACTCGACGGTCCTGCGCCGCTCGGCCAGCTCCTGGTCGAGCTGCTGGCGGCGCGAGACGGCCTCGGCGTGCAGCTCGGACTGCAGGCGCGCCTGCTGCTCGGCGTGCTCCTGGAGGATGCGCTGGGTCTGGGCGCGGCTGTCGCGCAGCTCGCGCTCGGCGTCGGCGCGCAGCTGTTCCGCCTGGATCTGGGCGTTGCGGAGCAACTGCTCGGCCTGGTACCCGATGTCCGCGCTGTCGTAGGCAGGCCGGGACGCGAGGTTGCGGCGCGCCTCGTGCAGCTTGGCGCGCAACACCTCGACCTGGTAGCCGAGGTCCTCGGCGTGCTGGACGGCCTTCTCCCGCTCGGTCTTCAGCCGGTCCATCTCGGCCTCGAACCGCGACAGACTGTCGGTCTCAGCCCGCGAGTTCTCTTGGCGTTCGTAGCCCCGCACTGCGCGGTCCCATCCGTCCCCTGGTCGCAAGTCTCTCCAACAGGCCCCGTCCATCCGCCGAACGTGGCCCCCGGGGGAATGGTGTCAGATCAACAGCGGAGCATGAGCTGCTGCCCCGACGCTCGTCCCCCGAAACCCGGACCCCGGCACGTGGCCGCCCGCAACTTCGGACGGCCGCCCCTCACCCTACCGGCCCAGATATACGGAGGTCAGTGCTCCAGTGACTCGGAAGGTGCCGAAGTGACAAGTTCGGTGAGAACGCCGTGGCAGTCCTTCGGGTGCAGGAAGGTGATGCGCGAGCCCATGGAGCCGGTCCGGGGCTCGTCGTAGAGCACGCGTACGCCCTTGCCCCGGATGGCCGCGGCGTCGCCGTCCACGTCCGCCGTGCCGAAGGCGATGTGGTGGACGCCCTCACCGTTCTTGGCCAGCCACTTGCCGACCGCGGAGTCGTCGCGGGTCGGTTCGAGGAGCTGGAGGTAGGAGGCGCCGCCGTCGTCGGTCCCGTTGATTTTGAGCATGGCCTCGCGCACGCCCTGCTCGTCGTTGACCTCGGTGTGGGACACCTCGAATCCGTACGTCGCGCGGTAGAACTCGACGGTCTTGTCGAGGTCGAAACAGGCGATCCCGATGTGATCGATTCGCGTCAGCATGGTTCAAGTGCAGCGCTTCATGCAGTGATTACGCAACGTGCGCGCGATCACACCCGCCGCCCGATGACGCCGGGGGTACTGCTCAGTACATTCAGATAAACCCTCGTTAACTCCTCTCCTCCCAAGGGGTCGTCGCAGATGGCAGGAACGACCGGCACCACCTCAGTGATCGTCTCGGGCGCACGGACGCCCATGGGCCGCCTCCTCGGCTCGCTGAAGTCCTTCTCGGGTGCGGACCTGGGGGGCTTCGCGATCAAGGCCGCGCTGGAGCGCGCGGGCATCGGAGGCGACCAGGTCCAGTACGTGATCATGGGCCAGGTGCTCCAGGCCGGGGCAGGGCAGATCCCGGCGCGCCAGGCCGCCGTCAAGGCGGGCATCCCCATGAACGTTCCCGCACTCACCGTGAACAAGGTCTGTCTCTCGGGCCTCGACGCCATCGCCCTCGCCGACCAGCTGATCCGCGCGGGCGAGTTCGACATCGTGGTGGCCGGCGGCCAGGAGTCGATGACCAACGCCCCGCACCTGCTCCCCAAGTCGCGCGAGGGCCACAAGTACGGCGCGATCGAGATGCTCGACTCCATGGCGTACGACGGCCTGACCGACTCCTTCGACGGCGTCGCGATGGGCGAGTCCACGGAGAAGCACAACACCCGTCTCGGCATCGGCCGCGCCGAGCAGGACGAGGTGGCCGCCCTCTCCCACCAGCGCGCCGCCGCCGCACAGAAGAACGCCCTGTTCGAGGCCGAGATCACCCCGATCGAGATCCCGCAGCGCAAGGGCGACCCGGTCCTCTTCTCCCAGGACGAGGGCATCCGCCCCGAGACCACCGCGGACTCGCTCGGCAAGCTGCGCCCCGCCTTCACCAAGGACGGCACGATCACCGCGGGCACGTCCTCGCAGATCTCCGACGGCGCGGCCGCGGTCGTGGTCATGTCCAAGGCCAAGGCCCAGGAGCTCGGCCTGGCCTGGATCGCGGAGATCGGGGCCCACGGCAATGTGGCGGGCCCGGACAACTCGCTCCAGTCGCAGCCCTCGAACGCGATCATGCACGCCCTGAAGAAGGAGGGCCTGCAGGTCGCGGACCTCGATCTGATCGAGATCAACGAGGCCTTCGCCGCCGTCGCGGTGCAGTCAATGAAGGACCTCGGGGTGTCCTCGGAAAAGGTGAACGTCAACGGCGGGGCCATTGCCCTGGGTCACCCGATCGGGATGTCCGGCGCGCGTGTCGTGCTCCACCTCGCCCTGGAACTGCGGCGGCGCGGCGGCGGCGTGGGCGCGGCCGCGCTGTGCGGTGGCGGTGGTCAGGGCGACGCCCTGATCGTCAAGGTGGCCAAGGCCTGACCCGTACGTCGGTCCTCTCCCGTACGTCGGTAGGCAAGTGAACGGAGCTGTGATGCAGGACGTCCCCTCCCTGGTGGCGCAAGCTCGCGAGGGCAGGCCGCGGGCCGTGGCCCGGCTGATCTCACTGGTCGAGGGGGCGTCACCGCAACTGCGGGAAGTGATGGCCGCGCTGGCGCCGCTGGCCGGCCACGCGTACGTCGTCGGCCTCACCGGATCGCCAGGTGTCGGCAAATCGACATCGACGTCCGCGCTCGTGAGCGCCTACCGCAAGACCGGCAAGCGGGTCGGCGTGCTCGCCGTCGACCCCTCCTCGCCCTTCTCCGGCGGCGCGCTCCTCGGCGACCGGGTGCGGATGTCGGACCATGCGTCCGACCCCGGCGTCTACATCCGCTCCATGGCCACCCGCGGCCACCTCGGCGGGCTCGCCTGGGCCGCGCCGCAGGCCATCCGTGTCCTCGACGCCGCGGGCTGCGACGTGATCCTCGTCGAGACCGTCGGCGTCGGCCAGTCCGAGGTGGAGATCGCCTCGCAGGCGGACACCTCGGTCGTGCTCCTCGCCCCCGGCATGGGCGACGGCATCCAGGCGGCGAAGGCCGGAATCCTGGAGATCGGTGACGTGTACGTCGTCAACAAGGCGGACCGCGACGGCGCCGACGCGACCGCCCGCGAGCTGAACCACATGCTGGGCCTCGGCGAGTCCCGCGGGCCCGGCGACTGGCGCCCGCCCATCGTCAAGACGGTCGCGGCGCGCGGCGAGGGCGTCGACGAGGTCGTCGAGGCGCTGGAGAAGCACCGGGCGTGGATGGAGGAGCGGGGGGTCCTCGGCGAGCGCCGGGTCGCCCGCGCCTCCCACGAGGTCGAGACGATCGCCGTCACGGCCCTGCGCGAGCGCATCGGCTCGCTCCACGGCGACCTGCGGCTGTCCGCGCTCGCGGAGCGAATCGTGGCGGGCGAGCTGGACCCGTACACGGCCGCGGACGAACTGGTCGAGGGGCTCACAGAGGGCTAGGGCATACGGGAACGGCCCGGACCTGAGGTCCGGGCCGTGGTGCTGCGAGGGTGTTCCGTATCAGTCGTCGGAGCCGTCGTCGTTGTCGTCCTGGTCGTCCTGGTCGTCCGAGTGGTCCGCGGTGACCTTGCCCGTCCTCAGGTGGACGTTGTACTCGGACTCGGCGCCCTTCGCGCCGGTCGTCTCCACGTTCCAGGCGGTCGCCGTGCCGTCGTCGTCCAGGTCCACGGAGGTCACCGTGCCCTTGTCGGCGCCGGCCTTCGCGGCGTCCACGGCGCTGACGGAGGCGCCCTTCAGGGCGGAGTTCAGCCGGGCCGCGTCGGCGGCGTCGTCACCGTCGTCGTTCTCCGTCCAGGAGCCCAGGACCTTGCCGGTGCCCGGGTCGACCTCGACGCTGTGCCACGTCCTGCCGTTCAGAATGTCGACATCCCAGACCAGGCCGCCGTCCTCGTCGTCGAGCTCGGCGGAGACAGCGGTGCCCTTGGTGTCCGCGAGGGCCGCCTTGATGGCGTCGGCGGCGGTCACCTCGGCGGCCTTCGCCTCGGCGCGGTCGTCGTCCCCGTCGCCGCCCTGGCGGTCGTGGTCCTTCAGCTGGACGCTCGACTTGCTCGCGGCGCCGTCGTCGTCACCGCCGAGCGCGAAGGCCGTGGCGGTGCCGCCGCCGATCAGGGCCGCGGCGGCGACGGTGGCGATGACGATGTTGCGCTTCATGAGGGTCCTCCCGAGGAAGTGGGCGGTGCGGGCGGCGGCCCGGGGCCGCCGCCGTTCGCTTTCGACGAGGACCAATCTGGCGGAGCGATCCTGAACGCACGCTGAAGCCGCCTGAAGAACTCTTCAGGTTCGCTCTGCCACCCTGAGCGCATGCGTTTGCTGATCGTCGAGGACGAGAAAAGGCTGGCCCTGTCGCTCGCCAAGGGCCTGACCGCCGAGGGCTACGCCGTCGACGTCGTCCACGACGGTGTCGACGGACTGCACCGGGCGAGCGAGGGCACGTACGACCTGGTGATCCTCGACATCATGCTGCCCGGCATGAACGGCTACTGCGTCTGCTCCACGCTGCGCGCGGCGGGCCACGACGTGCCGATCCTGATGCTCACGGCCAAGGACGGCGAGTACGACGAGGCCGAGGGCCTCGACACCGGCGCGGACGACTACCTCACCAAGCCCTTCTCGTACGTCGTCCTGGTCGCCCGCGTGAAGGCGCTGCTGCGCCGCCGCGGCAACGCGGGCCCCTCCCCGGTCCACATCATCGGCGACCTGAAGATCGACACGGCCGCGCGCCGCGTCTTCCGCGGCGAGGGCGAGGGGGCCGGGGAGAGCGAAGTCGTGCTCACGGCAAAGGAGTTCGCGGTTCTGGAGCAGCTGGTCCTGCGCGCCGGTGAGGTCGTCTCCAAGGGCGACATCCTGGAGCACGTCTGGGACTTCGCGTACGAGGGCGACCCCAACATCGTCGAGGTGTACGTGAGCACGCTGCGGCGCAAGCTCGGCGCGGCCCTCATCAAGACCGTGCGCGGCGCCGGATACCGCCTCGAGGCCCCGCGATGAGGAGGCTCTTCGGATCGGTGCGGGCCAGGGCCACGCTCGGCGCGAGCCTGGTCGTCGCCCTCGCCCTGGTCGCCGCGGGCGCCGCCGTGCTGCTCTCGCTGCGGGCCAACCTCACCGACCAGGCCGAGTCCCGGGCCGACTCCGCCGCCCGCAAGGTCGCCTCCCAGCTCGCCTCGGGCCGTCCTTACGCCGACCTCGACCTGCCGGACGACGAGGAGGAGCCCGTCCAGGTCGTCGACGAGGACAACAGGCTCGTCGCCGCGAGCGACGACTTGGAGAAGATCAGCGGTACCGGCGTGAACGCGGTCGAGCCCGGCCGCGCGGCTCCCGGCGGGGCTGCTGAGGGCGGTGAGAAGGGGGAGACAGGTGACAAGGGGGAGACGGGTGCCAAGGGGAAGACGGACGAGAGGGACGGGACGGGTGAGGCCGATGACGAGGACCCCGAGCCCGGCGACATCGAGGATGAGACCAGGTTCACCGACGGCACCGCCACCGTCGACGGCGAGAGCTCCGACTTCCGCTTCGCCGCCGTCGAGGTGAGCACGGAGACCAAGGGCGACCTGACGGTCTACGCGGGCGGCTCCCTGGCCAGCCGCGAGAGCGCGGTCTCCACGGCGCTGACGACCATGCTGATCGGCTTCCCGCTGCTCCTCGCGGTCGTCGCCGGTGTCACCTGGCTTGTGACGCGGCGCGCGCTGCGCCCGGTGGGCGCGATCACCGCCGAGATGTCCGCGATCACCGCCTCGGAGGATCTGGCGCGCCGGGTGCCCGAGCCGGACACGCACGACGAGATCGCCTGGCTCGCCCGCACCACGAACGAGACGCTCACCGCCCTGCAGACCTCGGTGGAGCGCCAGCGCCGCTTCGTGGCGGACGCCTCGCACGAGCTGCGCAGCCCCATCGCCTCGCTGCGCACCCAGCTCGAAGTGGGCGCGGCCCACCCGGAGCTGCTGGACGTGGACGGCGCCGTCGAGGACACCGTGCGGCTCCAGGAGCTCGCCGCGGACCTGCTCCTGCTGGCCAGGCTCGACGCGGGGGAGAAGCCGGGCAGCGCCCCCGTCGACCTTGCGGCCCTCGTCCGCGAAGAGCTCCCACAGCGCATCCGGGACCGCTTCGACGTGCACATGGATCTGAAGAGCGTCGACGTGGCGGGCTCCCGCGGCCAGCTGGCCCGGGTGCTCGGCAATCTCCTGAACAACGCCCAGCGGCACGCCCGCTCCCGCGTCACGGTCACCACCCGGCGCGAGGGTGCCTGGGCGGTCCTCGAGGTGTCCGACGACGGAAGCGGCGTGCCGGAGGGCGAACGCGAGCGGATCTTCGAACGCTTCGTACGTCTCGACGACGCCCGGACCCGCGACGAGGGCGGGGCCGGTCTCGGCCTCGCCATCGCGCGGGATGTCGCGGTGCGCCACGGCGGCACGCTCACGGTGCGGGAGGCACCGTCCGGTGGTGCGCTCTTCGAACTCCGGCTGCCCGGCCCTCAGTCGTCGGCGAAGTGAGGGGCGTCGCGGCCGGCCGCGGTGGAGTGGGTCAGGGCTTGCCGCGCTGGGAGCGCAGATGCTCCGCGATCGGGGCCAGGGCGCTGCGCAGATCGTCGAGGGCCTCGGCGGAGATGAGGTCGACGAAGTGCCGCCGCACGGAGGCGACGTGGTGCGGAGCCACCTTCTGCATGGTCTCCATGCCCTCCTCGGTGAGTACGGTGTAGAGGCCGCGCCGATCGGACTCGCAGTTCTCGCGACGCACCAGGCCCGCGTTCTCCATGCGGGTGATCTGGTGGGAGAGGCGACTCTTGGACTGCAGGGTGGCGGCGGCAAGATCGCTCATACGCATCCGCAGCTCTTCCGATTCGGAGAGATACACGAGAATGTCGTAGTCGTTCATGGTCAGGTTGAACGGCTGAAGGTCCTTTTCGAGCTGATATGTCAGCATCCGGTTGACCTCCACGTGGGTGCGCCAGGCGCACTGTTCCTCGTCGGTCAGCCACTGCGGGGCCGTCTCGGTCTCCATGGAATCGATTCTACCTAAGAAGTTGAAAGGTGAACGAATGGTGGGTTGTGACACACCTCGCAACCCCTGCCTCTCGGAGGGGCACAGGCGTTCGCCGTCACACTCCGCAGACTACCGCTCACAGCCCGAAGCGACGCTGGAGGTCCCCCAGTTGTCCGGGAAGGCGCGGTGTGCCGGACTGGGGGACCGGTTGCCCCGGAGCGGCCCGTCCGCCCGGCACGCCCGCCTGGTTCGGCACCTCTCCCGCGGCCCGCTCGGGCATCAGCGCCTCCGAGGACTGGAGCAGCACCGTGCCGGCGCCCACGAACTCGAACTGGTGCTCCTCCCCGGAGGTGCCGCCGATGCCGGTCAGTGCTCGCACGCCTCCGATCACGCCCGTGAGGTATCCGTGGTCGTAGTGGTGACATGGTGAAGGGCAGTCGGCCCACCCCACGAGCGCCTGTGGATCGACGCGGACGGGGGGCTCCATGAAGACCACCGGGCCGTTCGAGGCGGCGACGAACTTGCCCGTGCCGATGAGCGTCAGAAAGCCCGGAACGATCGACTGCTTCAACGCGAGAGTTGGCTGAAAAGCGAGGAGGTTGCCGGAGCGAATGGTCAGGTTGCCCTCTTCCAAGTCATACGAATTCACGTCGAAGGCCCGGTCGGCGAGGAGCATCTTGCCCTGGCCGTCCGCCACCACCCAGTCGCTTGCGTGCAGCGGCGAATGGAAACTGGTCCGGACCAGGCGGTCGAGCCGACCGTGCCCGATGCCGTTGAACTCCATCCGCCCGTAGTAGGCGATCATCTTCCCCTTCTGCAGGAACCACTGGCTTCCCTTGAGCTCCACGCAGAAGGTGTACGGATTGACGTTGTCGTCGCTCGGCAGCGTCATGGGGTCGAAGACGGCGGGGGCTCCCGCGGGGGTCGAGACGTTGGGGTTCACAGCTTGTCCTCCGAAGCCTGGACGTACACCGCGCCGCTCCCCGAAAGCTCCAGCTGGAAGGCCTCTCCGGAGCCGCGGCCCACCATGTCGCGCCAGCCGAGCGCCGTGGAGAGCTTGTTGCGCACGTCGCCGTGGTGCGCGACATACGCCTGCGGGTCGACGTGCACCGGGCGCTGCGGGGTGATCGGCACCTCGATGACGCCGCCGTGCGCCATGACGGCGACCGCGCCGTGGCCCTTCAGGGTGGTCGTGAACAGGCCCTGGCCGCTGACCTGGCCGCGCACCATGCCCATGACGCCGCCCTGCGAGCCCATGAACATCGTGCCCTGCTGGAGCGTGCCGTCGAAGGCGAGCAGCCGGTCGGCCTCGACGTACAGCGTGTCTCCGGAGAGGCCGATCACCTGGATGTGGTGGCCGCCGTGCCCGAAGAGGACCGTGCCGCTGCCCTCGACCGTCATCAGGGGAGTGGCCTCACCGGCGACGCGGCGGCCGATCATGGAGGCGAGTCCGCCCTGGCCGCCCTGGATGTTCGGGGTGAAGGAGACGTCGCCCTTGTAGGCGAGCATGGCGCCGCGCTGGCTGAAGATCTTGGCGCCGGGCTGCAGCGTGGCCTCGATCATCTTCGAGTTGATCTCTCGGAACGGCATCTCAGACGTCCCCCGCGATCGTGGTGCGCTCACTGGGCTGGACGTAGACGAGGCCGTCGCCCTCGAAGCGGATCTGGAAGGCCTCGCCGCCGCCCTCGCCCATGAAGGTGCGCAGGGTGGCGCCCGACTGGAAGCTCTGGCGGACGTCCCCCTGGTGCGCGATGTACGCCCCCGGGTCCACCGTCAACGGATACTGCTGGGAGACGCGCAGCACCACCGCGGGCCCGTCGGAGACGATCGCCGCCTGCCCGGTGCCCTCGACGGTCGTCGTGAACAGCCCGTTCCCCTGGGTCGCGCCGCGCAGGCCGGTGAAGGTGGTGCCGGTGCGCAGACCGGCGTCGGTGCAGAGCAGATTGCTCGCCTCGACATGGAGCTTCTCGCCCTGCAGCCGCACCAGGTTGATCTCCGTCGCGCGGTCGGCGAACCAGCAGGTGCCGTGCCCCTTCACCTCCATCACCGTCATCTGCTCGCCGGTGACGCGGCGGGTCACCATCCCGCGTATCCCCTCGCCGCCGCCGGTCATCTTCTTGAAGGCCATCTGGCCGTCATAGGCGACCATCGAGCCGTTCTTCGCCTTCACGGCGTCGCCGGTCATGTCGACGGCGAGCACCCTGCTGCCCTGGAGCCGGAATGTAGCCACGAATCGACGGTAGCCGTGGCGTACCCGTCCAGAACAGGGTGAAGGGCCCTGAGCGAACCCCGAGAAGACCCCGATGTCACAATGGGGGTCGCTTGTGCGTCCGTTCACAAGATCGGCGCGACCGAGCCCGCCCCTCCCGCCGCCCCACCCACCGAAGGTGACCCGTGGACATCAAGACCGCCTCCGCCCTCCGCCGCCTCCGCCTGGTCTCCGTGCCCGAGGGCATCTCCTGGATCGTGCTGTTGGTCTGCACGATCATCAAGTACACGGTCGCCGAGGGCTTCAACGTCGCCCCGGTGCTCGGGCCGATCCACGGCGTGCTGTTCATCCTGTACGTGATCTTCTGGCTCGACGCCTGGAACCGTACGAAGTGGGACGCGAAGACGGGTGCCCTGTACTTCGCGTTCTCGATCATCCCCGGCGGCGGGTTCATGGCGGAGCGCAAGCTGAAGCGTGCGGCCGAGGCCGCGGTGATCGCCTCGCGCGCCCGCCAGGAAGGGATCGTGAACGCATGATCATCGCCTTCTCCGTGACCCCGCTGGGCGTCGGTGAGGATGTCGGCGAGTACGTCGCCGACGCGGTGCGCGTCGTCCGTGAGTCGGGCCTTCCCAACCGGACCGACGCCATGTTCACGTCCATCGAGGGCGAGTGGGACGAGGTCATGGACGTCGTCAAGCGCGCCGTCGCCGCGGTCGAGGCGCGGGCGCCGCGCGTCTCCGTCGTCATGAAGGCGGACATCCGCCCCGGAGTGGCGGACGGCCTCACCTCCAAGGTCGACACGGTGGAGCGCCACCTCTCCGCGTAAGCGGCCGTCTCGGCTCCCGAGAAGTCCGCGAGAAGTCCCCGAGACGTCCCCGAGACGTCCCCGGAAAGCCCCCGCCCTTCGGGCGGGGGCTTTTCTGTGCGCTCACCTCTGCGCTCACCCGCGCGCTCCCTCACCTTGAGCGACCGCTCAAATCCCTGTACCGTCCACTTTGAGCAGTCGCTCAATACGCTCAAGACATCACTGACGTGGGGGTTCGCCGTGAGTCTGTACATCGAGGCACGGATACGGGCCGATCTCGACGCCCTCTGGGCGCACACCCAGGAGCCCGGCCATCACCAACGCTGGGACCTGCGGTTCACCGAGATCGACTACCTGCCGAGCCGGGACGGGGAGTCCCAGCACTTCCGGTACGCCACGCGCGTGCTGCCCTTCCTGACCGTCGCGGGCACCGGCGTCTCCGCGGGCGAGCGGCGGCGCCCCGACGGCACCAGGACCTCCGCCCTGCGCTTCTCCTCCCCGCACCCGCTCTCCCTCCTGGAGGAGGGCAGCGGCTACTGGCGCTACGTACCTGCGCCGGACGGCGACGGCATCCGCTTCCTCACCGGCTACGACTAGCGGCCGCGTTGGGGCCGCTTCGGCACAATCGTCGACCGGATGCTCTTCCGCCCCCTGATGGGCTGGGCGACCGCCTGGTCCTTCGACCGCCTGCGGCTCTGGCTGGAGCGCGGCATCACCCCCGAACGCGCCCTGCGCAACGCGCTCGCCGACACCGCCGCCCGCGTCCTCTGCGTCGTGGCCGCGATCCTCCTAGCCCCCCTGACCGCCATCGCCGTGTCCGCCCTGATGCTGTTCCTGCCGCCCCTGCCCACCACCCCGGCGGCCCGCCGCTGCCTGCGCACCCCACCGGCACGCGCCCGTACCCCACGCATCCTCACGACCCTCGCCCCGGCCACCCTCACGCCGGCCACCCTCACCCCGACCGAGGAGCAGCCCTCGTGAAGCAGCACGCGTCGATCTTCCGCACCGCGATGGGCGCCGACTTCGAGCGGCTGCACCCGCAGCTCCGGCGCCGCTTCTCCGTCGGCCTCGCCAGCGGCGAGGCCTGCACGGGGCGGGGCGTGATGGACCGCATCTGGCACGGCGGGCGCTTCGTGCGCCCCTTCCTCGCCCTCGGCGGCACCCGCAACATCCTCGTCCCGCGCCAGGGCCGCGACGTCCCCTTCGTCATCGAGAACGTGCCGTACGCCGACACGTACGGCCGTGAGACGGTGACCTTCGTGCGCACCTTCGACCTGCCTGGCGGCCCTCGCCGCTTCGACGCCCAGATGGTCCTCGGCCCCCGGGGCGACCGCGTGCTCGACTACCTCGGCACGCACCAGCACCTCGCCAGCGACCTCCACTTCCGCGCCGAGCCCGACGGCTCGCTGCTCATCCGCTCCGGGGCGCACCGTTTCCGGGAGGGGCCGGTCGACTGCCGGGTGCCCGCACTGATCGGCGGCGACGCGGAGGTGCGCGAGTCCTACGACGACGCGACGGGGCGCTTCCGCATCCGGGTGCGGGTCACCAATCGCCGCTTCGGGCCGCTCTTCGGGTACGAGGGGTCCTTCACGGCGACGTACACCGACGTCCGTACGTGCGGGGTGCGCCCAGGGCTCCGTCCGGTACGCGAGGAGGCCCGCGCGTGAGCGCCGCCAAGGATCAGGACAAGAGCCGGGAGACCCGCACCAAGCTCCTCGACGGCGCGCTGCGGACGCTCACGGAGCAGGGCATCGCCAAGGCGTCGGCGCGGAACATCGCGACGGCCGCGGGGGTCAACCAGGCGCTGGTCTTCTACCACTTCGGCTCCGTCGACGACCTGCTCGCGGCGGCCTGCAGGCACGGTACGGAGCAGCGGGTCTCCCGCTACCGG
This sequence comes from Streptomyces sp. NPDC058284, assembly GCF_042881135.1. Taxonomy (NCBI): domain Bacteria; kingdom Bacillati; phylum Actinomycetota; class Actinomycetes; order Kitasatosporales; family Streptomycetaceae; genus Streptomyces; species Streptomyces sp. NPDC058284. The sequence continues at coordinate 323,197 of NZ_JBHVYE010000003.1, forward strand.
GAGCGGCTCGCGGAGGTCGGCTCCCTCTCCGAACTGCTCGCCTTCGGCCGCGAGATGCACGTGGAGGAGCGCGAGGCGGGGCATGTCGCGGTCCTCGGCCAGCTCCTCGCCGGCGCGCAGACGCAGCCGAGGCTCGCGGCGGCGACGGCGGCGGGCCTCGCGCTCTGGATCGAGGAGATCGAGAAGGTCCTGATCCGGGTCCTGGCCGCGTCGCCGCTCGGCGAGTTCGTCGACGCGGTGGGACTCGCGCGGGCGGTGGGGGCGTCCTTCGTGGGCATGGAGCTGTACGAGGGAGTCGACCCGGCGGGTACGGAGCGGGCCCTCGACTCCCTGGAGCAGTTGTCCGTCCTGGTGACGGCGGTCGAGGAACTGGGGCCGCTGGCGCAGCGGGCGGTCCGGCACGGGTTGCGCAGGGCGCGGGGCTGAGAGCCTGTGTCATATCCCCGGCTCTGAGGCCCGTCCGCGTCGCGGGGCGCCGGGGCGAGTCCCGCTCGCCCACCCGTTTGCCCCGCGACGCACAGCGGGCGTAGCGGCACGCCTTCCGCCGCAACCCCGCCAAAACCCCCCAACCTAAAACCCCTCGCACGGGCGAACCCCGTTCGACACGCCGGGGAAACTCCACTTTTGTGAGGGTACGGCCGTATCAGTCGCCTTCGTCGCATCGGCCTGTTCGATTCGTTACCGGATCACCCAGAACCTGGAGGGCGCTGTGCGGCAGCCGGAGGGCTACGACTACGAGACCCACAGCACGCTCGCCGGACCGCTCACGGAGCCGTACGGCGACGACGGAGGGGGCGGGGGGCCTGGACCGTACCGGGTCCGGTACCGCTCGCTCCTGTCCAGCGAACCGCACCGCATACGCGCCGTGCTCCTGATGACCCTGGCGCCCGTGCTCACCGGCATCCTGCTGGTCTACCTCGTCTGGCCCACCCACTGGACCGAACGCGAGGGCGGCGACCGCTGGCTGATTGGCCTGGACGTCACGATGCTCGTGGCGATCGGCCTGATCGAGCTCTTCATGCTGGTCAACGTCGTATCCATCGCCCACGCCACGATGGTCGCGAGGGACCCGATACCCGTGGTCCCCGAGCCCGGCACCCGCGTCGCCTTCCTCACCACGTACGTGCCGGGCAAGGAGCCCCTGTCCATGGTCAGGGCGACCCTGGAGGGCGCCGTCCGGGTCCACCACCCCGGCCCCCTCGACGTATGGCTCCTGGATGAGGGGAACACCCCCGAGGCCAAGGCCCTCTGCGAGGAGCTCGGCGTGCGGCACTTCACGCGCTACGGGGTGGCGGAGTGGAACCGCGAGAAGGGGCCGCACAAGGCCCGCACCAAGCACGGCAACTACAACGCCTGGCTGGCGCTCCACCACGCCGAGTACGACTTCTTCGCCTCGGTCGACACCGACCACGTCCCGCTCCCCGACTTCCTGGAGCGGATGATGGGCTACTTCCGCGACCCGGACGTCGCGTTCGTCGTCGGACCCCAGGTCTACGGGAACTACACGACGCCCGTCACCAAGGCCGCCGAGTCCCAGCAGTTCCTCTTCCACGCGCTCATCCAGCGCGCGGGCAACCGCTACCGCGCCCCCATGTTCGTCGGCACGAACAACGTCGTACGGATCAGCGCGCTCACCCAGGTGGGCGGCCTGCACGACTCGGTCACCGAGGACATGGCGACGGGCTTCGAGCTGCACCGCCACCGCAACCCCGCGACGCGGCGGCACTGGCGCTCGGTCTACACCCCCGATGTGCTGGCCGTCGGCGAGGGCCCGGCCTCCTGGACGGACTTCTTCACCCAGCAGATGCGCTGGTCGCGCGGCACGTACGAGACGCTGTTCAAGCAGTACTGGAAGGCGCCGTTCACCATGCCGCCCGGACGCCTCTTCTCGTACTCGCTGATGCTCGTGTACTACCCCATGACGGCCGTCAACTGGCTGCTCGGCGTGCTCAGCTGTGTGCTGTTCCTGTGGTTCGGGGCCAGCGGCACCCAGGTCGCCGCATCGGTCTGGCTGATGCTGTACAGCGACGCGGCGGCCCTCCAGGTCGGCCTCTACCTCTGGAACCGGCGGCACAACGTCTCCCCGCACGAGCCGGAGGGCTCCGGCGGACTCGCGGGCATGGCGATGTCGGCGCTCTCCGCGCCCATCTACGCCAAGTCGCTCGGCGCCGCGCTGCTGCGCCGCCCCAGCCGCTTCGTGGTCACCCCCAAGGGCGGCGACGCCAGCCCGGACCGGCTGCTCACCTTCCGTATCCACCTCTTCTGGGCGGTGGTGCTGATCAGTTCGCTCGTCGCCTCCTTCGTGCTCGGCCACACCCACGTGGCGATGCGCACCTGGGCGGTCCTCGCGACGGTCATCTCGCTCGCGCCGGTCTCGATCTGGGCCTTCTCGCTGGTCAAGGAGCGCAGGGAGGCCCGGCAGGAGCGGCCCGCCGCCCTGCTCGGCGAAGACGCGGACGTACATGTGGAGGGCGATCCTGAGCCCGCGTTCGCCTCCGGCACGACGACAGGAGGGAACTGACTTATGGCCTACCGCCCCTCGAAGCGCACCAGGAAGACGCTGTTCGGAGTCGGCGCGGGCGCACTCCTGGTGGGACTGAACGCCCCCGCCGCGCTCTCCTTCGCCGAGGAGCAGTACTACGAGTACAAGATCTCCCGGCCCGGCTACAAGGCGAAGTACGGCTCCTGGAAGCAGGTCGACATCCCCGAGGAGTTCCGCACCAACGCCATCCACGCCGCGCTGCTGCACACGGGCAAGGTGCTGATCGTCGCCGGCTCGGGGAACGAGCAGAAGAAATTCGACGCGGGGTCGTTTGACACGATCCTGTGGGACCCGAAGAAGGACACCTTCAAGAAGATCGACACGCCCGAGGACTTCTTCTGCTCCGGGCACGCCCAGCTCCCCGACGGGCGCCTGCTGGTGGCCGGCGGCACCGCGCGCTACGAGCGGCTCGACGGCGAGGTGGAGCGGGCGGGCGGCGGGATGCGGGTGAAGAACGAGAACCCGGACAGACCGGTGGTCCTGAAGAAGGGCACCAAGTTCCGTTCGCCGTCCGGTGTCGAGTACGTCAGCAAGTTCGACGTCGAAGTGCCCAAGGCCAAGCGGAACTTCGAGATCACGTACTCCAAGTCCGGTGTGATGCAGCCCTGGAAGACGAAGATCAAGGCGAGCGAGACGCGCGTCTTCGTGGAGGCGGTCGAGAGCGGCGAGCAGTCGGTCGCCGAGAAGTCGGCGCAGTACGAGATCGAGGGTCTCACCGGCGACGAGGCCGACAACACCTACGGCATCGCCGAGAAGATCGACATGGAGAAGCAGGACTTCCAGGGGATCAAGGCGGCGTACGAGTTCGACCCGAAGGCCGAGAAGTACCTGCCCGTCGACCCGATGAAGAAGGCCCGCTGGTACCCGACCCTGGTCGGTCTCGCGGACGGCAAGGTGCTCGCGGTCTCCGGCCTCGACGACGTGGGCGTCATCGACCCGGGCGACAACGAGATCTACGACCCGAGGACGAAGAAGTGGTCGGACGGGCCCAAGCGGTACTTCCCGACGTACCCCGCGCTCTTCCTCACCAAGGGCGGCAAGCTCTTCTACCCGGCGTCGAACGCGGGCTACGGGCCGGCCGAGAAGGGCCGGGAGCCTGGCCTGTGGGACCTGAGGACGAACACGTTCGCGAAGGTCCCGGGCCTTGAGGACCTCGACCAGACCGAGACCTCGGCGTCCGTGCTCCTTCCGCCCGCGCAGGACCAGAAGGTGATGGTCCTGGGCGGCGGGGGAGTGGGCGAGTCGAAGAAGGCGACGAGCCGCACGGCCGTGATCGACCTCAAGGACGAGAACCCGTCCTTCAAAACCGGACCCGAACTCCCGCAGGGCACGCGGTACCTCAACAGCGTGCTCATGCCGGACGACTCGGTCTTCACGTCCAACGGCTCACGGGACTACCGCGGCCGCAGCGCGAGCAACGTCCTCAAGGCGCAGTTCTACGACCCGAAGACGAACGAGTTCCGCGAGGCCGCGTCTCCCAAGGTGGGCCGCAACTACCACTCCGAGGCGCTGCTGCTGCCCGACGGCCGGGTCGCCACCTTCGGCTCCGACCCGCTCTACGACAACCAGCAGAACACCAAGCTCGGCCACTTCGAGCAGCGCATGGAGATCTTCACGCCGCCCGCGCTGCACAAGGGCGGCGCGAGCCGCCCGGTGCTCGGTGAGGGCCCCGAGCAGTTGGCGGCGGACGGCCGCGCGACGTTCAGGACCGAGCACCCCGGGACCATCGCGTCGGCCCGGCTGATGCGTCCGAGCGCGGTGACGCACACGACGGACGTCGAGCAGCGTTCGATCGCGCTGGGACTCACCAGGGGCAAGGGCTCGGTGACGGTGGCCGTGCCGCAGGGCGACACGGCGCTGGTGCCGCCCGGCTGGTACATGCTCTTCGTGACGGACAAGGACGGCACGTCGTCCGAGGCGAAGTGGATCCATGTCGGCACGGAGGGCTGACCGGCCCGCCCCGTACCGAAGTCCACCGGCTCTCAGGCCCGCTTGGCGTTGCGCGCGAGGCCCAGCGCGTAGTCCGGCCACCACTGCCCGGCGGCCGGGCCGCCCCGGCACGGGCCGTCCGAGTCGCCGGGACGCTTGATCCACAGGACGGCGTCGAGCAGCGGATCGCCCGTGCGGTCGGTCGGCGGGGTGCCGAGGCCCCGGCCTGGCGGGTTGCACCAGGCGTCCTGGCGGTCGCCGGCCAGCGGCCCCCTGCCGTTGCGGCTGGTGTCCATGACGAAGTGCTTGCCGTCGACGGTGGCCGACAGCGTGCGGCCGTACGCCTTGGTCTTCTCGTCGCCCTGGAAGTTGGAGACGTTCAGCGAGAAGCCGTCGGCCTGGGCGACGCCCGCCTTCCGGAGCGGCTCGGTGAGCTTGTGGGCGTCGCTGATCCAGCCGGGGTTGCCCGCGTCCAGGTAGACCTTCACCCTCGGCTGCCGCTTGAGCCGCTGGATCGCCTCGGAGAGCAGCTGGTAGCGCTCCGCGTGGTACTCGGCGGGGGTGCAGCCGTCGGCGATGTGCGGGATCGCGTCGGGCTCCAGGACGACCAGGGCGGGTGCCCGGCCGATCGAGTCGGCGAAGGTGTCCACCCAGCTCCGGTACTGGTCCGCGCCGCCCGCGCCGCCCGCGGAGTGCTGGCCGCAGTCGCGGTGCGGGATGTTGTACGCGACGAGCACGGCGGTGCGGCCCTCCTTCGCCGCGCCCTTCGTCGCCTCCTCGATGTCGGGCCGGGGATCGTCACCGGCGGGCCAGAGCGCCACGGGCCGCTCGGAGATGCGCCGGAGCGCCGCGGCGTCCTTGGCGCGCCCCTGCCGCTCCCACTGCTCGACCTGGCGTGCGGCGGCGCTGTCGGGGTCGACCCAGAAGGCGCCCGCGGACCGCGGGGCCGAGCCGGTGGCGGCGGCACGTTCGGCGGCCTCGTCCGCGCCGGATCCGGCGGAGTCCGATGAGCAGCCGGCCGGGAGCCCGAGGGCGGCGAGGGCCGCGAGTGCCGTGAACGTGCGGAGCAGCCGGTGCATCCAGCCCCCTTTGGGCGATGTGACGTGACGGACAGTCAGCCCGGCAATCGTTACATAAAGGACTAATCAAGCTCTTGTGCCACACCGCCCCCGGTGCAGAGCGCGATGCCGAGCGGCGTGCACTCGTAGAACACCCGGTGCCCGTACCGCCGCGACACCAGCAGCCCGGCGCCCCGCAACGCCGACAGATGCGCCGACACCGACGACGGCGCGAGCCCGAGCCGGTGTGCGAGGCCCGACGTGGTGTCCGGTGTGACGAGCGCGGCGAGCACCGCGGCCCGGCCCCGGCCCAGGAGCCGTACGAGCGGCTCGGGCGTACGGTCGTCCGGCTCGGCCCACAGCGCCGCGATGCCCCGCACCGGATAGGCCAGCGCCGGCTGCCACGGCGGCTCGAAACCGCTGACCACGTCCGGCCACGAGAACACGCTCGGGATCAGCACGAGGCCCTGCCCCGAAAGCGCCCGCGCGTGCTCGCCCCGCCACTCCACGGTGAGCGTCCCCTCGTCCCACGACAGGCGCCGGTCGAGCTCCGGAAGCAGCCCGCCGAGCCCCACCTCCGCGAGCCGCCGCGAGTGGTAGGCGACATCCGCCTCAAGGAGCGTGCGCAGCCGCGGCCACTCCGGCTCGACGAGGGTGTGCCAGGCGGCCTCCATGGCGTCCGCCAGCTCCCGCACGGCGCCCACCGGGTCGGCGAGCAGCGCCCGCCCCTTCGGCGTCTCGGCCGCGCCCGGTGTACAGGCGAGCGCCCGCGCCAGGTCGTCCGCGGCGGCCACCGGATCGGCCGCGCGGACCCCCGCGATCTCCTCCTCGAAACGGGCGGCGGGACCGATCGGCGGCGGCCCGAGGAAGTCGGGGAAATGCCCGCGCTGCGGCATCAGGAGCCACAGCGCGGAGAGGTCGAGCCCGCGGCCCGCCGCCCGGATCCGGCGCAGCCACCGCGGGTGGTACGTCTGCCGGTCGGGCCGCTTGAGCGTCCGTACGGCCTCCTGCGTCTCCCACAGCGGCGACACCGCGAACCGGCAGCGCAGCAGATCGTCCCGGCCGAAGTGCAGATGGAACGGCACGCCAACGCCTCCCGCCGAGGCCCGAAGATTCGCCCTGGCCCGAAACTCTAGGGCAGGGCGCCCGCCCGCGTGAGGCTGCCGACATGCCCCGAACCCGGTCCACACCCGCCGGCGCATCGCCCGGCTACGCCCGCGTCTTCGCCGTGCGCGAGTTCCGTGCCGTCTTCGTCGCGCACGCCTTCTCGCTGCTCGGCGTCGTCGTCAGCGAGATCGCCCTGACCGTGCTGGTCTACGGACTCACCGGATCACCGCTGCTCAGCGCGCTCACCTTCGCGCTCGGCATGCTGCCCTACCTCATCGGCGGGACCCTCCTGTCCGGCATCGCCGACCGCTTCCCGCCCCGGCGGGTGCTCGTCCTGTGCGACATGGCGTGCGCCGGGTGCGCCGCACTCATGGCGCTGCCCACGACACCCGTCGCCGCACTGCTGGCGCTGCGCTGCGCCATCGCCCTCGTCTCGCCGGTCTTCAACGGCACCCGGATGGCGACCCTCACCGACATTCTCGGCGACGGCGACCTCTTCGTCCTCGGCCGCTCCCTGCTGCGCATCGTCTCGCAGAGCTCCGTCCTGGCCGGGTTCGGACTCGGCGGCGTACTCCTCACCTTCGTGACGCCGCGCGCCGCCCTCGCCATCACCGTCTGCACGTTCGCGCTCTCGGCGCTGGTGCTGCGGTGCGGGACGCGGCGGCGGCCCGCGCGCGAGGGCGAGGGCGAGGGCGAGGGCAATGGCGGGGGCGGGGCGCTCGTGCGGTACTCGTTGAGCGGTGCCCGCCGGGTCCTCGGCGACCGGCGCGTGCGGGCCCTGCTGCTGCTCTTCTGGGTGCCGCCGATGTTCCTGGTCGCCCCCGAGGTGCTCGCCGCCCCGTACGCGGACGAGATCGGGATCGGGGTCGGGGGCGTCGGCCTGCTCATGTGCGCCCCGCCGGTGGGCACGGTCGCGGGCGAGCTGTACGCGGGCTCGGTCCTCTCCGCGTCCGCGCGCGCCCGCATCGTGCTGCCGCTCGCCTCGCTCGTGCTCGTCCCGCTCGTGGTGTACGCGTTCACGCCCGGCCTCGTCCCCGCGCTGGCCGCCCTCGCGCTCGCCGGGGCCGGATCGGCGTACACGCTGGGCCTCGACCGCTGGTTCGTCGACGCCGTGCCCGAGGAGCTGCGGGGCCGCGCGATGACGGTGCTCACGGCGGGGCTGATGACGGTCCAGGGCCTCGGCATGGCGCTCGCGGGCCTTGCCGCGGAGTTCTGGGCGGTCAGCACGGTCGTCGCGGGGGCGGGGCTGCTCGGCACCGCCTGCTGCCTGCTCCTGGTGCTTGAGGTGCGGCGCACGCGGGACGCCGGGGCGCGGCAGCGGGAACGTGCGGAGGGCGGCGGCCTGGAACGTACGACCGAATCGCGAGACGGGGCTGACCAGCATGTGACCGACGGGTAAGGTCGATGCCGTGCCGAAGCCGCTCAGCCTCCCCTTCGATCCCATCGCCCGCGCCGACGAGCTCTGGAAGCAGCGCTGGGGGTCGGTCCCGGCGATGGGCGCGATCACCTCGATCATGCGCGCGCACCAGATCCTCCTCGCCGAGGTCGACGCGGTCGTCAAGCCGTACGGACTGACCTTCGCGCGGTACGAGGCGCTCGTCCTGCTCACCTTCTCGCAGGCCGGCGAGTTGCCGATGTCGAAGATCGGCGAGCGGCTGATGGTCCACCCGACGTCGGTCACGAACACGGTGGACCGCCTGGTCAAATCCGGCCTGGTCGACAAGCGCCCGAACCCCAACGACGGCCGCGGCACGCTCGCCTCCATCACGGACAAGGGCCGCGAGGTCGTCGAGGCGGCCACCCGCGAGCTGATGGCGATGGACTTCGGGCTCGGGGTGTACGACGCGGAGGAGTGCGGGGAGATCTTCGCGATGCTGCGGCCGTTGCGGGTGGCGGCGGAGGATTTCGAGGAGAGGTAGGAGTCGGCCGTTCCGGTCGGGGCGGGGGCGCTGAAGATCGCGCCAAAAGGGCCGTTACTCTCGATTGCATGAAGAAGAGCGTGCTGACCCGATACCGGGTGATGGCCTACGTCACCGCAGTCATGTTGCTCGTCCTGTGCACCTGCATGGTGTTCAAGTACGGCTTCGACAAGGGGCAGGATCTGACGCTCGTCGTCTCCCAGATCCACGGCGTGCTCTACATCATCTACCTGATCTTCGCCTTCGACCTGGGCTCCAAGGCGAAGTGGCCGTTCGGCAAGCTGCTGTGGGTGCTGATCTCCGGCACTATCCCGACCGCCGCGTTCTTCGTCGAGCGCAAGGTCGTCCGCGAGGTCGAGCCGCTGATCGAGAGCGGCTCCCCGGTCACCGCGAAGGCGTAGGGCCCTTCCGACCCACACCGCCACGGGCAAGCCCGTGGCGGTTGGCCATCGACATTTACTAGGACGTCCAAGTAAATTCGACGGTATGGACGCTGAAGCGATCGAGGAAGGCCGCCGACGCTGGCAGGCCCGTTACGACAAGGCCCGCAAGCGCGACGCGGACTTCACCACGCTCTCCGGGGACGAGGTCGACCCCGTGTACGGACCGCGGCCCGGGGACACCTACGAGGGGTTCGAGCGGATCGGCTGGCCCGGTGAGTACCCCTTCACGCGCGGGCTCCACCCGACCGGGTACCGCGGCCGGACCTGGACCATCCGCCAGTTCGCGGGCTTCGGCAACGCCGAGCAGACGAACGAGCGCTACAAGATGATCCTGGCCAACGGCGGCGGCGGCCTCTCCGTCGCCTTCGACATGCCGACCCTCATGGGCCGCGACTCCGACGACCCCCGCTCGCTCGGCGAGGTCGGGCACTGCGGTGTCGCCATCGACTCCGCCGCCGACATGGAGGTCCTCTTCAAGGACATCCCGCTCGGCGACGTGACGACCTCCATGACGATCAGCGGGCCCGCGGTGCCCGTCTTCTGCATGTACCTGGTCGCCGCCGAGCGCCAGGGCGTCGACCCGGCCGTCCTCAACGGCACGCTCCAGACCGACATCTTCAAGGAGTACATCGCGCAGAAGGAGTGGCTCTTCCAGCCCGAGCCGCACCTGCGCCTCATCGGCGACCTGATGGAGCACTGCGCGCGCGACATCCCCGCGTACAAGCCGCTCTCCGTCTCCGGCTATCACATCCGCGAGGCCGGGGCGACGGCCGCGCAGGAGCTCGCGTACACGCTCGCGGACGGCTTCGGGTACGTGGAGCTCGGCCTCTCGCGCGGCCTTGACGTGGACGTCTTCGCGCCCGGCCTCTCCTTCTTCTTCGACGCGCACGTCGACTTCTTCGAGGAGATCGCCAAGTTCCGCGCGGCGCGCCGCATCTGGGCCCGCTGGCTGCGCGAGGAGTACGGGGCGAAGACCGACAAGGCGCAGTGGCTGCGCTTCCACACGCAGACGGCCGGTGTCTCGCTGACGGCGCAGCAGCCGTACAACAACGTCGTACGTACGGCGGTCGAGGCGCTGGCCGCGGTGCTCGGCGGCACGAACTCCCTGCACACCAACGCGCTGGACGAGACCCTCGCGCTGCCCAGCGAGCAGGCCGCGGAGATCGCGCTCCGTACGCAGCAGGTGCTGATGGAGGAGACGGGGGTCGCGAACGTCGCCGACCCGCTCGGCGGCTCCTGGTACATCGAGCAGCTCACCGACCGCATCGAGGCCGACGCGGAGAAGATCTTCGACCAGATCAGGGAGCGGGGGCGGCGGGCCTGCCCCGACGGGCAGCACCCGATCGGTCCGATCACCTCGGGCATCCTGCGGGGCATCGAGGACGGCTGGTTCACCGGCGAGATCGCCGAGTCGGCCTTCCAGTACCAGCGGTCCGTGGAGAAGGGCGACAAGCGGGTCGTCGGCGTCAACTGCCTCGAAGGCTCGGTCACCGGTGACCTGGAGATCCTGCGGGTCAGCCATGAGGTGGAGCGGGAGCAGGTCCGGGACCTCGCGGGGCGCAAGGGGCGGCGTGACGATGCGCGGGTCCGGGCCTCTCTCGACGCCATGCTGGCGGCCGCGCGCGACGGCTCCAACATGATCGTTCCCATGCTGGAGGCGGTGCGGGTGGAGGCGACGCTCGGGGAGATTTGCGGGGTCCTCCGGGAGGAGTGGGGGGTCTACGTGGAGCCCCCGGGCTTCTAGCCCGTTCCCTCCCTGCGGGCCGGTGGGGGCTGTTCGCGCAGTTCCCCGCGCCCCTTGGGGGGCCTGCCCGTGTGTCGGTTTCTGCGGGCCGGTGGGGGTTGTTCGCGCAGTTCCCCGCGCCCCTTGGGGGGTCTGTCCGTGCGTCGGTTTCTGCGGGCCGGTGGGGGTTGCTCGCGCAGTTCCCCGCGCCCCTTGAGGGGGGCTGCCCGTGCGTCGGTTTCTGCGGGTCGGTGGGGGTTGTTCGCGCAGTTCCCCGCGCCCCTTCGGGGTGGCCCTGCGTGGTTGCCTGCGGGTGCTCGTGGGGCTGTGGGGGCTCATGTCTGCGAGGGTGCGGGGGCTGCTTCAGGGGCGCGGGGAACTGCGCGGCGAGCCCCCACCGACCCGCAGGTGAGATGGGACGGGCCGGCCCGAGTTCCAGGGGCGCGGGGAACTGCGCGAGCAACCCCCGCCCACCCGCAGGCAGCACACGTACCCCCGCCCCGCCACCCCCGCCCAAAGTCACAGGTTTAAGGCCCAGGGGCCAGGGCAGGCGCCACGCCGGCCCCCGCCCCCCGCCCCAGGAGAACCCGTGACCTCGACCGGCCACGCCCGCACCGCCGCCATCGCCATCGGAGCCGCCACCGCCACCATCCTCGGCGCGCTGCTCGTGGGCGGTTCCGGTGAGGTGAGTGCGAGCCCGCCGCCCGAGCCGAAGGTGCAGGACGCCTTCGACTCGCTCGGCCCCGAGGTGCACGCGGCCAAGCTCAGGGACGGGCGGACCGCGCACTACTCGGACACCGGCGACAAGGACGGCAAGCCCGTCCTGTTCATCGGCGGCACCGGCACCAGCGCCCGCGCCTCGCACATGACGGACTTCTTCCGCACCACCCGCGAGGACCTGGGCCTGCGCCTCATCTCCGTCGAGCGCAACGGCTTCGGCGACACCGAGTTCGACGAGAGGCTGGGCAAGGCCGACTTCGCCGAGGACGCCCTCCAGGTCCTCGACAAGCTCGGCGTCGACGACGTGTCCGTGGTCGCGATATCCGGCGGCGGCCCCTACGCCGCCGAGCTCGCCGCCCGCGCCCCCGAGCGCGTCTCCCAGCTCCACCTCGCCGCCGCCCTCCCCCCGTACGGCACGAAGCCCGCCTACTGCTCCCTCTCCGACGACGCGCTCACCGCCGCGGTCGAGGACCAGATCAAGGACCCGCGCAAGTGGTGGGCCTTCCCCGACGACAGCCCCGTCAAGTCGATCCCCGGCTTCGCCGACACCGCGTACGAAGAGGGCGCGCGCACCTACAACCAGCGCGGGCAGCAGGCCGACCCGGCGCCCCAGGTCCACGAGCAGAGGCTGTACTGCGGCCGCCCGGGACCCGACCTCTCCGAGCTGGACGCCCCCGTCTACCTCTATGGCGGCAAGAAGGACACCACCGTGCCGCCCGCCACGCTGAAGACGTGGCAGGAGGCGCTGCCGGGCGAGGAGCGGGTGCGTACGTACGCCGACTCCGGACACGACGTGCAGTACCGGCACTGGGACCAGATCCTCGTCGACCTGGCCGGCCACGGGGACCGCACGGTCGTCTGCAAGGGCGGCAAAACCCGGGTCCTGATGGCCCGCGAGGCCGACCGGCTCGTCGCCAAGGGCAAGGCGGAGCTGGGCAGCTGCGCCTGGGCGAAGAAGTAGCCCGACAGGCCTACGCGGCAGGCAGGACGAGGCGGAACAGCGCGCCCCCGCCCGGCGCCCGTTCCGCCGTCAGCTCCGCGCCATGCGCGTGCGCGATCTGGCGGGCCATCGCGAGACCGAGCCCCGAGCCGGGCAGCGCGCGGGCCTTCTCGGCGCGGTAAAAGCGGTCGAAGACGTACGGCAGATCCTCCTCCGTGATGCCCGGACCGTGATCGCGCACGGTCAGCGCGTCGGCCGTCAGCACGACCTCGACCGGGGCGCCCGGCGGGCTGAACTTCGCCGCGTTGTCCAGGAGGTTGGTGAGCAGCCGCGAGAGCCGCGCCGCCACGCCCGGCACGCTGAGACCGGCCGCTTCCGGTGCCACCCGCAGCGTGAAGGGGACCGCGGGCCAGTGGCCGCGCGCCGCGTCCACCGCGTGGGCGGTCAACGGGGCGAGCCGTACCTCTTCGAGCAGCGGCTGCGGCTCCGCCTCCCTGGCCAGTTCGATCAAGTCGTTGACTAGGCCCGTGACTTCGCGCAGCTGGCGGCCGAGCGCACCGGACGCGCGGTCGCGCTGGGCGTCGGTCAACAGCTCGGCCTTGGCGAGCAGTTCGGCGTTGGTGCGCAGCGCGGTGAGCGGGGTGCGCAGCTCGTGGGAGGCGTCGGCGACCAGGCGGCGCCGGGCCGCGACGGACTCCTCAAGCTCGGCGAGCATCGTGTTGAACGTCGCGGCGAGCCGGGTGACTTCGTCCTCGTGGGCCTCGCGCCCCGGCGGTCCTGGCGGCAGCTCGATGCGGTGGCGGGCGTCCCGGGTCGCCGCGATGCGCTCGGCCGTGGCGGTGAGGCGGGTGATCGGCGCAAGACCCGTGCGCGAGACCCAGTAGCCGCCGACCGCGGAGAGCAGCACGCCCGCGCCGCCGACCGCCGCGAGGAGCGACGCGGCCTGACGCACGCCGCGCTCCGCGATGTCCGCGCGCAGGGCGACCTGCACAGCCTCACCCTTGCCGAAGGTGGTCGTGTACATCCGCCCCGGCTTGCCGCCGGGGAGCGTGAAGTTCGCGTAGTACGGGGCCTGCCGGCCGCCCGCGACCGCACGCGTCGGCCCCGTCACCGGCAGCAGGTACGGCTTCGCCGGGTCGTCCGCCGGGTCCGCGGGCACCACCTGCGAGCAGGCGGGCGCGCCCAGGAAGCGGCACTCGCCCGTCACGACACCCGGGCCACCGGTGCGGTGCTGCTGGGCGATGAGCGTCGCCGACTGGGCGAGGTTCTGGTCCAGCTGCTGGTACAGCTTGAAGCGGATCACGAAGAACGCGGCGGCGCACACCCCGATCGCCACCACCGCGACGGCCGCCGCGGCCATCACCGCGAGGCGGGTGCGCAGCGGCCTGCGGCGCCGCCAGCGCGCGCCGAGCCTGCGCCGCGCGCTCACGGGGAGCCGAGCCGGTAGCCGACGCCGTGCACCGTGTGGACCAGGCGCGGCTCGCCGCCCGACTCCAGCTTACGGCGCAGGTAACCCACGTACACGGCGAGGGAGTTGGAGTCGGGGCCGAAGTCCCGGCCCCACACCGCCTGCTGGATCAGCTCGCGCGGCAGGACCTGGCCCGCGTTGCGCAGGAGCAGTTCGAGCAGGACGGCCTCCGTGCGGCTGAACTCCACCCGGCGCCCGCCGCGGCGGCCGGTGCGCGTCGCGGGATCGAGGACGAGATCACCGTACGCGAGCTCGTCGCCGTCGTCCGCGGCCCGCTCCGGCGTCGCCCGCCGCAGCAGGGCCCGCACCCGGGCCACCAGCTCGTCCAGGGCGAACGGCTTGACCAGGTAGTCGTCGGCGCCCGCGTCAAGACCGTCGACGCGCTCGCTCACCGAGTCCAGGGCGGTCAGGACGAGGACCGGCGTGCGGTCGCCCGCCGCGCGCAGCTGACGGCAGACCGCGAGGCCGTCCATGACCGGCATCAGGACGTCGAGGACCACCAGGTCCGGCTGCCAGCGGGCGACCGCCGTCAGCGCCCGGTGGCCGTCGGCCGCGCCCCGCACCTGGTGGCCCTCGACCGTCAGGGCGTCCTCGACGGCGGCCCGCACCTCCGGGTCGTCGTCGACGACGAGGATCCGGTGCCGCGCGGCGTCGCCCGCGCCCGGCGGGCCGCCTTTGCTGGTCGCGCTCGTGAAGCTCATGGACCCAAGGTGCCAAACGCGGCTCTTAAAACCCTCTTAGACCCCCGCGTGAAGCTCCATTGCCATGCGAACCACTCACTCCGGCCGCGCCGCCGCCCCGGGCCGTGCCGGTCTCTCCGTCGTGATCGGCGCGGGCGGCACCGGTGGACACATCTATCCCGGTCTCGCCCTCGCCGACGCGCTGCGCCGGGCCGTGCCGGGCGCGGTCATCTCCTTCGTCGGCACCGAACGGGGCCTGGAGACCCGGCTGATACCGGACGCCGGGTACCGCCTGCACACCGTCGACATGATCCCCTTCGATCCGTCGCTCGGCGCCCGCCGCTACCTGCTCCCCGCGGCGCTGGTGAAGTCCGGCGCCCAGTGCAGGACCATCCTGCGGGAGCAGGGCGCGCAGGTCGCCGTCGGCATGGGCGGCTACCCGAGCGCCCCCGTCATCGTCGGCGCCCGCATGGCGGGCCTGCCGAGCCTCATCCACGAGTCCAACGCGGTGCCGGGCCGCGCCAACCGGTTCGCCGCCCGGCTCACCCCGAACATCGCGGTCGCCTTCGACCGCAGCCGCGCCCACCTGCCGGGCGGCGAGCGCGCGCACACCACCGGGATGCCGATCGCCGCGCCGCTCGCCGCGCTCGACCGGGCCGCGCTGCGCGGCGAGGCACGGCGCCACCTCGGCGTACCTGCCGGGGCCCGGCTCGTCCTCTTCAACGGCGGCAGCCTGGGGGCGGCCAGGCTGACCGGGGCGGCGGTCGGCCTCGCGGCGCGCTGGCGGCACCGCGCGGACGTACACCTCCTCATCAAGACGGGGCCCGCGGCCCTGGACGAGACCCGCGCCCGGCTCGTCTCCGAGGGCGGCGACGCCGTCGCCCGCGCCGTCCCCTACCTCGACCGCATGGACCTCTCCTACGCCGCCGCCGACCTCGTCGTCTGCCGCGCGGGATCCGCGACGGTCGCCGAACTGGCCGCCACCGGCGTCCCCGCCGTCCTCGTGCCCTACCCGCACGCCCCCGGCGACCACCAGACCCACAACGCCCGCGTCCTCTCCGACGCCGGCGCGGGCCTGCTGCTGCCCGACGCCGAGACCACGGCCGACCGCCTCGCCGGCCTGCTCGGGCCGCTGCTCGCCGACCCGGTGCGGCTCGCCGCGATGAGCGGCGCCGCGGACCCCGGGCCGCACGCCCGCGCCGCCGACCTGCTCGCCGAGCGGGTCCTCCGACTCGCCCACGTCACCCCTCACCTGGAGTACGCATGACCACGTCTTCCCCCGACCTCACCGGCTTCTCCTGGCAGGACCGCACGGTCCTGGTCACCGGCGCCGAGGGCTTCATCGGCTCGACACTCGTCGACCTGCTGCTCGACGCGGGCGCGAAGGTCCGCGCCTTCGTCCACTACAAGCCGTACGCGGAGAAGGGGCACCTCGCGCACCTCATCGGCGACCCGCGGGTCGAGATGATCGCGGGGGACGTACGGGACGCCGGGCGCGTGATGGACGCGGTCGACGGCTGCGACACGGTCTTCCACCTGGCCGCGCTGATCGGCATCCCGTACTCGTACGACTCTCCCGGCGCGTACGTCCAGACGAACGTCGTCGGCACGGAGAACGTCGCGGAGGCCTGCCGAAGGCACTCCGTGCGGCGGCTCGTCCACACCTCCACGAGCGAGGTGTACGGGACCGCGCTGACGGCGCCGATCAGCGAGTCCCACCCGCTTCAGCCGCAGTCGCCCTACTCCGCCTCGAAGATCGGCGCCGACATGATGGCGCTCTCCCACTGGCACGCCTTCGAGCTGCCGGTGACGGTGGTGCGGCCCTTCAACACGTACGGTCCGCGCCAGTCGGCCCGCGCCGTCATCCCCACGATCCTCGCCCAACTGCACGCGGGCGCGCGGGAGATCAAGCTGGGGTCGCTGACGCCCACGCGGGACTTCACGTACGTGACGGACACGGCGCGCGGCTTCATGGCGCTGGCGGTCGCCGACCGGGCGCTCGGCCACGCGGTCAACCTCGGTGTGGGCCGGGAGATCTCCATCGGTGACCTCGCGGAGGCGCTGATCGCGGCGTCGGGGCGGGAGGCGTCCGTGGTCGTCGACCCGGCGCGGCTCCGCCCTTCGGGGAGCGAGGTGGAGCGGCTCCTTTCGGACAACTCCCGGGCGCGGGAGTGGGCGGGGTGGATTCCTGAGGTCTCCCTCGCGGAGGGGCTCAAGCACACGTCGGCCTGGGTCGCCGAGAACCTGCGTCTGTTCGCGCCCG
Source organism: Streptomyces sp. NPDC058284 (assembly GCF_042881135.1). Classification (NCBI taxonomy): domain Bacteria; kingdom Bacillati; phylum Actinomycetota; class Actinomycetes; order Kitasatosporales; family Streptomycetaceae; genus Streptomyces; species Streptomyces sp. NPDC058284. Next base: position 339,989 of record NZ_JBHVYE010000003.1, read on the forward strand.
AGCGGTATCAGGTCTGAGTTTCAGCCGCGGGCCGTGGGGACTGTGCGGCTGCCGCCGCCAAGCCTCCCAGCAGCAGCAAGGTGAACCGCTGGGCCCACTCCTCGTCGACCGGCTCCGCGCTGACCAGCGCGCGGTGGACCACCGCCCCGGCGATCACGTCGAAGATGAGGTCGGCGGTGCGGCCCGCCGCGACCGCGTCGGGCTCCGGCGGGAGTTCGCCCCGCTCCTGCGCCCGCTTGCGCCCCGCGAGGACGAGCCGCTTCTGGCGGTCGACGATGGACGCCCGGATGCGGTCCCGCAGCGGCTCGTCCGTCGTCGACTCCGCCACCACCGCCATCAGCGCCGTCTTCGTCTCGGGGCGCCCGAGCAGCACGGCGAACTGCAGGACGACGCCCTCGATGTCGGCCGCGAGGCTGCCCCGGTCAGGCAGTTCCAGTTCGTCGAAGAGCTCGGCCACCGCGTCCACGACCAGCTCGCTCTTGCCCGCCCAGCGCCGGTAGAGGGTCGTCTTGGCGACGCCTGCGCGCGTCGCGACGGCGCCGAGCGTCAGCTTGGACCAGCCGAGCTCGACGAGGACCTGCCGGGTCGCCTCCAGGATCGCGGCGTCGGCGGTCGCGCTGCGGGGGCGGCCTCCGGTGCGGTTCGGAGGAGTGGTGCGGCTCTGCATGCCCGCGACCATACCGGCCAGTACGGAGCGGGCCGGGGTGCGGAGTGAGCGAGATCACCGGAGGGGGCGTACCGCGTCCCGGACGGGACAGTTACGCTACGACCCGTAGCGAAAGCTGATGAGCGCGGTGGACGGCACCACCCGACGCCCATGAGCGAGAGCCACGAGAGACAACCACGCAGCACGACCACGGCCCGGGGTGGGGACCCCGCGCCAACCGACGGTCCTCCTCGGGACCTTGGACCGTGCCCCCCTGTGACCCCGCAATCCGGCGGGGGGTCACGGACGGGCGCGGTTCCCGCACGGGTTGGGGGAGGATGTACTCATGCAGCCACGGAACATGTCCATGAGCGGAGTCGTCGACCTCGCCGCGGTGAAGGCGGCCCAGGAGGCCAAGGCGAAGGCGGAGCAGGCGCGCGCCGAAGCGGCCAGGCAGGGCGGGGGCGCGGCGGGCGCCGCGATCTCCCCGGCCTCCCTCGTCATCGATGTCGACGAGGCCGGCTTCGAGCGCGAGGTCCTGCAGCGCTCCACCGAGGTCCCGGTCGTCATCGACTTCTGGGCCGAGTGGTGCGAGCCGTGCAAGCAGCTGAGCCCCGTCCTGGAGCGGCTCGCGCAGGAGTACAACGGCCGTTTCCTCCTCGCCAAGATCGATGTCGAAGCGAACCAGATGCTGATGCAGCAGTTCGGGGTCCAGGGGATCCCGGCTGTCTTCGCGGTGGTGGCCGGACAGGCCCTGCCCCTCTTCCAGGGCGCCGCCCCCGAGGCGCAGATCCGCCAGACCCTGGACCAGCTCATCCAGGTCGGCGAGGAGCGCTTCGGCCTGACCGGCCTCGCGGTCGACGCCGACGCGGGGGAGGGGCAGCAGGTGTCCGCCCCGGCCGAGGCGCCGCCCGGCCCTTACGACGCCCTGCTCGAAGCGGCCGTACGGGCCCTTGACGCGGGCGATCTGGCCGGTGCCGTACAGGCGTACAAGAACGTACTCAGTGACGATCCGGCCAATACGGAGGCGAAGCTCGGCCTCGCCCAGGCCGAACTGCTCCAGCGCGTGCAGGGACTTGACGCGCAGGCGGTCCGCAAGGACGCCGCCGACCGGCCCGCGGACGTGCGGGCGCAGATCGCCGCCGCCGACCTGGATCTGGTGGGCGGTCATGTCGAGGACGCCTTCGGGCGGCTCATCGACACGGTGCAGCGCTCGGCGGGTGACGACCGGGACGCCGCGCGCGTGCGGCTGCTGGAACTCTTCGAGGTGGTGGGCGCGGACGACCCGCGGGTGACGGCGGCGCGCACGGCGCTCGCACGGGTGCTCTTCTGACGTTCTCCTGACCGTACGCCGGCCTTCCGCCCGGCGTACGCCGGGCGTTTACCGGCCCTTCGGCTGACCAGTCCCTAAACGCAGGGGCCTGTGATGCCGGAGTGAAAAGTCTGTCCCCAGGACGCAACAGCGGCCGCACTTTGCCAAAACTTGGTAAAAGCGGCCGCTGTTACTGGGAGTAAGGGAACCGCTTCCTTCTGGGCGCATTCGCCCGACCCTGCCCCGTTCTGCTCCGACCCGCCCGGCCACCGTCTGTGGCCGACCGATACCGCGCGGTCGCGCTTCGGTTATCCGGCCGTTACTAGCCAGTAACGAACCCCCTTGTGCGGGGGCCGAGAATGCACCACGATCGGCGACGCTCGGTCCGATGACCCGCCAACCCGACAGCCAATCGGGAGCGGGCTTTCTGGGTCCCCACCGAGTAGGCCGGTGACGCCGTCGCCGGTCTGGACAGGGGGGTCTCTGCCGGTCCCGGCAGGGCCTGTCCGCGAGGTTGTGCGTGATGCGTCAGGCGCGACCAGTGGTTGTCGCTCGGGGGTGATCGCCGGTGCTGAGTGGTGCGGTTGCGCGCCTCCGATGCGGGCGCTCTCCTTCCCGAGGACGTAGCACTTCTCCCATCCCTGCCCGGCTGAGCCGCCCGAACGGGAGCAGTCAGGGCCGGAGATGTACGTCCGAGAAGGAGGAAAGTCATGGAATCCGTGGCTCGTGGCGGAACCAGATGGAAGCGGTTCGCCGTGGTCATGGTGCCGAGCGTCGCGGCTACTGCCGCGATAGGCGTCGCCCTGTCCCAGGGCGCGCTCGCGGCATCGTTCAGTGTGTCAGGGCAGCAGTTCAAGGTGACTGCCAAGGAGCTCAACGGTACGGGATTCGTCCAGTACGGAGCCCTGGACAGCGGTAAGTCGGGTCACCACCCGGTCGCCGTCGTCGGTCTCGAAGAGGCCACGATCACCAACCTCTGCCAGTCCGTGGTCGTGCCGGTCCCAGTCTTCGGCGATGTGTCGATGACCCTCAAGGCCGGTGGCGGGGGTGGCCCCAAGGTCAAGGCCAAGAAGCTCTACATCGACGCCGACGACCTGAAGGCCAATGCGACCTTCCACAAGGTCGACATCGGTGTCTCGGTCGACCAGACCACCAAGGGCCCCGGCCCGGCGAAGGGCGACAAGTACGCCCCGGACTCGTTCGCGCAGCAGGCGGAATCGGTGAAGTTCACCGATGTGAAGCAGCGTGCGTGGGCGACCACCGCCGGCACCTTCAAGCTCTCTGGCCTCGGTATGTCGGTCAAGAAGGGCAAGCACGAGTGCTACTAGGGCAGTTGATGCCCTAGCGGGTCGCATCGGGCGGCCCGGCGCGCACTCCGTGCGATGAGAACGGCCGGGCGCGGGGGCGCGACGGCACATACGGAGCCGTCCCCGTGCCCGACACCGCACGACACACAGAACCAACGCCATTCCCGAGGAGCTGTACGACATGAGCGCCGAAGCGCAAGTGGGACTGGGCGACAGGCTCGGCCGGATGCGCCGATCGTTCCGAGGGTGGCGCGGTCAGCGCCCGTTCTGGGGTGGTCTGCTGACACTTCTCGGCGGCATCCCGATCATGTACTTCCCGTACGCGAACCTCACGCTCGGCACGATGACGATCCGGATGGCGACCACCGCCGGTGCCGGCTCACTGATCATCGGCGTGCTGTTGGTCGTGCTCGGCCTGACCATGTGGTTCCAGCCGCACTCCCGGGTCTTCGCGGGTGTCGCGGCGATTCTGCTCGCCCTGGTCTCCCTGGTGGTCTCCAACTTCGGCGGCTTCGTCATCGGCTTCCTGCTCGCCCTGATCGGCGGTGCCCTCGGCGTCTCCTGGGCCGCCGCGAAGCCCGCCGGTGAGCCTGCCGAGGGACGTACGGCCAAGGACCCCGGCGGCTCCGACGGGGTCCCCGGGCCCACCGCCGCGGCCGGCGCGGGTGGGGTGAGCGGCGTACAGGACGATCTGTCAGGAACGAGCCCGACGAACGGGACGAACGGGAGGCACCGTGCCGGCTGACGAGGTGCACCACGAGGGCTTCGCGGGGGAGCCCCGTGCGAGAACCGGGCCGCGCCACGCGGCACCCAGGAAGCCGCTGCTCACCCGGTTGCAGGTGCCCGCGGGCAAGGCGATCGCCATCGCCGCCATGCCCACCGCCGTGCTCATGGGCATGGGGCTGACCCCGACGCTCGCGCAGGCCAAGCCGGGTGTCCCCGACAACCCCTTCCAGGACGGCCCGTGTGTCACGGCGCCGGACAAGGACGCCGAGCACGACGCGGAGAAGGACGCCGCGGACAAGGCGAAGGAAAAGGCGGCCGAGAAGGCCGCCAAGGACGCCAAGGACGCGGAGAAGGCCAAGGGATCGTCCGACAAGGACGAGACCAAGGAGGCCGCCGGGGACGGGCCCAAGGGCGGGACCGAGAAGGGCGACGCCAAGGAGCGGACTCCCTCTGCCCCGCCCTCCTCGGGCGCGAAGGCGGACCCGGACGACAAGGCCGGTACCACCGCCCCGTCCACCGGCGAGAGGGACGGCAAGGAGTCCGAGAAGTCCGGGACGTCCGCCGAGCCCACCGAGACCAGGAACCCCTGGGACCCGCTGGGTGTCGGCGATGCCCTCAAGGATGTCTTCACGCCCGACAAGGACAAGGACAAGGCCGAGGACGAGGCCGACGCCGGGGACAAGTCCGGGGCCGAGGACGAGGACAAGTCCGGGGGCGAGGGCGCGAAGACGTCCGGTAGCCCGCAGCCGGACCCCTCCACCTCGAAGGAGAGCGGGTCCTCCAAGTCCTCCGGCTCGTCCGAGGACGCCGAGGACCCGGTCAAGGACGCGAAGGACAAGCTCACCGAGCCGGTCGAAGACACCGTCGACAAGCTCAAGGACAAGACCGGTAAGGCGGCCGACAAGGCGGCCGGGGACGCGGCGAAGGACAAGGCCGAAGGCAAGACCGGTGACGAGGCCGATGACCCGCCGGCACCGGACGTGAACGGCAAGAAGCCGTTCCCGTGCGTCGTCGAGAAGAAGGTCGACGGAAAGGCCGAGCAGCCGCCCGCGCCGATCCCGAACCAGCCGTGGAACCTGGAAGCCAGCTCGCTCACGCTCAAGGGCGCCGACTACCAGGGCGTCGTGAACCTGACGATGCCGAACGGCCGGAGCAAGCAGGCCCTGAAGTACGTCGTGCAGAACACCGACATCGGTGACCTGCACCAGATCGTCGAGGGCCCGGCCGGCAAGAAGTACCACGTCGAGGCGGCCAAGGGCTCCACGTCCACGATCCGGGGCGGGGAGACGACGATGTACACGGAGTCGATCTCGGGCAAGCTGTTCGGTCTGATCCCGATCACCTTCGACCCCGAGCACCCGCCGCCGCTGAACATCCCGCTGATCTACTTCACGGATGTGAAGGTGCAGCAGGCGGGCCAGTTCGGCGGGAACCTCACCATCCCCGGACTGCATCAGTCGATCACGGACTGAGCCGCACGCACGCGCGCTCGCACGCACGCGCGCACGACAGACGCCGAGGGCGCCCCCTTCAGGAAGGGGGCGCCCTCAGTGCGTACGCCGGACGGGAACGGAACCCGGCCGCGACCGTCAGTCGCGGCAGCCGTTGCCCAGGTGGTGTACCCGCACCATGTTGGTGGTGCCGGGGACGCCGGGGGGCGAGCCCGCCGTGATGACGACCGTGTCGCCGTCGTTGAAGCGGTTCAGCTTGATCAGCTCGGCGTCGACGAGCTCGACCATCGCGTCGGTGTTGTCGACGTGCGGCACGACGTAGGTGTCCACGCCCCAGCTCAGCGTGAGCTGGTTGCGGGTCGCCTCGTCCGTGGTGAAGGCGAGGATCGGCTGGGCCGCGCGGTAGCGGGAGAGCCTGCGGGCCGTGTCGCCGGACTGGGTGAAGGCGACCAGCGCCTTGCCGCCGAGGAAGTCCGCGATCTCGGCGGCGGCACGGGCCACCGAACCGCCCTGCGTACGCGGCTTCTTGCCGGGCACGAGCGGCTGCAGGCCCTTGGAGAGCAGCTCCTCCTCGGCCGCGGTGACGATCTTCGACATCGTCTTGACGGTCTCGATCGGGTACGCGCCGACGCTGGACTCGGCCGACAGCATGACCGCGTCCGCACCGTCCAGGATCGCGTTGGCGACGTCGGACGCCTCGGCGCGCGTGGGGCGCGAGTTGGTGATCATCGACTCCATCATCTGGGTCGCGACGATCACCGGCTTGGCGTTGCGGCGGCACATCTCCACGAGGCGCTTCTGCACCATCGGGACCTTCTCGAGCGGGTACTCGACGGCCAGGTCGCCACGGGCCACCATCACGGCGTCGAACGCCGCGACGACGCCCTCCATGTTGGCGACGGCCTGCGGCTTCTCCACCTTGGCGATGACGGGGACCCGGCGGCCCTCCTCGTCCATCACCTTGTGGACGTCCTTGACGTCGCTCGCGTCGCGCACGAAGGAGAGGGCGACCATGTCGCAGCCCATCTTCAGGGCGAAGCGCAGGTCGTCGACGTCCTTCTCGGAGAGCGCGGGCACGTTCACGGCCGCGCCGGGCAGGTTGATGCCCTTGTGGTCGGAGATGACACCGCCCTCGACGACGATCGTCTTGACGCGCGGCCCGTCCACCTCGACGACGCGCAGTTCGACGTTGCCGTCGTTGATCAGGACCTGGTCACCCTTGGAGACGTCGCCCGGCAGGCCCTTGTAGGTCGTGCCGCAGATCGACTTGTCGCCGGGGACGTCCTCGGTGGTGATGGTGAACTCGTCACCGCGCACCAGCTCGACGGGGCCCTCGGCGAAGGTCTCCAGACGGATCTTCGGACCCTGCAGGTCGGCGAGGACGCCGATGGCACGGCCGGTCTTCGCGGCAGCCGCACGGACGCGGTCGTACCGCCCCTGGTGCTCGGCGTGCGTGCCGTGGCTGAAGTTGAATCGGGCCACGTTCATGCCGGCCTCGATCAGCGAGACGAGCTGCTCTTCGGAGTCGACGGCGGGGCCCAGCGTACAGACGATTTTGGAACGGCGCATGGGGCGATCCTATCGGTTTGTTTCGCTACGGAATATTCCGTCTGGCGGAATCTACAAATGGGCGGAAGTCCGCTCAGGCGTTGCGTTCTTCATCTCCGGCGTCGCGGTCATCGACCAACGCATACGTCTGAGCGGCGATCTCCAATTCTTCGTCGGTCGGTACCACGGCGACGGCGACGCGCGCGTACTCCGGCGAAATGAGCCGGGCTTCGTCGGAACGTACGGAATTGAGCGCCCCGTCGACCGCGAGGCCCAGCTCCTCGAGGCCCGCCACCGCCGCCTCGCGCACCGGCGCCGCGTTCTCGCCGACGCCCGCCGTGAAAACGACGGCGTCGACCCGGCCTAGTACCGCGTAATAGGCGCCGATGTACTTCTTCAGGCGATGGATGTAAATGTCGAAGGCGAGCGCCGCCTCCTCATCGCCCTCGTCGATCCGGCGCCGTATTTCCCGCATGTCGTTGTCGCCGCAGAGGCCGATCAGACCGCTCTTCTTGTTGAGCAGCTCATCGATGTCGTCGATCGACATTCCACCGACCCGGGCCAGATGGAAGATGACCGCCGGGTCCATATCACCGGAACGGGTACCCATCACGAGCCCCTCCAGTGGCGTGAGCCCCATCGAGGTGTCGACGCACTTCCCGCCCCGCACCGCGCTCGCCGAGGCGCCGTTGCCCAGGTGCAGCACGATGACGTTGACGTCCTCGGGGGCCTTGCCGAGCAGCTTCGCCGTGCGCCGCGAGACGTACGCGTGGGACGTGCCGTGGAAGCCGTAGCGCCGCACGCGGTGCTCGTCGGCGGTCTTCACGTCGATCGCGTAGCGCGCCGCGGACTCCGGCATCGTCGTGTGGAAGGCGGTGTCGAAGACGGCGACCTGCGGCAGGTCCGGGCGCATCGCCTGGGCGGTGCGGATGCCGGTGATGTTGGCCGGGTTGTGCAGCGGGGCCACCGGCACCAGGCGCTCGATCTCCGCGAGCACCTCGTCCGTGATGACCGTCGGCGCGGTGAACTTCAGGCCGCCGTGCACCACCCGGTGGCCGATCGCGGCCAGCTCGGGGGAGTCGAGGCCGAGCCCGTCGGCGGACAGCTCGCGGGCGACGGCCTTCAGCGCCGCCTCGTGGTCGGCGATCGGCTCCTCGCGCTCACGGCTCTCGGCGCCGCCGCCGGCCAGCGGGGTGTGCTTGAGCCGTGAGGTCTCCTCGCCGATCCGCTCGACCAGGCCGACGGCGAGGCGTGAGCTGTCGCGCATGTCGAGCAGCTGGTACTTCACCGACGACGAGCCGGAGTTGAGGACGAGTACGCGCGTGGCGGTCACTGGATGAGGCGCTTTCTGTGGGGGTTACGGGGTGGGCGTCTGGGCCTGGGCCTGGATGGCCGTGATGGCGACGGTGTTGACGATGTCCTGGACGAGCGCGCCCCGGGACAGATCGTTGACCGGCTTGCGCAGGCCCTGCAGGACCGGCCCGACGGCGATCGCGCCGGCCGAGCGCTGCACGGCCTTGTAGGTGTTGTTGCCGGTGTTCAGGTCCGGGAAGATCAGCACGCTGGCCTGGCCCGCGACCTCGGAACCGGGCAGCTTGGTGGCCGCGACGGAGGGCTCCACGGCGGCGTCGTACTGGATCGGCCCCTCGATCTTGAGGTCGTCGCGGTGTTCCCGTACCAGCTCGGTCGCCTCGCGCACCTTGTCGACGTCGGCGCCCGAACCGGACGTGCCCGTCGAGTACGAGAGCATCGCGATCCGCGGCTCGACCCCGAACTGCCGGGCGGTGGCGGCCGCCTGGACGGCGATGTCCGCGAGCTGCTCGGCGTTCGGGTCGGGGTTGACCGCGCAGTCGCCGTACACGAGCACCTTGTCGGCGAGGCACATGAAGAAGACGGAGCTGACGATCGAGGCGTCCGGCTTCGTCTTGATGATCTCGAAGGCGGGCCGGATGGTCGCGGCCGTCGAGTGCACGGAGCCCGACACCATGCCGTCGGCGAGTCCCTCCTGGACCATCAGCGTGCCGAAGTAGTTCACGTCGGCCACCACGTCGTACGCGAGCTCGACGGTGACGCCCTTGTGGGCGCGCAGCTCCGCGTACTTGGCGGCGAAACGATCCCGCAGTTCGGAGGTCTGCGGGTCGATGAGCTCGGAGTCGGCGAGGTCGACGCTGAGGTCGGCGGCCTTCTTGCGGATCTGCTCGACCGGGCCGAGCAGTGTCAGGTCGCAGACGTCGCGGCGCAGGAGTACGTCGGCGGCGCGCAGCACCCGCTCCTCGGTGCCCTCGGGCAGCACGACGCGGCGCCGGTCGGCGCGGGCCCGCTCCAGGAGCTTGTGCTCGAACATCATCGGCGTGACACGGTCGCTGCTCGGCGCCGAGACGCGCCTGCTGAGGTCCGCGGTGTCGACGTACCGCTCGAAGAGGCCGAGGGCGGTCTCCGCCTTGCGGGGCGTGGCCGCGTTCAGCTTCCCTTCGAGGGCGAAGAGCTCGGCCGCCGTGGGGAAGGACCCGCCGGAGACCGCGATCACCGGCGTGCCGGGCGCGAGGCGGTCGGCGAGGGTGAGGATCTCCGGGCCCGGCTGCTCGTTCAGGGTCAGCAGGACGCCCGCTATGGGCGGCGTACCGGCGCTGTGTGCGGCGAGCGAGCCCACCACGAGGTCGGCGCGGTCGCCGGGGGTGACCACGAGACAGCCCGGCGTCAGGGCGTTCAGGAAGTTCGGCAGCATGGCGCCGCCGAAGACGAAGTCCAGGGCGTCGCGCGCGAGCCCCGAGTCGTCGCCGAGCAGCACCCGGCCGCCGAGGGCGTGCGTGATCTGCGCGACGGTGGGCGCGGAGAGCGCGGCCTCGTCCGGCAGCACGTGGCACGGCACGGGCAGGCCGGCCTTCAGCCGCTCGTGGATCTCGTCGCGGTCGGCCGGGGCGACCCGGTTGGTGATCATCGCGAGGACGTCGCAGCCGAGCGACTCGTACGCGCGGTACGCGTTGCGCGTCTCGGCGCGCACCGACTCGGCGGTCTGGTTCTTGCCGCCGACCACGGGGAGCACGGAGGCGCCGAACTCGTTGGCGAGGCGGGCGTTGAGCGAGAGCTCGTCGGGCAGCTGGGTGGCGGCGAAGTCCGTGCCGAGCACGAGAACGACTTCATAGTCCCTCGCGACTCGGTGGAACCGGTCGACGAGCCGCGAGACCAGTTCGTCGGTGCCCTGCTCGGCCTGGAGCGCCGACGCCTCGTGGTAGTCCATGCCGTACACGGTCGAGGCGTCCTGCGAGAGGCGGTAGCGGGCCCGCAGCAGGTCGAAGAGGCGGTCCGGGCCGTCGTGGACGAGCGGCCTGAAGACGCCGACCCGGTCGACCTGGCGGGTGAGGAGCTCCATGACTCCCAGTTCGACGACCTGGCGACCGTCGCCCCGGTCGATCCCGGTCACGTACACGCTGCGCGTCACGCGTGGTCTCCCCTTCTTTGCATTCCTGGCCTTCTTCGCATTGCTGGCTGTCGGCGCTGTCCGTCCGCAGCCCCGGCGTGGGCGCCGGGCGAGCTGGACAAAGTACCCGATATCGCGGCTGTGTCCTCTTGACAATACCTCTGCGGCTGGCTAAGCCGCCCCCGGACGAAAGGCCCCGCGAGGCCGGTACGAAGGTCCCGTCAAGGTCCCTGCCCAGTCCCTGCCCCCGCATCGCACAGACATCCGTCGCACATCCGTGAGCGGCAGCCCCCTGGTGGCCGTGGAACAATCGGACCGGCTCACAAGTACCAGCAGCGAGCAGGAGACACAGCGCGATGCGTATCGGAATTCTCACCGCGGGCGGCGACTGCCCCGGCCTCAACGCAGTGATCCGGTCGGTCGTGCACCGTGCCGTGACGCACTACGGCGACGAGGTCATCGGCTTCGAGGACGGCTACGCGGGCCTGCTCGACGGGCGCTACCGCGCGCTCGACCTCAACGCCGTCAGCGGCATCCTGGCCCGCGGCGGAACGATCCTCGGCTCCTCCCGCCTCGAACGCGCCCGCTTCCGCGCGGCCTGCGACAACGCCAAGGAGCTGATCGAGCGCAGCGGCTTCGACGCGCTCATCCCGATCGGCGGCGAGGGCACGCTGACGGCGGCCCGCATGCTGTCGGACGCGGGCGTACCGGTGGTCGGCGTCCCCAAGACCATCGACAACGACATCTCCTCCACGGACCGCACCTTCGGCTTCGACACGGCCGTCGGCGTTGCCACGGAGGCGATGGACCGCCTCAAGACCACCGCCGAGTCGCACCAGCGCGTGATGGTGGTCGAGGTCATGGGCCGCCACGCCGGGTGGATCGCCCTGGAGTCGGGCATGGCGGGCGGCGCGCACGGCATCTGCCTGCCGGAACGCCCCTTCGACCCCGCCGACCTGGCCGCCCTCGTCGAGGAGCGCTTCTCGCGCGGCAAGAAGTTCGCGGTGATCTGCGTCGCCGAGGGCGCGCACCCGCAGGACGGCACGATGAACTACGGCAAGGGCGCGATCGACCAGTTCGGCCACGAGCGCTTCCAGGGCATCGGCACGGCCCTCGCGTACGAGTTGGAGGCCCGCCTCGGCAAGGAGGCCAAGCCGGTCATCCTCGGTCACGTCCAGCGCGGCGGCACCCCCACCGCGTACGACCGCGTGCTCGCGACCCGCTTCGGCTGGCACGCGGTGGAGGCGGTGCACCGCGGCGAGTACGGCAGGATGACGGCGCTGCGCGGCACGGACATCATGATGGTGCCGCTCGCGGAGGCGGTGACGGCGCTGAAGACGGTCCCGAAGGACCGGATGGACGAGGCGGAGTCGGTCTTCTAGCGGACTCGGACGTCTGGCGGACTCGGCCTTCTTATGGAATCAGTCGTCCAGCGGACTTGGTCGTCCAGTGGACTTGGTCGTCTAGTGCTATCGGTCCTCTAGTGGCCGGGGCGGACGACCGACCAGAAATGTTCGAGGATCCGTTCGAGGAAGTCCCGCCCGGCCTCCCCGGACGCGTCGGAACCGGCCCCGCCGCCCCAGCTCAGCGTGCGCGTCATCCGTGACTGGTAGTCGTCGTGCATCTGCCGCAGCACGTCCTCGACCTGCCGCTTCTCCAGGGGCAGCAGCTTGCTGACGGGCCGCACGTACCCCTGCCACCGGGTGGTGACGGCGCTGCGCAGCAGCTCGGCGAGGGCGTCGGCGCGCCCGGTGACGGTGACGAAGTCGGGCGGGGCCAGCTCGAGGACCCGGGCGAGGGCGGCGGACTGTCGTTCGTTGCCGCGCCAGGTGCCGGTCTCCTCCATGCGCAGATACGCCTGGATCTCGACGCCGGCTTCCCGCGCGACATCCTCCGGCGCGAGCCCGCGCGCGACCCGGTGCTCGCGCAGGGTCCGAGCGGCGCCCATGAGCTCCCCCGGCGAGCACCACAGGGTCGCCGCCAGCGCGGCGAGCTCGGCGGAACTGGGCGAGGCGAGCCCGCGCTCCCAGGCGGCGACGGTGTCGGCGGTGACGTACGTGAGTCCGTAACTGGCCCGCAGCCCGTAGGCGACGTGCCCGTGGGCCATCCCCAGCGCCTCCCGCAGGCGCCGGGCGGCGGGGAAGTTGAAAGGCGGCGTGGGCCGGTGCGGCGGCTGACTGGCTTGGCTCGATTGCACGGGCACACCGTAGGCGCCGGTGGGGGTGGTGACTACGGTGTGTTTCTACGAGGTTGCGGATTGGTGGGAAGGTACGGGGCGCCGATTACTCCAGTGGCCACGAGCCGAGTACCTGGCGGAGGCGTGTCCGGTGGTGGGAGACCCATTCGTCCGGTAGGTCGACGGGCACGCGGACGGTCACCATGGAGATCGTGGTGTCCTTGATCAGCACCTCGGGGCAGTCGTGCTCGCCTGCCAGCTGCAGAGAGAGCGTGGGCCCGCTCTCCGCCGTCATCCACCCGGCATCCTCCCCGGCTTCGAGCCGGTCCAGGACTTGGCTCCACTGACTGAGCCTCGCGGACCAAAGGGCGAGGTCGAGACGGCCGCGGACAAAGGGCGTTTCGACGGAGATCTCCGCTGTGAGCATGTCCGACTGCCCCGGATATCTCCCCAGAACCGTGACGCGCACGCTGTTGCCCTCCTCGTCGGCGAGCAGGATGAGGTCGGCGGGGTTGTTGTCGGTCATGGCCCTCCTTGGCCGATGGTTCTGTGGAAACTATGCGGAACTACATATTGGGAATTCTGTCCCTGAAGGACCAGCCGAAATCGTCCACGGCTTCGATGAGGACGTGACTCGGAATGTCTCCTCCGTTGGCGTACTCCGGTGTCACGCTCATGATGACTTTGTTCCCGCTTGCTCTCACATGGTCGGCGATTTGTCCTTCGGCCTTGCTGATGACGTCGTTGTTCTGCACCTTGTCCTGGGTGACGATGTTCCTCATGTCTCTGCCGTCACCGCCGAACTGCTTGCCAATCAGGTGTCCGCGCGAGTGGTTGGAATTGGCGACGAACCCCGGTGGCGCGTACCGGCGCCCACGTCCGGGCTCGCTGCCGATGAGGTTGTTGGCTGCGTCGTCCAGGGTCTGCGGCGTCACTTCCGCGTAGGCAGGGCCTCTTTGACCGTTGGCTGCGATCTCGCTGTAGTACGGCGAGAGGCCCAGCGGATCGATCCCGGTATGCGGGTTGTGGACATAGGTGGCCGGGTTGGGCGCCGGGGCGAGCCCGAGAGGGTCCTGCGTGAGGTAGCGGCCCGTCTCGGGATCGTAATGCCGGAAGTAATTGTAGTGCAGCCCGGTTTCTGGATCGAAGTACTGCCCCGGGAAGCGGATCGGGGTATAGGCAGTTGCGTCGGAATTCCAAGCGGTGGAGCCCCACAGGGTGGCGCGCGTGCGCCATGCCATGTCGCCGTGCTCGTCGACCAGCTCGGTAGGGGTGCCGACGAGATCGGTGACGATGCAGAAGAAGCGCGAGTCGATCTCGTCCTGCGGTTGTTTCGTGGCAGTGATGCGTTCAGTTTGCGTGATCGGGTGGAATCCGTCGTGGTCCCAGGTGAGCGTCACATCATGAGAAAGCGACCGTGCTCGTGTCGTCTGCTCGCAGAGCGTCACACCGTCCCAGGTGAAAAGGACCTCCTCATCGACGGTTTGACCATCGGCAGCCAGGCGCTCTTTCGCGATGCGGCGGCCGAGGGGGTCGTACCGATAGCGCCAGACCGTTCCGTCCGGTGTCGTGACAGAGGACAGTCGGTCTTCCGGATCCCATATGTAGCGCCAGGTGTCCGGCTTGCGTGACATCCGTGCTTTCTGGCGCAGCACTGTTCGGCCCAGAGCGTCGTGCTCATAGCGCGTACGGCCTGCACGAACGATGTGAGTGCCCGAGTAGACGCGGGTCCCGTCGGCGTCGTCGCCGGGGTGGCCGTCAGGCCAGGAAGCCAAGGTTTGATTGCCCACCTCGTCATAGGCGTATTGCTCGTTCCAGTTGTCGGCGCACACGGCGGTGACCCGGCCTGCCGTATCGAGGTCGAACCTGCGGCTACCGCGCAGTTGGTCATCGACACCAAGGAGATTGCCGGCCTCGCCATAGGAGAAGGCGCGATGTTGCACGCGGCGGCCGGCTGCCTCCAGCGACTGGGCGCTCAGGCGGCCTACCTCGTCGAAGACATGCGTCAGCGTGACGTCGTCGCCGAAGCGCCGGACAGCTTCCCGCCCGGACCAGTCGTGCTCGAATCGGAGCGTCCGACCCGACGCGTTGAGCTCTGTCCGGTTGCCCGCAGCGTCATAGGTCCACCTGGTCACTGCTCCGGAGGGAGTGGTGCGTCGGACGAGGCGCCCCAGAACATCGTGCTGATACAGCATATGGCGGCCGTTGACAGTCTCACGTGTGAGCGATCCGGTGCTGTCACGGTGCAGGGAGAGCGTGGCATCCGGCCCGGTAGCACCGGTCAGCCGCTGGTTGAGGTCGTACGTGAAATGCGTGACGCCACTGCCCGTCGTCTTGCGGGTGAGGTTGCCGACCGCGTCATGCTCGTAACGCGTGGTGTGTCCAAGGGCGTCGGTCCGCGAGGCGAGGCGGCCCACGGCATCGTGGGCGTACGTCACATTGCGGCCGTCGAAGTCCGTCTCGGAGACGAGGCGGCCTGCCGCGTCATGTCGGTAGGTCCAGGCCAGCCCTTGGGGATTGGTGACCTGGACAAGCCGCAGCCCCGGGTCGTGGCTGAATTCGTACCGCACACCGTCCGGGCCGATTCGAGCGGACTGGAGGTCGAAGTGGGTGTACTCGAAGCGGGTCACGGCGCCCGTGGGTGTCGTGTGGCTTGTGCAGTTGCCCTCACCGTCGTACGTCCACCTTTCGGTGGCTCCGTCGGGCGTGATGCGCGAGAGGAGTCGGCCCTCGACCGTCCAGGCCAGGCGTGTGGTGTTCCCCAGAGGATCGGTGTAAGCGACGATACGGCCGAAAGTGTCACGTTCCCAGGAGGTGACTGCACCGAGCGGATCAGTCATGGAAACGGGGAGTCCCGCCGCGTTGCAGCGCACCGACCGGGCATTCCCCAGAGCGTCCGTCACCCTGGTGACATGGCCGGCGGCGTCGTAAGTGAATCGAGTGGTGGCTCCCGCGGGGTTGGTCATGGAGATGCAGTTGCCGCGGTTGTCGTACTCCCGGTGCCAACTGCCGCCGTCCGGCCCGCTGAGAATTACAGGTGCGCCTTCGGCGTTATAGACGAAGCGGAGGACGGCGCCGTCAGGCCGCCGGATCTCCGTGGGATGGCCGTTCCCGTCATGGGCGAAGTGCGTCGTGTGCCCCGCCTGGTCCGTTATTGCGACGATGTGATGGTGCGCGTCGTATGCGGTGCGAGTGATGCCGCCCAACGCGTCGATCTCCGCCACGACTTGGCTTCTGTCATTGATGACGAAGCGTGACACCGCGCCTTCGGCAGTGGTCAGTGTGGTGACGCGGCAGTCGGGCCAGGCAGGGTCCGTACCGTCGTATTCCAGGGCGATGGTGATGTGACCGGCTTCCCCTCCTTCAGCGACGCACCGGTGATGCCGGTCGTATGTGTAGTCGTAACGGCGGGCGTTCGTGTCCGTCCACGACGTGACTCGCAGGTGCTCGTCATAGGTGAACCGAAGCGGCTGGCCGGAGGAGTTGATCACCTCGGTCAGGTTGCCGTCCGTGTACCGGAACGACTTGATGGGGACGTCCGAGCCGTCCTCGGCCCCGCCTGCGAGGCTCAAGGCCGTCACGCGTTCCTCGTTCACGGTGAGGACGAGGCGATAACCGCCGGAGTGACGAATGGCGTGAGGAGCGCCGTCGGGAGCGTATTCGACCTCGATGGTGTTGCCGTTGCGGTCTGCGATGCGTTGCAGCAGGGCCAGCCCGCCAACGGGGGCACCGAAGTGGCGGATGTGTCCGGTCGCGGGATCGCCGATCTCGTAGCCACCATCGACGAGGCATGTCAGTGGCCAGCGGGGGCCGGAATCCGGCAGGACGGGTTCGCTCGGCGCTTCAGGGAAGGGGTAAGGGAGAAGCAGGCCGTCCTCGGTGACGAAGAGGATGCCTTGTTCGTCGATTTCAAGACGCTGGTCGATAGTGGATGCCCACGTGGGGCCGAACCACCATCCTGAACGATATTGCGAGGCCAGCCGTCGCGTGAAGTGCAGCGGCAGATCGCCCGGCAGAGTGATGTCGGTCTGTGGCAGGAACATCTCTCCAGTGGCCATGTCCACCGGATCGCTGCCCTTGGACCGCACGACGCTCTTGACCCGGTTGTAGGCACCCTTCGCCCCGTCCTTGAGCGCGGTGCGGGCCGACTTGAATCCCTTGAGCCCGCCCTTGAGTCCCTTCAACCCCTTGCCGAGTTTCGCGGCGGTGGTAAGGCCCTTCATGCCCGGTACGCAGTCCAGTGCCGCGAAAGCGACATCCATCAGGCCTGCTTGGCCTTTTGCGTACTTACTGAGGGTATCGGCCAGTACGATGGCGCCGGCGACGATGACGATGGCAGCCAGGATTGGCCCGCCGATGATCATCGCGATGACGCCGACGACGGCGACGACGACCTTGCAGACGGCGACGATGGTGTCCCAGTTGTCGGAGACCCAGTCGCCGATCTCCTCCCACCAGTGCCGGTTCCGGATCCCCGCGTCGGACGCCTCGTCGATCTTCTTCTTCGCCGTCCCCGCGGCCTCCGCACGCATCTTGCGGGCGTCCTCGGCCATCTTCTTCGCCGCGTCCAGTGCGCTCTGCGCGGCGGAGACATCCGACTTCGCGGACTTCTGCGCCTTCTCCGCGGAGGTCGCGTTGCGGGTGGCGGCGCGCACCTTCTCCTCGTCCGGCTTGGGCACGTCCTTGCCCTTGGGGCCGCCCTCGTCCTTGTACTTGTCGGCTTCCTTGCCCGCCTTCTCCACCCAGGAGTCGGCCGAGGAGAGCCGGGACTTGGCCGAGGTGAGGTCGGCCTGCGCCTCACGGCCCTTCGCCAAAGCCTTGTCGGCCAGGGACTGGGCGCGCTCCAGCTCCGGCCAGTACGCGGCCAGCGCGTCACCCGCCATCGAGTAGCTCTTCTGGAGCTTCTTCAGCTTGCTCGGTGCGTCCTCGAACTTCTCCGTGAACGCGTCCGCGGTCTTGCCCACCCACTTCAGGATGGCCTCGTCGCCCGCCATCCCCTTGATGTCCCGCAACACCCGCCCGACATCATCGGAGAAATCGTGCAGGTTCTTCGCCAGCGAACGCACCCGGTGCGGATCACCCGGCGTCGGATCCTTCTCCAGATCCAGTACGTGCCAGTCCGACGGCCGATGGCCCCCCATGCGACTTCCTCCACCCCACCTGCACCGCCAGTAGACGTACGCATGAGCGAAGCTATCGAATGATGTTTCGTGGGTGAAGGGGATCGCATACGCCTCTGGTGCCTCCTTCAACGCAGGCCCGTACTGCCCCGAAGAGCGAGCGGGCCTCGGAAGCCGACGAGTCCGACCGCGACGGTGACCTAGCGGTTGATCGACTGGATTTCCTGGACCACCACGTCCTGGTCCGCGCCGAACTCCCCGTCGGGGAGGCGTCGTTCACCGTTCACGCCGGTTCCTGTCCAGTGGATCTTCCAGGTGACCGTCGCCTTCAAGGGGAACGAGCCGTTGCCCGAGGAGCGCAAGTACTTCACTCCGCAGGGTGGGGTCTCCTTGGCCTTGCCCTTGGCATAGGGCGCTCCGATCTTGCCGTCGACGATCTCGCAGACACCGGATCCGGGGTACGTCTCGGCGTCCGGGGTGCCTGGGTCGATCTTCAGGGAGACCGGTTCGGCGGTCGTCGTCGCCTTGATGTTCAGGACCTTGACCCTGGCCGTGACCGAGACCGGCTTGAACTCCGCGCCGTCCAGCCACGCCCACGTCGGCAGGTTGACCTTCGTCTCGCCCTTGGGGGCCAGGGACACCTTCGTGCCGGGGACGCGGATCCTGGCGTACGCCAGCTTCGCCAGGAGCTCCGCGTCGATGGTGGGGATACCGGCCGGCGGCGGCTCGTTCTCGTCGACCCAGAAGGTCTCCTTGTTGCACTTGTCCCAGCCCGGCGGGTACGACTTGTTGGGGAACGACGTCCACCAGTAGCCCTTGCCGGCCTTGTCGAGGTTGAAGTTCTTGTACGGCTCGCCATCGACGTAGCGCTTGCGCTGCTCCAGGTCCCACTGGGCGCCCGTGGAGTCCACCGCCCAGACCGCCTCGCGCTCCTTCTTGAACTGCGCGGGGGTGTAGGCGGGCCCGTACCAGCAGGGCGGCGGGCTGTAGTCGCCCGTCGGGGCGATGGCGCCGGTCCTGGGGCCCGAGCCGTTCTTGGATTCGTCGTAGCTGATGCCGCCCGCGGTGGCCGTCAGCGAGCCGTCGCCGCCGTCCTCGGTCGGGCCCTGGGCGTCGCCGTTGGTGGTCCCCCCGTGGCCGGTCCGCGCGGACACGGGCGCGGAGAGGAGCAGGGTCGCGGCCATCGCCAGGACCCCGGCGGCTATGAACGGTTTCCTTCTCATGGCTGGCATGTGGCGTTCCCCCGGTCTGATGTGGTCGTCTCGGTGATCCAGACGCCCTTGTCGTTCCTGTGCAGTCGGCTGCTGTAGAGCACGAAGTCGTCCTTCGACGGCGCCGACGCCTTCGCGGTCTTCCCCGTCTTCAGACTCTTGTTGTGCGCCTTGCTCTGGTCCTCGCAGTAGACGATCCCTGCGGTCTTGTCGCCCGTGACGTCCACCCGAGCGTGGAAGTAGCGCTTGGTGCCGGTGATCCGGTCCTTGTAGTCGACGTACTCCTGGACGAACTTCTGGCTGCCGGCCGCCGCTTCACCCTCGGAGTAGAACCGGTAGGCCTTGTGCAGGGGCTTCTGCTCGGCGATCGCCAGGTCGACCGCCTTCAGGTACTGCTCGGTGTCGGCCAGTACCGCGTCCTTGCTCTTGTCGCCCGTTTTCGACCACTCGAACTCGTACGTCAGGTCCGACGGCAGCTCGATCTTCGGCCGGTCGGCCGCGGACTTCGCGGGCCCACTCGGCGACGGCGACTTCTCGCCACCCTGCTCCGCCCCGGCGATCTTGTCGTCGTCCTTGGACGTGTCGTCGTCGCTGCCGCAGGACGTCAGAAGCAGGGCTGCGGACGCGATGAGCGCGGCTGTCGCGAGGCGAAAGGGGCGGTTCACTGTCGGCTCCTGGCGGGTGGGGAGAGGGCGCGAGATCAGCACGCTAGCCCGAGCCGGTGGCCGATACCAGGTGGTTGGCGGGTGACGAATGGGGTGTGCGGGACGTATGCCTGCGAACTCATGTCACAGTTCTGTGCCCGCCCCGATTTCCAGGCCCCGGACTCATCGCCACGTTTCGGGCCGTTACGGCGCCGGGGACTCGGTGCGTATGGAGGTGACGGAGGCCAGGAACGTGGTCCAGGCCTCCGTGGCGAAGGAGATGCGGGTGCCTTCGGGGCGGGTGGAGTCGCGGAGGGTGAGTCCGCGGGGGGTGTGGAGGGCCTCCAGGCATTCGCCGTTCTGCTGGCTGTAGCTGCTCTTGAACCACTCGGGCGAACGCGACGGCATCGGCTCTCTTCCTTAGCTGCGGGCCAGTTCTCTGGCGACCTTCGTGATGAGGGACTCCGATTCCAGCGCGCTCAGTGCGGCCGCCCGGATGTGGTCGAAGGCGCTGGTGTAGTGCCGTGTGTCCTCGGCCGACTCCAGGTAGGCGTGACTCGTGAAATTCTCCAGGAGGACCACTTCGAGCTCGGCCGGAGCCGGGAAGCTGTAGAGCAGAAAGGGGAGCATCCCGCCCTTGCACGCCCCTGCGGTGAAGGGTAGTACCTGCACGGTTACGTTCGGAAGCTGTGCCAGTTCGGCCAGGTGAACCAGCTGCTCACGCAGTACCGCGCCCCCGCCGACCTGTTGGCGCAATGCGGCCTCGCCGAGCACCATCCAGACGTCCAATGCCGGAGGGTCGGATCGGGCCAGTGCCTTCTGGCGCTCAAGTCGGACGCGGACTTTGGTCCGCTGGTCCTCGGACAGGGGCCCGGCCGAACCGCCCTGGATCACAGCTGTGGCGTACGACTCGGTCTGGAAGAGCCCAGGGATGATGCTGGGCTGGAAACCGCGGCAGTGCGAGACCTCTTCCTCCAGGCCGATCAAGTCCAGGAAATCGCGCGGGAGTTTGTCCTCCAGGGAGCGCCACCAGCGCTGGCGCTTGCCCTCGCGGGCGAGAGAGAGCCAGCCCTCGCGCTCGACGGGGTCCTCGAGTCCGTACAGGTCGAGGAGTACCCGAAGGTCGAGCTGACGGATGCCGCTGCGTCCCGACTCGATACGGCTGACCTTTGCCGCGTGGCAACTCAAGGTCTCCGCCGCGTCCTCCAGGAGCAGACCTTTCCGTTCCCGGAGCCGACGCAAATTGGCGCCGAGGACGCGGCGACGCACGTTCGGATGCTGCTCAACAGCCATACAGGCCCCCTGGTTTGCGGGTTGTCGGCTCCAGGTTAGTCACGATGTACACGGTGCGCTGAAGTTGTGGTGTTTCGCTTGCACCTTTCACTACGTGCACTGCACTCTACGGAGAGCGACTCCGCGCTCACTGCCCGCTGTTCAGGCAATGCGAAGGGAACTCCCATGTCTGTGTCCGACGAAGTCACCTGGCAACTCCCCCGCACGCCACGCAGTGCGCACCGTGCCCGCGCCCTCCTGCGCGAGCAGTTCGCCGCATGGAAGGTCGACGGTGAAGTGACGGACGCAGCCGAGCTGTTGCTGTCGGAGCTGGTCACCAACTCCATTCAGCACGCCTTCGTCCCGGCCGACCGGCATATCGGTCTGCGGCTCGCCCGCTACGAAGGGCGGGTGCGGATGGAGGTGGCCGACGCCGGGTCGGGTCGGCCCGCTCCCAGGTCGGCCGGTCCGGAGGACGAGCGGGGGCGCGGCCTCGCGCTCGTCGTCGCGCTGGCCGCGCGGTGGGGATGCTGCCCACGACGGCACGGGATCGGCAAGGCCGTATGGGCGGAACTCGACGAGGTGACTGTCCCCTGATCACGGCCATTACGCAGAGGGCTGTCACCGGTCATCAGTGACGGCCTCACCCCTTCACCGCTCCGCCCAGCGCGAAGCCCCCGCCCAGCTTCCGGGAGACCAGGACGTACAACAGGATCACCGGCGTCGAGTAGAGGATCGAGAACGCGGCCAGCTGGCCGTACACCACCGTCCCCTTGTTGCCGAAGAAGTCGTTGATGCTGACCGACGCCGGCATCTGTTCCGGGGTGAGCAGGAGCATGAAGGGGACGAAGAAGTTGCCCCACATCATGACGAAGGAGAAGACCGTCACCACCGCCACCCCGGGGCCCATCAGGGGGAGGACGATGCGGATGAGGGACTGGAATGACGACGCGCCGTCCGTCCACGCCGCCTCCTCCAGCTCCTTCGGGACGCCGTCCATGAAGTTCTTCATCAGCCAGATGGCGAAGGGGAGTTGGGACGCGGCGAAGAAGAAGATCGTGCCCTGCATCGTGTCGATCAGGTCGACCTGTACGAAGAGCGCGTACACCGGCACCATGATCGCCGTGATCGGCAGGCTCGTCGCGAAGAGGATCGTCAGCATGAAGGGGCGGTTCAGGCGCGACTTGTAGCGGGAGAGCGGGTAGGCCGCCAGCGCCGCGCAGACCACCGTGAGCAGCGTGCCGCCGCCGCAGAGCAGCAGGCTGTTGAGGAGCGGGGTGAAGGTGATCTCGGGGGTCAGGACCTGGTCGTAGTTGTCCAGGGTGAGGCCGTCGGGGAGCCGCACGCGCAGGTCCGCCTTCGGGTCGAAGGAGGAGAGGACCACCCAGGCGAGGGGGAGCACGAACGCCGTTGCCACGATCAGGAGTCCCGCGTCGGCCGCCAGGCGGTGGGTCGTGCGGCGGGAGAGTCCGGTCCGCTTCGGCTTCACTTTCAGACCTCCGTACGCAGCAGGCGCGTGTAGACGAGGGAGAAGAGCGAGCCGACCAGGAGGAGGAGCAGGGCCACCGCCGTCCCGTAGCCGATCATGCTTTTCTGGAAGGCCTGTTCGTACATGAACAGGGGGAGGGTCTGGCTGCGGTTGCCCGGGCCGCCGCGCGTCATCACCCAGATCAGCCCGAAGACGGAGAGCGTCTGCAGGGTGTTGAGCATGAGGTTCGTGCCGATCGAACGGCGGATCATCGGCAGCGTGATGTGCCACATGCGGCGCCAGCCGCTCGCGCCGTCGACCTGCGCGGCCTCGGTGATCTCCTTGGGGATCTCGTTCAGGGCGGCCGAGTAGACCAGCATCGAGAAGGCCGTGCCGCGCCAGACGTTGGCGAACGACACCGCCAGGATCGGCAGGGTGAACATCCAGTTCTGGGACGGCAGATGGAGGAAGTCGAGCACCGCGTTCAGGGTGCCCTCGCGGCGGAAGAAGGCGTAGAGGAGGAACCCGGCGACGACCTCCGGCAGGACCCATGCCGTGACGACGATCGCGCCCGTGAGCGTGCGGACCGGCTTGGAGGCGCGCTGCATGAGGGTGGCGAGCGCCAGGCCCAGGGTGTTCTGGCCGATGAGGGAGGAGAGGACCGTGAAGACAAGGGTGAGCCAGACCGCGTTGATGAAGCGCTCGTCGCCGAACGCCTCACGGAAGTTGTCGAAACCCACGAAGCTCGACTCGGCCTGGCCGGTGAGCTGGAGGTCGGTGAAGGCGATGTACGCGCAGTAGCCGATCGGGCCCGCGAGGAAGAGGGCGAGCAGGATGACGGCGGGGGAGACGGGCAGCGCCCGGAGCAGGCCGCGCCGGGCGCGGGTCCGGGGGCCGGGTGGTGCGGGGGCCGGGCGGCCCGGCGACGTCTTGGCGACGCCGCCGGGGCCCGCGGAGGATGCGGAAGTCACGTAGGGCACTCATCTCTCTCGTCGCGACGACGGTGCGGTGACTGCGACTGCGGCTGCGATTGCGACTGTGGGTGTGACTGCGGCCGTGACTGCGGCTGTGACTGTGACCGTGATAGGCAGCGGCACAGACAATGGCGCACGCAGTGGCACAGACAATGCCGCAGGCAACGGCCCGCGCGCCGCTACCTGCCGACCACCTCGCCGTCCGTCGCCGAGTCGACCTCCTCGTCGTAGTTCCTCGCCGCTTCCTCTACCGAGCCGTCACCCGTCGTCACCGTCTCCATCGCCTCCTGGATCGCCGTGGAGACCTTGGGGTACGCGGGGTAGGCGGGCCGGTAGTGCGTGGTGGAGACCAGGTCCGTGAAGAACTTGATGCCGGGCTGCGCCTGTACGTACGAGGGGTCGGCCGCCACGTCCTTGCGGACCGCGATACCCGAGTTGGCGATGTACCACTTCTTGGCGTTGGCCGTCGTCTGCATCGTCTCGATGAACTTGAAGGCCAGGTCGGGGTTGTCCGCCTTGGCCGGGATCGACCAGGTCCAGCCGCCGGACATGCTCACCTTGCCGGGTGCCCGGCCGGTCTGCGTCGGCATGGCGGCGAGGCCCAGCCTCTTCGACCACTGGGGCCACTCGTGACCCGCGCCCTTGCCCCAGTCCTGCGGGAGCCACGAGCCGTCGAGGTTGATCGCCAACTTGCCCTCGGGAAGAAGTTCACCGCGTACGCGGGTGGCGAAGTTGGGGTCGAGGGCGTCCGAGACGTCGGGGCCGAGCTTCTCCTTGTAGACGGTCTCCACGAACTTCAGGGAGTCCTTGAAGCCCTTGCTGCCCGTGATCCACTTCTTCGACTTCGGGTCGTAGAGCGGATCCTCGCCCGTGCCGTACGCGAGCATCTCGAAGCCCTGCATCGCCGCCGCCTCACCGGCCGGCTTGCCGGTGTAGACGTTGAGCGGGGTGACGTCCGGAACCTTCTTCTTGACCGTGCGGGCCGCGTCGAGGACCTCGTCCCAGGTCTTCGGCTGCCAGTCGGCGGGCAGGCCCGCCTTCTTGAAGACGGCTTTGTCGAACCAGAGGCCGCGGGTGTCCGTACCGTCCGGTACGCCGTACGTCTTGCCGTCGGCCGCCTTCGCCGCCGTCTTCGCCGTGCCGATGAACTGGTCCCAGTCCTTCCACTTGTTCAGGTAGGGATCGAGGGGTTTCAGGTAGCCGCTGGTGATGTCCGAGTTGATGAGGAACGTGTCCTCGTAGACCAGGTCGGGCGCGGTCTTCGGGGAGCGCATCATCTGCTGCAGCTTGGTGTAGTACTCGGAGTCCGGCGCCTTGATCGGCACCAGCTTGACCTTCTTGCCGGGGTTCTCCTTCTCGAACTGCTTCTTGATCTCGCCCAGATAGGTGTCCATGACCTTGATCTGGTTGTCCGTGGACTGCTTGAAGGAGACCTTCACGGTGTCGGGGTCGTCGCCGGAGCCGCCGCCGCACGCGGTGAGGGTGCCGGCGGCGAGCAGGGCGGAGGCGGCGAGGAGCAGGGGGGTGGTGGTGGGGCGCACGGGCACGACCTCCTACTGGCCGACGCGGCGGGGTCGCCACGTGGGGTGCGACGGGGTGCAGCGGGGCGCAACGCGGGTTGCCCGGTGAACGTACGGGCGTGTTCGGAGCAAGGTCAATGCCCCTGCGGGGGCTCTGAATTGATGCTTGTCATCAACGTGACAACGTTATTATCGGGTGTGGAGGTGTGGCGGTGTGGCGTACGTCGGTGAGGCGTCCAGGGCGGGGAGGCGGGCTCATTCGCTCGCGGCGAGCCAGCGGTAGACCAGTTCGGGGCGGCCGACGTGGCCGTACTGGGGGCTGCGGGCGGCGCGGGCGGTGTCGACCAGGTGTTCCAGGTAGCGGCGGGCGGTGATGCGGGACAGGCCCGCCGACTGGGCCGCCGTGGTGGCGGTGAGTCCTTCGGGGGCGGCGCGCAGGGTGCGCACGACGCGTTCCAGGGTGGGGCCGCTGAGGCCCTTCGGCAGGTCGGCGGGGCCGGGCGCGCGCAGGGTGGCGAGCGCGCGGTCGACCTCGTCCTGACCGGAGGCCTCGCCCTCCGCGGCGGCGGAACGGAACTCCGCGTAGCGGGTGAGGCGGTCGCGGAGGGTGGCGAAGGTGAAGGGCTTCAGGACGTACTGGACGACGCCGAGGGAGACGCCCTCGCGGACCACGGCCAGGTCGCGGGCCGACGTCACAGCGATCACGTCCGTGGGGTGTCCGGCGGCGCGCAGGGAGCGGGCCAGCTGGAGGCCGTGGCCGTCGGGGAGGTGCAGGTCCAGGAGGATCAGGTCGACCGGGGTGCGGTCGAGGACGCGGCGGGCCTCGGCGGCGGAGTGGGCGGGGCGGGGGACGGCCTCGAAGCCGGGGACGCGGTTCACGTAGAGGACGTGGGCGTCGGCCGCGACGGGGTCGTCTTCGACTACGAGTACGCGGATCACTGGGCGTCTCCCTGGTCGGGTCTCTCGTCCTTCGGCGGGCCGGTGTGCGGCCTTCGGCCAGGGGCGCGTGTGTCGGTACCCGGCACGGGGGGTGGGCCGGCCTCGTCCTCGTCGGCGACCCGCGCAACCGTGCAAGTCCTCGTCGGCAGCGTCACCTCGAATTCCGCGCCGCCCTGCGGGGACTCCCGGACCGTCAGGGTGCCGGTGTTGCGGGTGACTGTCTGGCGGACCAGGGCGAGGCCGAGGCCGCGGCCCGTCGGGGACTTCGTCGACCAGCCGCGTTCGAAGACGGAGTGGCGGCGGCCGGGGTCGACGCCCGGACCCGTGTCCGAGACGCGGAGGAGGAGGCCCGCCTCGTCGGCCCGGGCCGTCACGGTGACGCGGGCCACCGGTGAGCCCTGCGCCGCGTCGACCGCGTTGTCGATGAGGTTGCCGAGGACCGTCACCAGGTCGCGGGCGGAGAGCGCCTCCGGGAGCATGCCGTCGTCGATGCTGCTGTCGGCCGAGACGACCAGCTCGACGCCGTGCTCGTTGGCCTGCGCCGCCTTGCCGAGCAGCAGCGCCGCGAGGACGGGTTCGTTGACGGCGGCCACCACCTGGTCGGTGAGCGCCTGGGCCAGCTCCAGTTCGGCGGTGGCGAAGTCGACGGCCTCGTCCGCGCGGCCGAGTTCGATGAGGGATACCACCGTGTGCAGGCGGTTCGCCGCCTCGTGGGCCTGCGAGCGCAGGGCCCGCGTGAAGCCGCGTTCGGAGTCCAGTTCGCCTGCCAGCGCCTGGAGTTCGGTGTGGTCGCGCAGGGTGACCACCGTGCCGCGGCGCTCGCCGCCCGTCACGGGGGACGTGTTGAGCACCACCACGCGGTCGGCGGTCAGATGCAGTTCGTCGACCCGCGGCTCCGTGGCGAGCAGCGCGCCGGTCAGCGGGGCGGGAAGGCCGAGTTCGGCGACGTTGCGGCCGATGACGGGGCCGTCGGGGACGCCGAGCAGTTCTCGGCCGCCGTCGTTGATGAGGGCGACCCGCCGCTGTCCGTCCAGCATCAGCAGCCCCTCGCGTACCGCGTGCAGCGTCGCCTCGTGGTAGTCGTGCATGCGGCTCAGCTCGGCGGCGTTCATGCCGTGGGTGCTGCGGCGCAGGCGCGCGTTGATGACGTACGTCCCGATGCCGCCCAGGACGAGCGCCGCCGCCGCGACGCCGAGCAGCGCGACGAGCCGGCCGCGGGCCTTCGCGGTGATCTCCTCGATGGTGATGCCGGCGCTGACCAGACCGACGACGCGGCCCCGCCCTTCCTCCGGCCCCGCCAGGACCGGGGTGACCACCCGCACCGAAGGGCCCAGCGTGCCCGTGTACGTCTCCGTGAAGGTCTCGCCGCGCAGCGCGGCCGCCCGGTGGCCGAGGAAGCGTTCGCCGATGCGCCGCTCGTGCGGATGCGTCCAGCGGATGCCGTCCGGATCCATGATGGTGACGAAGTCGACGCCGGTGTCCCGCTGCACCCGGGACGCGTACGGCTGGAGCTCCTTCGTCGGGTCGCTGCCGAGGACGGCCTCCCGTACAGAGGGGGAGTCGGCGACCGCGCGCGCCGCCGCGGTCGCCTGGCGGCGCGCGGCCTCCTCCGCCTGGTGCTTGTCGCTCAGGTACGTGAAGAGGGCGCATCCGGCGACGACCACCGTGACCAGCACGATCTGCATCGCGAAGAGCTGGCCGGCCAGGCTGCGGGGCAGCCTGCGGGGGCGGCGCGCGGGGCGGGTGCGGGACATGCTGACAGTCTGCCTCTTCGTACACATGGTCGAGTGCCCGAGCGGGGCCATCGCCAGTGATCACCAACGACCGCCAGTGATCACCAACGACCGCCAGAGATCACTAGCGATCACCAGAGATCACCGGCGATCGCCGGTGATCGTGTAAGCGCGAACTAAATGAACGCAAGGGTGACCGCCCTCACAGCGCGAGAGATAGTCACCGGGATCGCCCAGGACGTGAGCCGCACGCACCGCAGGCACGCACCACAACGCCGACGTCGTCGTTCAAGGAGGGCCCCGTGACCACCACGGCCGACCCACAAGCGCAGCCCGCAGCCAAGCGGGACCGCACGCACTACCTCTACCTCGCCGTGATCGGCGCCGTGCTGCTCGGCATCGCCGTCGGCTTCATCTGGCCGGACTTCGCCAAGGACCTGAAGCCGGTCGGCTCCGGCTTCGTCGATCTGATCAAGATGATGATCTCGCCGATCATCTTCTGCACGATCGTGCTCGGCGTCGGCTCGGTGCGCAAGGCCGCCAAGGTCGGCAAGGTCGGCGGGCTCGCGCTCGGCTACTTCATGGCGATGTCCGTCGTCGCGCTCGCCATCGGCCTCGTCGTCGGCAACATCCTGCACCCGGGCTCGGGCATGGACATCACCGAGTCCGAGAAGGGCGCGGGCCACGAGGCGGCCGACCAGGCGGACAAGGGCCTCGTCGACTTCGTGATCGGCATCATTCCCAAGACCTTCGTCTCCGCCTTCACCCAGGGCGAGGTCCTCCAGACGCTGCTCGTCGCGCTGCTCGTGGGCTTCGCGCTGCAGGCCATGGGCAGCTCCGGCGAACCGGTCCTGCGCGGCATCGGGCACATCCAGAAGCTGGTCTTCCGGATCCTCGGCATGATCATGTGGGCGGCCCCGGTCGGCGCGTTCGGCGCGATGGCGGCCGTCATCGGCGAGACCGGCGTCGACGCGCTCAAGGCGCTCGCCACGATCATGATCGGGTTCTACGTCACCTGCGCGCTGTTCATCGTGGTGGTGCTCGGCACGCTGGTCCGGGTCGTGACCGGGGTCAACCTCTTCAAGCTGCTCAAGTACCTGGGCCGCGAGTTCCTGCTCATCCTCTCCACCTCGTCCTCCGAGTCCGCGCTGCCGCGGCTCATCGCGAAGATGGAGCACCTGGGAGTCAGCCGCCCGGTCGTCGGCATCACGGTCCCGACGGGCTACTCCTTCAACCTCGACGGCACGATGATCTACCTGACGATGTCCTCGCTCTTCATCGCCGACGCCATGCACCAGCCGCTCGGCGTCGGCGAGCAGATCTCGCTGCTGCTCTTCATGATGATCGCGTCGAAGGGCGCCGCGGGCGTCTCCGGTTCGGGCATCGCGGTCCTCGCGAGCGGCCTGCAGTCGCACAAGCCCGCGCTGGTCGACGGGGTCGGCCTGATCATCGGCGTCGACCGCTTCATGAGCGAGGCGCGCGCCCTCACCAACTTCGCGGGCAACGCGGTCGCCACGCTGCTGATCGGCACCTGGACCAAGGAGGTCGACAAGGAGCGCGTCACGGCGGTCCTTGCCGGTCAACTGCCGTTCGACGAGCGTACGTTGGTGGACGACGGTCACGAGGTCGCGGGGCCCTCGGGGGCGGGCGGCGCGGATGCGAGTGACGCGGACGCCGTGCCGGAGCGGCGTGACGAGGGCCAGGAGCCGGTGAAGGTGTAGCCGTACCGTAGCCATCTCCGTATCCGTATCCGTATCCGCACTCGCGAGGGGGGGGCGGGGCGCCATTGGCACCCCGCCCCCCCTCGCTACGATCCGGACAGTCGGAGCCCCCGGTTCACGCCCGCTTCCGCTCCGACCGACGAGTGACCCGGCCCGGCCCACCCCTACGGCAAAGCCGCAATGATCTCCCGTGCTCGTTCCGCCGGAACCCCCGCCGACAGGAGCGCCGTCGACGCGGCGGCCAGGCCGGCGTCCTTCGGGTCCAGCAGTCCGTCGTTGACGGCCTCCATCAGGCCGAAGAGCTGCTGTTCGTGGACGTACGCGAGGGCGGCGGGCGGCAGCGGGGAGAAGAACGAACCCTGGGCGAGGCCGTGCCGCAGTACGTTCACGCACTCCGCGCGGACGGGGGCGAGGCGCTGCCTGATGCCCTCCATCGCGACGCTGCGCTGGGCGAGCGCGACGAGCAGTCGGTAGCCGTCGGCGATCTCCCAGACGGCGACCATCGAGTGGGCGAGCGACTCGGCCGGGTCGTCCGACCGCGCACGCCCGGACGCGTGGGCCGCGGCGACCGCCTCGACCGCGCCGTCGATGAGCGCGCCGATCAGCGCATCCCGGCTCGGGAAGTGCCCGTAGACCGTCCTGCGGACGACGCCCGCGGCGCGCGCGATCTGGTCCATGGAGGCGTCCGGATCGCGCAGCAGCTCGGCGAGTGCCACCTCCAGGATGCGGCGGCGGTTGGCGTCGGCTCGGCTCATGGGCTCCATTGTGCACGCGCTGACGGGAGGGGTCCGGGGGGTTCGCCGAGGAGCGTTCTCTGCCCCGTTTTGCACATTGGTGTGCAATGGCGTACGTTGCACAGTCGTGTGTAATTGCACAGTGCTGTGCAAGGTCACCGGGCAAGCAGAAACGTACAGGGAGCAGGGAAGGGTGAGGCTTCGGTGGCTCTCCTCATGAAACAACCGGTCGACGAGATGAAGCAGCCGTACGCGCGCCGCTGGTGGGCGCTCGGCGTGCTGTGCCTGAGTCTGCTGATCATCGTCATGGCCAACACGGCGCTGACCGTCGCCGCCCCCGACATGACCAAGGACCTCGGGCTCTCCAGCTCCGACCTGCAGTGGGTCATCGACGGCTACACCGTCCCGTACGCCGCGCTGATGCTGCTGCTCGGCGCGATCGGCGACAAGTACAGCCGGCGTGGCGCGCTCGTCCTCGGCCTCGTCGTGTTCGGCGCGGGCTCGGTCGCGGGCTCGCTCGTCGACAGCTCCGGCGCGGTCATCGCGGCCCGCGCGGTGATGGGCCTCGGCGCGGCGATGATCATGCCGGCCACGCTGTCGCTGCTCGCCGCGACGTTCCCGCGGGCGGAGCGGGCCAAGGCCATCGTGCTGTGGACCGCCACCGCGGGCCTCGCCATCGCGGCCGGACCGCTGGTCGCGGGCGCACTCCTGCAGAACCACGGCTGGGCCTCGACCTTCCTGATCAACGTGCCGGTCGTCGTCGTCGCGCTCGTCGGCGCCCTCGTGCTCATCCCGCCGTCCAAGGCGGGGCACAGCAACCGCATCGACTACGTCGGCGGGCTGCTCTCCGTCGTCTGGACCGGCTCGCTGATCTACATGATCATCCAGGGCCCGCACTTCGGCTGGGACGCCAAGGCCATCTCGGCGGCGGTCGTCGCGGGCGTCGGCCTGCTGGCCTTCGTCGCCTGGGAGCTGCGTCACCCGCACCCGATCCTGAACGTCCGCCGCTTCCTCGACCGCCGCTTCGCGGGCTCGAACCTGGCGGTGGCGCTCTTCTTCCTCGCGGTCTTCGGCGCGTTCTACTACCTGACGCAGCACCTGCAGTTCGTGCTCGGCTACAACCCGCTGGAGACGGGCGTGCGCATGCTGCCGCTCGCGGGCGCGGTCTTCGTCGGCTCGGCGCTGACCGGCTACCTGACCCCGCGTGTCGGCATGAAGATCACGGTGTCGGCGGGCATGGTCGCGGGCACGGTGGCGCTCGCGCTGCTCACGCAGGTGGACGCCGGGTCCTCGTACGGGGACTTCGTGGCGCCGCTGATCGTCCTCGGCCTGGCGATCGGCCTCGCGCTCTCGCCCTGCACCGACGCCATCATGGGCGCGTTCCCCGAGTCCGAACTGGGCGTCGGCGGCGCGGTCAACGACACGTCCCTGGAGCTGGGCGGCTCGCTCGGCATCGCCATCCTGGGCTCGGTGCTCGCCAGTTCGTACTCCTCGAAGCTGGCGGACGCGGCCGAGGCCTCCGGCACGAAGCTGCCGGCCGGCACGCTCGACACGGCGCAGGACTCGGTCGGCGCCGGTTACGCGGTGGCGCAGGGCATCGGCGAGAAGGCGCAGGCGGTGGCCGAGAAGGCGGCCCACGCGAGCTCGCAGCAGCAGGCGGCGCAGCTCAAGGGCCAGGCCGACCAACTCGCCCAGGGCGCGGGCAAGATGGCGGACGCGGTCGGTTCCGCGTTCTCGGACGCCGTGGCGCACACGAGCCTGATCGGCGCGGGGATCCTCGGGGTCGGCACGGTGCTCGTGGCGGTACTGCTGCCGCGCAAGGGCCGGGACGAGCAGGCGGAAGGGTCCGCGTCGGCCGATGGCGCGGGCTCCTCGGACGATCGCTCGACGGGCCGGGAGTCGCAGCTGCGGAGCTGAGCCGCATCCTGCGTGTGATCACCCGTCAGCCGGGCCGCCCCCTTTCCGGGGCGGCCCGGCTGCGTTGTGCTCGAAGCCATTGACACCACTCCAAGTGAAGTACTACGTTCAGACCACTTCAACCGGAGTGCATCGACAAGCGATCAATGAGTGCGACCACTGCCACCGCTTCCAAGAAGCCAGGAGCCCCTATGCGAAAGCTCGTCTACTTCATCGCCGTCAGCCTCGACGGATTCATCGCGGCGGCCGACGGCTCCGACCCCACGGGCCCCGACGGCTTCTGGCCCGTCGCGCAGGACTACGTCCAGCACCTCGCCGAGACGTACCCCGAGACCCTCCCCGCCCCGGCCAGGGACGCCCTCGGCATCACCGCGGAGGGGACCCACTTCGACACGGTCCTCGAAGGGCGCCGCACCTATCTGAACGGCTTCGCCGCCGGATTCACCAACTGCTACCCCCACCTGCGGCACCTCCTCTTCAGCCGCACCCTCGCCGAGAGCCCCGACCCCGGCATCGAACTGGTCGCCACCGACCCCGTCGAGAAGGTGCGGGAGCTGAAGCGCGAGGACGGCAAGGACATCTGGCTGTGCGGCGGCGGGGAGCTGGCCGGGGCGCTGCGCGGCGAGATCGACCGGCTCGTGGTCAAGCTGGGCCCGCTCACGCTCGGTTCGGGCACGCCCCTGTTCTCGCACAAGACCGCCTTCGACCCGGTCCTGTACGAGCGCACGGACGCCGTCCTCCTCGACAGCGGCACCGTCTTCCTCACCTACGACAAGGCCGCCGCGCGGTCCGCCGGGGACGTGGGGGTCTAAGCCGTGACTCCGGTGTTCAGCCGGTGTCCCTCGCCCGCCGCCGCCCGCAGCAGTACGTCGGTCAGTTCGCCGGGCGTGGAGAGCATCGGCCAGTGCCCCGTCGCCAGTTCGAAGAAGGTGGCGCGCGGGTCGGCCAGCTGCTGGACCAGCGGCAGGCCCGACGCCACCAGGGCTTCGAGCCCGGCGATGTCCATCGTCCCGCCGGTGGTGCAGAAGATGCCGGTGGTCGGCAGTGCGGCGACCGCCCGCGAGATCCGCAGCTGCTGGGCGTACGGTCCTGCCGGGGCCGGCGAGGCGAGGCGCGCAAGCCGGTCGAGCGCCTCCTCGGGAACGCCCGCGAGGTTCCCGTGGGCCCGCCACTCCGCCGGGGTGGGCGCCGGGATCCGCCAGCCGTCCTCGGCCCGCTCCTGCCGGCGCAGGGTCCGCTCGCGGGCCGGTCCGTCCGGCATCTGCTCGCGCACCTGGTCGATCATGGAGTAGCCGTCCTGGGGCATGGGCGAGTCCAGGTACACGAGCCGGGAGATCCGGTCCGGGCGCAGGTCGGCGGCGCCCACGGACGGGTAGCTGCCGTAGCAGTAGCCGACGAGCACCACCTCGGGCGCGTCGATGTGGTCGATCAGCTGGGTGAGGTCCTCGATGTGGGTGTCGAGATCGACCCCGGGACCCGCCAGGTGGCGGCGGTCGCCGAGCCCCGTGAGCGTCACCGCGTGCACTTCGGCCCCGCCCGACCGCAGCCCCGCGGCCACGTCCCGCCAGAGCCAGCCGCCCGTGTACCCGCCCGACACCAGCACGAACGTCGTCATGAGTCCTCCTCGTACGCTGCGATCCGCGGGGTCCGGCCGAGGGGCCGCCCGCGTCCGCCGGTACCGTAGGAACTCCCCCTGAGGGAGGTTCAAGCCGTGTCGCCCGACGGATTGCGGCCCGAAAGCACGCCGCCCGACGGCCCGTGGGGCACCGGGCAGCTCGGCCTGTGGAGCATCGGACAGCTCGCCGAGCGTGCGGGCGTCTCCGTCAAAACCGTGCGCTTCTACTCCGACCGGGGCCTGCTGCCCGAAGCCGCCCGCAGCGGCGGCGGCCACCGGCGCTACGGCCCCGAGGCGCTCGGCAGGCTCCGCCTCATCCGCTCCCTGCGCACCCTCGACCTGCCGGTCCCCGACGTGAGCCGCGTCCTCGACGAGGAGGACCAGCTGGAGGACATCGTCGAGGGACAGCTGAAGGAGGTCGGTTCGCGGCTGACCGCCCTGCGCTGGCGCGAGGCGGCCCTGCAACTCCTCATCGGTTGCTCCGCCGAGGAGCGCGCCGAGCGGCTGCGCCTGATCGGCGCGGTGTCCACGCCTCCCGGCACGGCCGCGCTCGCCCGGTTCTGGCGGTGCTGGCTGCCGGCGCGCCTTCCGGCCCGGCTTGTCGCGGCCGTCGTCGACCAGGCGGTGCCGGTCCCGCCGGACGCCCCCGTCCCGGCCCAGGTGCTCGCCTTCGCACGGTTGCAGGAGTTCGTCACGGACCCCTGCTTCGTCTCGGGCCCCCGCGCCGGCACCGACTACGGCCGGCCGGAAGCGCACGCGCCGGGAAAGGGGTACCGCCCCGCCGTGCTCTACGAGGGCCTCCCCGAGGCGTACGAGCTGGTGGCGCCGGAGCTGCGATCCGGCCGGGCCCCGCGACCCGGCGAGGCCCTCGACTGCTTCGTCGCCGTCCACGCCGCCGCACTGAACCGCCGCGACACCCCGGACTTCCGCCGCGACCTGCACCGCATGCTCGCCGCCGAACCCCGCATCGACCGCTACTGGCAGCTCACCGCCGAGGTCCTGACCCCACCGCCGCACCCACCGGAGCCGACACCCGGCGCCGCCGACAACTGGCTCCGCGCGGCCCTGAGTGCGCGGACACCCGCCTGAACTCCGCAGCGGCGTACGGTGGTTGAGTGACCACCGACACCGATCCCGACCGGCGCGCCGTGGGCGTCGACTTCTGGTTCGACCCCGTCTGCCCGTACACCTGGATCACCTCGCGCTGGCTGCGGGAGGTGGAGAAGGTGCGGGGCATCGACGTGCGGTGGCGGGTCATGAGCCTCGCCGTACTCAACGAAGGCCTCGCCCTCGATCCGGAGGACCCGGAGGGGCTGTGCGGGGAGTACATGAAAGCGCCCGTGCGCATCTGCGCGGCGGTCCGCGAGCGGTACGGGAACGCGGCGCTCGGCCGGTACTTCGACGCGCTCGGGGAGCGGATCCACCGGCGACGGGACTGGGCGGGCACGGGGGCCGCGCTCGCCGACGCGGGGCTGCCCGCGGAGCTCGAAGCGGTGGCGATGACCACGGAGTACGACGCCGCGGTGCGCGCATCGCACGAGGCGGGCATCGCGCTGGTGGGCGACGACGTCGGCACACCGGTGCTCTCCGTGGAGGGCACCGGCGCGCTCTTCGGCCCCGTCGTCTCCCCGGCGCCGAGGGGCGAGGCCGCCGGGCGGCTGTGGGACGGCGTGGTGCTGATGGCCGGGGTGGAGAACTTCCACGAGTTCAAGCAGGCCTACGGGGAGCCGGACTTCGGCTGAGCGGGGCGCCGGGGCGGCCCGAGCCGTGGCCCGGCGGTGGCGCCTCGCTCAGCTGCAGATCTTCGCGCTCGGGGTGGCGTAGAAGTCGCGGTAGCAGGTGGGCAGCCGGCCCTGGAGGTCCTCGCTGCCCACGGGCGTGATGACGTACTTGGGGCGGTGGAGGTGACCGTCGTTCACGAAGGCCGGAGCCACGGAACCCACGCTCGGGTCCTCGTCCGCCGGGGCGGCGACGGCGGGGGCCGCCGAGATCACTCCGGCGGCGACAGTGGAGAGCACGGCGGTGGCGAGAAGTCGTACGCGCATGGAAGGAAGCTCCTGGAGCTGGACGTCATGGCACTGAGGCCCTTCCCGAGCGTTTCGCGCGGCAGGCCTCACCGCCGCGCAGTTCACCCGATCGCTCCCGCACGCGGCCCGGCCGGGCCCCCGGCCGCACTCGCTGGCCTTGACGCCCACGTCAAGGATTACCGTCTGGGTATGCGAATCGGCGAGCTCGCGGCGCGCGCGGGGACGACCACGCGGACGCTGCGCTACTACGAGTCGCGCGGGCTGCTCCCCGCGCGGCGGACCGGCAACGGCTACCGCACGTACGACGAGAACGACGTGCGGCTCCTGGAGCAGATCAGGGTCCTCCAGGACTTCGGGTTCGACCTGGAGGAGACCAGGCCGTTCCTGGAGTGTCTGCGCTCCGGCCGTCCTGAGGGCGACTCCTGCCCCGCGTCGCTCGCCGTGTACCGCCGCAAGCTCGGTGAACTCGACGCGCTGATAGCCGAGTTGGGTGCTGTGCGCGAGCAGGTCGGGGCACAGCTCGCGCGCGCCGAGGCGGCGTTCGTGAGCGGCCCCGAGCCGCGGTGCGAACTGACGGGATGACGTCACGCGATGACGTCACGGGATGAGGGGAGTGGGCACATGAAGGCAGCGGGAGTGGCCGAGGTGACGGACGCGGACTTCGCGGGGGAGGTGCTGGGTGAGGCGGACCGGCCCGTGCTGGTGGAGTTCACGGCGGACTGGTGCGGGCCGTGCCGGCAGCTGGCGCCGGTGCTGAGCGAGCTGGCGCGCGAGGAGTCGGAGCGGCTGAAGATCGTGCAGCTGGACGTGGACCGCAGTCCGGAGACGGCGATCGCGTACAAGGTGCTCTCGGCGCCGACGATGATCGTGTTCCGGGGCGGGGAGCCGGTGAAGCAGATGGTGGGCGCGCGGGCCAAGCGGAAGCTCCTGGCCGAGCTGGCCGACGTGCTCTGAGCGGGGCGGGCCGCCGCAGGACCCGCTGCGGCCCGCGCCACGAGAAATGCCCCGGACGAATTGACGTCCGGGGCATTTGCCTTGGTATATTGGATTCTTTCGCGAAGCTCTGCCCATTTGTGTTCCGGGTGGCTCCAGCGGGAAGTTCAATAAGAGCACTGTAACTGGCGAGGGGCTGAATTGTCAACCGAGGAATTGCGGGAAGAGCAGCAATTCGTCTCCGGGCTGTACGCACGCCTGGACGCGCTGCGCGAGGAGGCCGAGACCGCCGTGCAGACGTCGTTGTCGCAGGTGGACACGGGTCTCCAGGCGCGCCTTGAGCGCGATGTACTGGTGGCCGAGCAGTCGGGGCTGCTCGCCGCGCTCGACGGGGGAGAGAACGGACTCTGCTTCGGCAGACTCGAATTCCGTGACGGCCGTGACCACCACATCGGACGCATCGGTATCCGCGCGTCCGACACCGAACGCACCCCGCTCGTGATCGACTGGCGTGCCGATGTCGCGCGCCCCTTCTATCTCGCGACGGGTCATACGCCGATGGGCCTGCGCAGGCGCCGGCACATCACCACGAAGGCCCGCGAGGTCACCGCCCTGCACGACGAGATCCTGGACCTCGGCGACACGACCCGCACCGGCCACGAGGGCGCCGACGCCGACGAGGTCCTGCTCGCCGCGCTCGACTCGGCCCGCACCGGCCGCATGCACGACATCGTGCAGACCATCCAGGCCGAGCAGGACCGCATCATCCGCGCCCCGCATCGCGGCGTCCTCGTCGTCGAGGGCGGCCCGGGGACGGGCAAGACGGTCGTGGCGCTGCACCGCGCCGCGTTCCTCCTCTACGCCCACCGCGAGCTGCTCGCCAAGCGCGCCGTCCTGATCGTCGGTCCGAACCCGGCCTTCCTCGGCTACATCGGCGAGGTGCTGCCCGCCCTCGGCGAGACCGGCGTACTGCTCTCCACGGTCGGCGAGCTGTTCCCCGGCGTGACCGCGACCGCCGTCGACAGCCCCGAGGCGGCCGAGGTGAAGGGCCGCGCGGAGATGGCGGACGTGCTCGCCGCCGCCGTACGCGACCGCCAGCAGATCCCCGAGCCCGGCGAGCCGCGGATCATCGAGCACGACGACGGCGATCTGATCCTGGACTGGACGATCGCCTACGAGGCGCGGGAGGCGGCCCGCGCCGCCGACGTGCCGCACAACCTCGGCCGCCCGCACTTCGCGTTCCGGATCATCGACGCGCTGACCGAGCAGCTCGCCGAGCGCATCGGCCACGACCCGTACGGCGGCCCGAACTTCCTCGGCCCCGACGACATCGCCCAGCTCGGCAAGGCCATCGCGGCCAGCCCCGACGTGCACGCCGCCATCGAGGAGCTGTGGCCCACGCTCACGCCCCAGCGCTTCGTCGCCGACTTCCTCGCGGAGCCGACGGGCCTGTCCGAGCGGGACGCGGACGCCGTCCGCCGTCCGTACGACGCGCCCTGGACCGCCGCCGACGTGCCGCTGCTCGACGAGGCGGCCGAGCTGCTCGGTCACGACGACAGCGCCGAGCGGGCGGCGGCCGAGGCCGAGCGGGCCAGGGAGATCGCGTACGCGCAGGGCGTGCTCGACGTCTCGCGCGCGTCGCGGACGTACGAGTTCGAGGACAAGGACGAGGACGACGCCGAGGTCCTGCTCGCGCACAACATCATCGACGCGGAGCGGATGGCCGAGCGCCAGGAGGAGAGCGACCACCGCAGCGCCGCCGAGCGCGCGGCGGCCGACCGCACCTGGGCGTTCGGGCACATCATCGTCGACGAGGCGCAGGAGCTCTCCGCGATGGCGTGGCGGCTGCTGATGCGGCGCTGTCCCACCCGGTCCATGACGCTCGTCGGCGACCCCGCGCAGACCGCCGAAGCGGGCGGCTGCGGCACGTGGGAGGGCATCCTCGCGCCGTACGTCCAGGACCGCTGGGAGTACACCCGGCTCGGCGTCAACTACCGCACGCCCGTGGAGATCATGGACGTCGCCGCCGAGGTGCCACGCCTGGAGAACCCGGACTTCCGGCCGCCGAGCTCGGTGCGGTCCACGGGTGTACGCCCCTGGGCGCGCCGCACGGACGACCTTGCCGCCGCCGTGGCCGGCGCGGTGGCCGCCGAGGCCCGCGACGAGGGCCGCCTCGCGGTGATCGCCCCGCGCGAGCTCCACGCGGAGCTCGCCGCACAGCTGCCCGGAGTGACGGCCGGGCGGACCCCGGACCTGACGCGGCCGGTCGTCCTGATCGACCCGCGTCAGGCGAAGGGCCTGGAGTTCGACACGGTCCTGGTCGTCGAGCCCGCCCGGTACGGCACGAGCGACCTGTACGTGGCGCTGACCCGGGCCACGCAGCGCCTCGGCGTGCTGTACGCCGAGGAGCTGCCGGTCGCTCTCAAACAGGTCGCAGCCACACCGTAGCCAGCGGCGGCAGGGTCAGGCGCAGGGAAGCGGGACGGCCGTGGGACGCCACCGGCTCCGGTTTGAGGGGATCGGGGTTGGTGACGTCGCCGCCGCCGTAGCGGGCCTCGTCCGTGTTCAGGACCTCCTGCCAGGCGGCGAACTCGTCCGGCACGCCCAGGCGGTAGCCGTGCCGGACGACCGGCGAGAAGTGCGAGACGGCGAGCAGCGGGGCGGCGTCGGCGTCCTCGGCCGGGTAGCGCAGGAAGGCGAAGACGTTGTCCTCGGCGGCGTCGCCCTCGACCCAGGCGAAGCCCCCGGGGTCGGTGTCGCGCTGCCACAGGGCGCCCTCACGCCGGTAGACGGTGTTCAGCTCGCGGACGAGGTCGCGCACGCCCCGGTGGTCGGCCTCCGCGCCGTACGCCGGGTCGAGCAGCCACCAGTCCGGGCCGTGCCCCTCCGACCACTCGGCGCCCTGCGCGAACTCCTGCCCCATGAAGAGAAGTTGCTTGCCGGGGTGGGCCCACATGTAGGCCAGATAGGCGCGGTGGTTGGCGCGCTGCTGCCACCAGTCGCCCGGCATCTTCGACACCAGCGAGCGCTTGCCGTGGACGACCTCGTCGTGCGAGATGGGCAGGACGTAGTTCTCGCTGTACGCGTACACCATCGAGAACGTCATCTCGTTGTGGTGGTGCTTGCGGTGCACCGGCTCCTTCGCGACGTAGTCGAGGGAGTCGTGCATCCAGCCCATGTTCCACTTCAGGCCGAAGCCGAGGCCGCCGCGTGCTGGACTGTTGGGGCCGCCGGGGCCCTGGTGGTGCGTCGCCCGGGTCACGCCGTCCCAGGCCGTGGACTCCTCGGCGATGGTGACGACGCCGGGCACGCGGCGGTAGACGGTGGCGTTCATCTCCTGGAGGAAGGCGACGGCGTCGAGGTTCTCGCGGCCGCCGTGCGCGTTCGGGGTCCACTGGCCGTGCTCGCGGGAGTAGTCGAGGTAGAGCATCGAGGCGACGGCGTCGACGCGCAGGCCGTCGATGTGGAACTCCTCGCACCAGTACGTCGCGTTGGCGACGAGGAAGTTGCGGACCTCCTTGCGGCCGTAGTCGAATTCGAGGGTTCCCCAGTCCGGGTGCGCGGAGCGGGCCGGGTCCTCGTGCTCGTACAGGGGCCGCCCGTCGAACTCGGCGAGCGCCCAGTCGTCGCGCGGGAAGTGCGCGGGCACCCAGTCCATCAGGACGCCGATGCCCTCCCGGTGCAGGGCGTCGACGAGGAACTTGAAGTCGTCGGGGGTGCCGAGGCGGGCGGTCGGCGCATAGAAGCCGGTGACCTGGTAGCCCCAGGAGCCGCCGAAGGGGTGCTCGGCGACGGGCATCAGCTCGACGTGGGTGAAGCCCAGGTCGGCGACGTACGCGGGGAGCTGCTCGGCGAGCTGACGGTACGTCAGGCCCGGTCGCCAGGAAGCGAGATGCACCTCGTACACCGAGAAGGGCGCCTCATGGGCCGGCCGCTCCGCGCGGCGCGCGAGCCACTCCTGGTCGTGCCACTCGTGGTGCGACTCGTGCACGACCGAGGAGTTGGCGGGCGGTATCTCGGTGCGGCGCGCGAGCGGGTCGGCGCGCAGGGTCGTGGAGCCGTCGGGCCGGGTGATCTCGAACTTGTACAGCTCGCCCTCGCCGACGGACGGCACGAACAGCTCCCAGACCCCGCTGCCGCCGAGCGAGCGCATCGGGAAGCCGGTGCCGTCCCAGAAGTTGAAGCCGCCGATCACCCGCACGCCCCGGGCGTTGGGCGCCCACACCGTGAACCGGGTGCCGGTCGCCCCCTGGTGGATCATCGGCCTGGCCCCGAGCGCCTCCCACAGCTGCTCGTGACGCCCCTCACCGATCAGGTGCAGGTCGAACTCGCCGAGCGAGGGGAGGAAGGAGTACGTGTCGTGGATCTCCAGCTCCGTCTCCTCGTACGTCACGTGCAGCCGGTAGTCGTCGGGCGCGGCCCGCAGCGCCACGACCGCGGAGAAGAACCCGTCGCCGTCGTCGCGCAGCTCGGCGCGCAGCTCGTCGGCGACGACGGTGACCGCCTTCGCGTAGGGCCGCAGCGCCCGGAAGGCCACGCCGCCGGGGACGGGGTGGGCGCCGAGGACGCCGTGCGGGTCGTGGTGCGTGCCGCTCAGGAGCCGGGCGCGGTCCTCGGCGCCGACGGGGGACTCGGTGACGGGCGGCGGCGTGGCGCCGGGCGCGGTCACGGCCCTGGCGGCGGCGCCGGTGCCGGTCTCCGCCCCGGCCGCCGCCCCGGAGTTCTCCGCCGGTGTCTGCGGCGCCGCCGGTTTCGCGCTCTTGGCGGCCTTCGCGCTCTTGGTGCTCCGCGTGCTCTTCGCGGGCTTCGCCGCCTTCCGGCTCTTCCCGGTCGGGGCGGCGGTTTCGTCGGACGGTTTGCGGGGGCGCGGGGTCACTGGGGAGGCCTCCTCAGGAGGGGTGGTCAGTGGGCTTCGTCGGCGGAGCCGTCCTCCGCGAGGCGGCGCACCGCGGCCAGCGGGACCGGCAGCCAGTCGGGGCGGTGGCGGGCCTCGTAGAGGACTTCGTAGACCGCTTTGTCGGTCTCGTGGGCGCGCAGCAGTACGGGATCCATACGGGGGTCGCGGCCCGAGACCTCCGCGTACCCCGAGCAGTACGCGGCCCGGCACTCCTCGGCCCAGCCGGGCTCCCGGGTGCCGTGGGACGCCGCGTAGTCGAAGGAGCGCAGCATGCCCGCGACGTCGCGGGCCGGCGGCTGCGGCAGGCGGCGCTCGGAGAGCGGACGCGCGGGTTCGCCCTCGAAGTCTATGAGCGACCACTCGCCGTCCGGGGCGCGCAGGCACTGCCCGAGGTGCAGGTCGCCGTGGATGCGCTGGGCCGTCCACGACTGGCCCTCGCCGCCCAGGTCGGCCAGCGCCTCGAAGGCGGTGAGCAGCCCGGGGGCGTACGGCCGCAGGGCGGGGACGGCCCGCGCCGCCGCGGTGAGGCGGTCCGCCATGGCGTCGGCGGCCGCCTCGACCTGCGCCCGGCCCAGGGTGACGGTCACCAGCGCGGACGCGAGCGACGCGTGCACCTCGGCCGTGGCGCGGCCGAGGGCCCGCGCCTCGCCGGTGAAGGACTCACCCTTGGCGCGCATCCGCAGCGCCAGTTCCCAGCCGTCCTCGGCCCCGGCCAGATACGGCTGGAGCACCCCGAGGCCGGCGGCCTCGCCCGCACCGCTCGTGCCGTCGCCGAGGTCGGCGAGGAACCAGGCGGCGGGCGCGGGCACCCGTGCGCAGCCCGCGCGGGCCAGCTGCAGCGGGAGCTCCAGATCGGGGTTGAGACCGGGCACGACGCGGCGGAACAGCTTGAGGATGAACGTATCTCCATAGACGAGCGAGGAGTTGGACTGCTCGACGCCGAGCAGCCGGGGACGGAGTCCCAGGGGGATCTCGACGCCCATGTCGCGCTCGAAGCGGAGCACGCCGTGCCGCCCCGGCATCCGCAGCCGCTCAAGGAGCAGCTCGGCGAGGTGCGGATCGTGCAGCGCCTCGTACACCGTTTGGCCGGCGAGCGGGCCCTCGGTGACATGGCCGATCAGGGCGGGGGCCAGGTGCGGCGGCAGGACGCGGCGCACGCCGAGCAGCAACTGGTAGCAGTCGGGGGCGCGTTCGGCGCCGGGTCCGTCGAGTGCGGCACCCTGCGCGGACACGACCGGCTGGCGGACCCGCAGGAGCAGGTGGAGCAGGCCCGACGGCGAGCTGCGCGGCAGGAGTTCGGTCGCCGTCACCGCTTCCAGGGCGCTGATCGGGCGGCCCTTCCCGGCGAACCACCGTTGCCGGGGCAGCCATTCGCACAGCAGCGGGTCGAGCGAGGCGAGCAGCGCGGTGGCGTGCGCACTGGGACGGGTGGCGGCTTCCGACATGGCGTCGCGTCCTTTCCGCGTCGCGGACAAGGCAGGGTGCGGTAGTGCCGGTGGTGCGTGGAGGGGGTGCCGGTCGTGCGTAGGAGTGCCCAGGGCGGGGCGGTGGAAACCGCCCCGCGAGGGCGTCGCGCTGCCGGAGCCTACGCCGGTTCCTTGCGCAGCCGGAACCAGTAGAACCCGTGGCCCGCCAGCGTCAGGAGGTAGGGCAGCTCACCGATGGCCGGAAAGCGCACTCCGCCGATCAGCTCCACGGGGTGGCGCCCCTCGAAGGTCTGGAGGTCGAGTTCGGTGGGTTGGGCGAAGCGGGAGAAGTTGTGGACGCAGAGGACGAGGTCGTCCTTGTATTCGCGGAGGAAGGCGATGACGGCGGGGTTGGAGGAGGGGAGTTCGGTGTAGGAGCCGAGGCCGAAGGCGGGGTTCTGTTTGCGGATTTC